>CAJOPT010000075.1 GCA_905236455.1 uncultured Prevotella sp. | reverse complement strand
CCCCAAAGTGTGACGCGTGACGCAAAAATACGTTTTTTTAAAATTAGTTTTTAGCAAACACCTTAGCTAAGACCTAAACAGCACTGCCACTTACAAGTATACCAACATCTACCAGTTTGGTGGCAGTACGATATTCCTCACATTGTGTGCCGCGGCAAATAACGGAGCTATTTCACTATCCGTAAATCCCGCAATACCACAACCGATACGTGTTACGAGGAAAGTCAGCTCCGGGTGCTGTTTGGCAAACACGATGAAGTCATTCACATACGGACGGATGGTTTCCACACCACCCTGCATTGTCGGTATGGCATAGCTCTGTCCTTGCAGACCTACGCCTTGTCCCATGACAGCTCCAAACTTGCGGTAGGCAATGTATGCCGCTCCTCCGCCATGCATTCCTCTCAGGTTGCTGCCAAACACGAATATCTCATTAGGCTGCAACTCTGTTATAAACTCAGGTGTTGTTCTCTTCATATCGTCAATTTCTCTATAATCCATACTATCTTTCGACCGCTTGCCCATGCCAAAGAGTCCACGCAAAGAACGAGGAACAAGAGACCTTGACGAATAAACCATCCTTCTCTCCTCTTGCATGCACTCCTCGCCGTATGCCGCACTGCTTTCTTGCACCACATCCATAATCTCCGGCGTATCCATATCCAAGTCGAAGTTCTTACGGAAGTACGGCACGATGACCTGATCCTTCAATTTCTTATACTTTTGTGAAATGGCAGATGGTGTCATTCCGAACTTCTCGGCAATCTCCTTCGACTTGTATCCTTGCAGAAGCAGCATGTCGATGATGACCCTTTCCTCACGGGAAAGAGACGCATGGTTACACACATCCTCAACGATGCGGTTGAATTGCAGCCGCAAGTCGCTGGTCACATCAAACGACCTCAGATAGTCCTCAAATGTAATGCTGCCATACTCTTTACGATACCATTTCAAGGCATCTAACACTACATAGCGGAACCCGTTTATGAGCCAGGTGCGCAAGCTGACATTCGGCGAATGGTCCATCAGAGGCTTCCAATCATGCTCCATGAGATAAATAGCATACTGGTGTGCCAATGACATAAAATCCAGGTTCTCCTTCTCGCTTAGCTGATATTTTTGGTTGAAGACATTATACCCCACCCTGCAATACCCATAGAAGTACTTACGGATAATGCCGGTATCACCTCTTCGGAAGCCCCTTATAATATCGTTGTCAGACAGTCCTTGATTAAGCATTCGCAAATTATTTGGTGCGAAATTACAAAAAAAATATCACTCTTACTTAATTTTTTCCGAATAACTTCTTTAAAAAGATAAAAGACTTCATTATTTAACAAAGTATTCATCATTTAAAAATTACAACTATGTCAAAGCAGAATGAAAAGAACGTAAAGCGAGTATTCAACCTGATTATTGTCGATGAGAGCGGTTCCATGTCAATTATCCGCAAGCAAGCCTTCGCCGGTATGAACGAGACCCTCAAGACCGTGCGCCAGATGCAGGACGTTTATCCCAACCAGGAGCAGCGCGTCACCCTCGTCACCTTCGACAGCGAGCATATAAAATGGCATTATGACAACACGCCCGCCTCAGACACGAAGGAGCTTAAATGGGATGCATACCGTCCAAGTGCCGCCACCCCACTCTATGATGCTATGGGTAAAGCCATATCAAAGGTTAACGCCCAGGTGTGCGACGGTGACAACGTATTGGTTACCGTAATCACAGATGGTGAGGAGAACAGCTCCATGGAATGGAACCTCAAGATGATTCGCACGATGATAGATAAGCTGAAAAAACAACACTGGACTTTCACACTCATCGGTACCGACAACCTCGACGTGGAGACCATGGCAGGTGGTTTTGGAATAGACGAGCACATGAGATTCACGCAAGATGAGGAAGGCACAAAGGCGATGTTTGCCCGTGAGCTACGCAGCCGTAAGCGCTACAACTGTTGTGTGGCAGAGTCAGCTGCTATGCCTATAGGGTCATTCTTTGACGAAGAGTAAGCCTTATATATATAAAATGTACCACCGTCGCTTTGACAATATTTCCGCAGCAAAGACTGTATGTATTCCGCATTCTCCCTGACACGCTGCTCATTTCCGTCATAACCATTGATAAGAACCATCAAATGACGGGTTGCAAGCGACATCTTGGTACGCTCGTTATCGCTGGTGGGAGTACCTACTCCGCCCTTGGCATCACGGTATACCGGCATACCCTGAATGTTAATCACACCTCTGCCTATACCCTCGTAAGGTTCACCCTCACGTCCGATGCCAAGGACCAGCGTATCACCCTCAAACTTATCCGCATCAAAGCCACCAATACTATACCCGTATGCTATAGATGCCAAGTTTACGAGGTCAACCAACGTGTCACGCTGATACAGGTCTTTGCCTTGCAACACCCTACGAATCAAAGCCTCCGATGCCGGACGGTATCGCGAAGGGTCTTTGCCGCATGCCTTATAAATCCGCCGTGTCGCAGCTATACTGGTCATCTCTTTTAAAGACACCGTCGTCAACTCATGGCGATACTTGTCAATAAGTTCATTTATCTCTCTCCACAAAGACTCGTCGTAAGTGGTGTTGATGACATCCGCCTCAACACAAGCCCCCACAAACTCAGGACATACCTGCCCTATCTCATCAGATACGATAACCCTCATCACCTATTCCTATAATATTACTCGTAATGCCTTATCCTAACATCTATGCCATCGGCTTTAAGCTGTGAGGATATTCCACTTACATCCGTCTGACCATAATGATAAGGGAAAAGCACTTTAGGCTTAACCATCCTCGCCGCTTTTACGAGCTGTTCTGTAGTCATCGTATATGGCTGGTTACATGGCAGAAAAGCAATATCAACATCTTTGATTGATGACATCTCAGGAATATCCTCTGTATCACCTGCTATATAAATTTTTAAACCATCGACAGAGAGAACATATCCATTATCTCTGCCCTTTGGATGGAATTGTAAATGTCCTTCTGTCGTGTTATATGCCGGCACGGCTTCCACAGAGAAACCCTCAGCAATCGTCAACGTCTCTCCATTAGCCATCTGGGTAACTGGAACCACATCAGAGCCAAGCATATCGGCACATCGCTTATTCGTAACCAGCAGAGTATTAGAACCTGTGAGCAAGCTTATGGCATCCTTGTCAAAATGATCCTGATGCTCGTGTGTCACAAAGACATAATCCGCCTTTGGCATAGATTTATAATCAACAGTTCTGTTACCCAACCTCAAAACCGGATCTATCTCAATCTCCTTACCGTCATATTCTATACGAATACTGGCATGCATCAGCGCATGGAACTTTACAGTTTTCCCACTCTTCGTCTTGAACACATCAACCTCATACATATCGGTCGTAACAGGTTTCCCTGCCTTCTCCCATGCTATAATGCCACCTTTGAGATTTACCGGTTTATAGCCTTGAGAAGCCAATTCGACAGCGGCAACGGCAGACCTTCTCCCACTTCTGCAATAAACGGCGATAGTTTTATCAATTGGCAGAACAGCCTTTGCTTTCTCCAAAAAGTCTCCCTTATTTACATCTATATTCAAGGCACCGTCAAGATGCCCCTCTTTGAACTCCTCGGCTGTTCTCACATCTAAGACTACCACATCAGGATTACCAACCATCTCAGCAAACTCATTGACATCAGCATCCTCAAAGCTCTGTTGTCCACAGGCTGATGTCAGACCTAATGTAGCTAAAAGACATGTTAAAAATTTTTTCATCTCACTCTAATTTTAATTGTAATTCATTCGCAAAGGTACAAAATATTTTAGTAATATATAGCAAAAACAAAGAAACGAGAGTAATTTTTTCAAAAAATGTCCGAAAAATTTGCAGATTAAAAGAAAATACCTAACTTTGCATCCGAAATGTAATTAAGCAACAAGGAAATGACAATCAGAACAGCAAATTTTTGGTGGTGGCAGGAGTCAAGGTTCAAAAGATCGTGAGAAGATGGCCATATATACCTACCAAAATTGCATAGAAATACTAAGGGGTCTGTCGTTCTTACGGCGGACCCCTTACTTTTTCAACATCTGTCCATATTAATTAGAATAAATTACAAATATCAAAATATATGCAAAACTATCAAGTTGACAAAAACGGTTTCTACGGAGAGTTCGGTGGAGCTTACGTTCCCGAGATACTCTACAAATGTGTACATGACCTACAGGAGGCCTATCTCCCGATTATTGAGTCAGAGGAATTCAAGGCAGAGTATCACGCATTGCTCAAGGACTATGTTGGCAGGCCGTCACCTCTATACTATGCCAAACGAATGAGCGAGCGATATGGTTGTCAGCTTTATCTCAAACGGGAAGATCTTAACCATACAGGAGCGCACAAGATAAACAACACAATCGGTCAGATCCTCCTTGCGAAGAAGATGGGCAAGAGCCGTATCATTGCCGAGACAGGAGCAGGACAGCATGGTGTCGCCACAGCTACAGTCTGTGCCTTAATGGGAATGAGATGTGAGGTGTTCATGGGTGCTACCGACGTAGAACGCCAGCACACTAATGTGGAAAGGATGAAGATGCTGGGTGCTGAGGTACACCCTGTACGTACTGGCAACATGACATTGAGTGACGCCTGTAGCGAAGCCATACGCGACTGGTGCTGTCATCCATCCGACACATTCTACATCGTCGGGTCAACGATGGGACCCCATCCCTATCCCGACCTTGTGGCACGTATGCAAAGCGTTATCTCAGAGGAGATAAAATGGCAACTGGAAGAGAAGGTAAACCGTAATTATCCAGACTATCTTATCGCCTGCATCGGAGGAGGAAGCAACGCAGCCGGGACTATCTATCACTACATGGATGACGAACGGGTTAAGATTATACTGGCAGAAGCCGGTGGTCATGGCTGGGACACAGACCATACCGCGGCAACCATTCACAAAGGAACCACTGGTATTCTCCACGGAGCGAAAATGCTGGTGATGCAGAATGATGACGGACAGATACAAGAAGCCTTCACCATCTCAGCCGGTCTTGACTATCCCGGAGTCGGTCCCATGCATTGCAACATGGCTGTGAAAGGACGGACAAAAGTACTGAGCATCAACGACGACGAGGCTATTTATGGCGGTTATGAGCTCACGCGCATGGAAGGCATCATTCCAGCTATTGAGAGCGCTCATGCCGTTGCCGCTCTGAAAAAGCTGTCGTTTAAGCCGGATGACGTGGTGGTTCTCACCGTCAGCGGACGAGGTGACAAAGACGTTGAGACCTATCTAAGTAATAAGGAAATGGCAAAAGAATATGGGAACTTTTAGGTTAAAGGTTAGAGTTTAAAGTTTAAAGATTAGAGATGAAAACATATAATTATACAACAACGAGCCGCACCATACTGGCAGACCTCTACACTCCGGTAGGTGTTTATATGAGACTGCGCGATCTTTATCCACAGAGTGTGTTAATGGAAAGCTCTGACTACCATGACAGCAACAACTCCCGTTCGTTTATAGGCACCAAACCTATCGCATCCGTTGCCATTAGCCATGGTGTAGCTACCATAACATTCCCTGACGGAAGCAATGAGAGCCATGACATTAATGAGAATTACGGAACCGCCGATGCCATCCATGCTCTCACTGACCGTATTGAGGTGACGGGTGACAATGCTGGCGTATGTGGTCTTTATGGCTACACTTCCTTCAATGCCGTACGCTACTTTGAGAATATTGCCGTGAAGGATGAGACGCAGGAGAAAAACGACGCACCGGACCTACTATACATACTTTACAAAGTGGTTATCGTGTTCGATCACTTCAACAATCAGCTTAGGATTGTAGAGATTACTGATAAAAAAGGAGAGACGGGAGACACCGAGATCTCCGAGATTTTCAAAGCCATCAACAGAACAAGCGTACAAGCCTACGACTTCCATCCTATAGGAGATGTAAGAAGCACGCTGACAGACGAGGAGCATAAGGCAAACATACGTCTGGGTATAAAACACTGCCAGCGCGGCGATGTGTTTCAGATTGTTCTCTCACGACGGTTCATCCAGCCATACGAGGGTGACGACTTCAAGCTATATCGGGCACTTAGGAGTATAAACCCGTCACCATACCTCTTCTATTTTGACTTTGGAGGATTCCGCATCTTTGGCTCATCCCCCGAGACACATTGCAGAATCGATGGAAGGAAAGCATATATTGACCCCATTGCGGGAACGACCAAACGCACGAACGACATCGAAGCCGACCGTAGAGGGGCTGAGTATCTGAGAAATGACCCAAAGGAAAATGCCGAGCATGTCATGCTGGTAGACCTTGCACGCAACGATTTGAGCCGCAATTGCCATAATGTGAAAGTAGACTTTTACAAAGACCTTCAGTACTACTCTCATGTAATTCATCTTGTCTCAAGAGTCAGCGGTGAGCTCGATGAAGGAAAGGATCCTATTAAAGCATTCATCGACACCTTCCCCGCAGGAACCCTTAGCGGAGCACCGAAGGTAAGAGCGATGCAGCTAATCTCAGAATATGAGCCACACAACCGTGGCGCATACGGCGGTTGCATTGGGTTTATCGGTCTTGACGGCTCACTCAACCAAGCTATCACCATCCGTACTTTTGTATCCCGCAACGGAGAGCTATGGTTTCAGGCTGGCGGTGGTATTGTCGCAAAGAGTGATGAGGAGTATGAGCTTCAGGAAGTGAATAACAAATTAGGTGCCTTAAGACGTGCCATAACTATGGCGGAACAATTTTAACGAATATGAAAATAGCTATCATTGACAACTACGACTCGTTTACATACAACTTGAGTCATTTGGTAAAAGAATCGGATGCGGAAGTGACAGTGCTACGCAACGACCAGTTCAAGCTTGAGGAACTGGAAAGATTCAATAAGATTATCCTCTCTCCCGGACCAGGCATACCAAGCGAGGCGGGACTGCTATGCGATGTTATCCGCACCTATGCCGGACGGAAGCCTATACTGGGAGTATGTCTCGGTCATCAGGCAATAGGCGAGGTGTTTGGTGCACGTCTTGAGAATCTTACGGAGGTATTCCACGGTGTAGCCACACCATGTCACATAATAACCAACTCAACCGACAATAACACGGCAGACACCATCTTCAACGGGTTGCCTGCCGACATTACCATTGGACGTTACCACTCATGGGTTGTCTCAAAACAGGGATTCCCCGAATGTCTGGAGATTACCGCCGAGAGTGACGAAGGACAAATCATGGCTCTCAGGCACAAGACGCTTAATGTGCGTGGCATACAATTCCATCCGGAAAGCGTGCTTACCCCCGACGGGCACAAAATCCTTCTCAACTGGATGAAAGAAGACTGTTATCTTTCTTCTCCTTCCGACACCATTTGATTATTCATTAAAAATTAACACACACGATATGAAACAGACAATGAAAGACATCCTCAACAGGATGCTGAACCACGAGGAACTTTCCCGTGAGGAAATGAAACAAATACTGATAGGTATTACTCAAAGTGAATATCCTACCGAACAGATTACCGCCTTGCTTACCGCCTTGCAGATGCGTGGCGTCACCGTTGATGAGTTGCTCGGATTCCGCGACGGTATTCTTGAGACCGGTGTACCGGCAATATTGAACGCCGACCGATATATAGATGTTGTTGGTACCGGCGGCGACCGTAAGAACACATTCAACATATCAACCACAGCATGTTTCGTAATTGCCGGTGCCGGATACAAAGTCGCGAAACACGGTAACTATGCTGCCACATCTGTAAGTGGTGCGTCAAACGTAATACAACATCACGGCATTAAGTTCACGGATGACATAGAGCGCCTTAACCGGTCGCTCAACGAGGCTGGCATCGTTTACCTACATGCCCAGCTCTTCGCCCGCGCCATGAAGTTCGTCGGTCCGATTCGCAAAGCGCTCCAATTCCCCACGATATTTAACCTACTCGGTCCTTTGGTAAATCCATCACAGCCACAGTGCCAGCTATTGGGAGTAGCCAATCTCGACCAAATGCGCCTCTACCATCAGGTTTATCAGAAAATTGGCATTGACTATGGAATAGTAAACTCCATTGACGGTTATGATGAGATATCACTTACAGGTGACTTCAAAGTAACCACAAAACAATATGAGCACATCTTCCGTCCTCAAGATCTCGGTTTCGACATAGCCAAGCCAGAGGAACTCGTAGGTGGAGCCACGGAGGAAGAGGCTGCCGAGATCTTCGATGCCGTACTTGAGAACCGCGCCTTGCCGACACAAAAGAATATTGTACTTGCCAATGCTGCCTTCGGAATACAGGTTCTTGAGAAAGGCAATAAATCCATTGAGGAGTGCATAGAGATAGCACGAGAGTCTATCGATAGCGGCAACGCATTAAAGACATTCAAGAAATTCGTAGAACTGAACTCATGAAAGATATCCTACAAGACATCATTAAGACCAAGCGCGAGGAGCTGGAGCGTATGCACCAGAAGAAGGTGTCATTGCGAGAAGCTCTCCTCCAAAGTGATTATGGTATCATTGCCGAGTTCAAACGCCGTTCACCATCAAAAGGATGGATAAAGGAAGACGGACGTGCGGACATCATACCGCTGAGCTATCAGCAAAATGGAGCCGCAGCGTTAAGCATACTCACAGATAAGCATTACTTTGGCGGACATGATGATTTCATCCGCACAGCACGCTCATCAGGTGTCACCTTACCTATACTGTACAAGAATTTCGTCATCGACGAGATGCAGCTCTATGAAGCCGCTCTCTGTGGGGCCTCGGCAATACTGCTCATCGCCGCCTGCCTCACGAAGGAACAATGTGCGACACTCATTAAGAAGGCTCACGAGTTAGGTCTTGAGGTACTACTTGAGATGCATGATGAACGAGAACTGGAGTATGCGGAACTGAATCCCGACCTATGCGGAATAAACAACCGGAACCTTGGCTCTTTCGTCACCAACGTTGAGAACTCCTTTCACCTTGCAGAACGTCTGCCAAAAGATGCGGTGAAGGTTAGCGAAAGCGGCATATCCAATCCAGCTACCGTAAGACAACTCCGGCAAGCCGGTTTCCGCGGATTCCTTATCGGTGAGACTTTCATGAAGACTCCAAATCCGGGACAAGCACTAAAAGAATTCATTGAAGCAATCACGACATAACGACATCTCGAAAGAACGGAATAACGGAATAACGGAATATCGAAAGAACAACAACGAAACAAAGACAACAATGAATAAAATCAACAAGCTTTTTGCCGAAAGGCCACAAGACAAGAAATTCCTCAGCCTCTACTTCTGCGCCGGCTGTCCAACACTTGACTCCACAGGTGATGTCATCCTCACCCTCCAACGCAGAGGCATCGACTTCATCGAAGTAGGTATACCTTTCAGTGACCCACTTGCCGACGGACCGGTAATCCAGAGTGCCGCCACCACCGCCTTGAAAAACGGAATGTCATTAAAGACGCTCTTCCGCCAGATACAAGACATCAAAGACAAGGTGACAATTCCTCTCATCCTAATGGGATACCTCAATCCTATCCTACACTATGGTATTGAGAGCTTCTGTAAATCGTGTGCCGAGGTGGGCATCAGTGGTATCATCATACCTGACCTGCCCTTTGACGACTATCTCTCACAAGTGAAGCCAATTGCCGACCGATATGACTTACGAGTTATCATGCTCATCACTCCAGAGACATCGGAAGAGCGCATCCGCTTCATTGATGACAACACCGACGGATTCATCTACATGGTAAGCTCGGCCTCCACCACAGGCGCACAGAAGTCATTTGATGAGACCAAGCAGGAATATTTCCGACGCATTGACAACATGCACCTTAGGAACCCTCGCATGATAGGCTTCGGTATCTCCAACCACCAGACTCTGAAAGCAGCGCAAGACAATGCTGCCGGTGCCATCATCGGCTCAAAGTTTGTAACCCTCCTGAACAAGGCAGAAGGTAATGCTGACAAAGCTCTCGATCAGCTCTTTGAAGATTTATCTAAGAATTAGGATTGTGGAGTAACAAAAAAATTGTAACTTTGCACCCATATAACAAAAAGTTACTTTAAAGAGGAAAGTTCAATTATATGTCACATTCACATAATCATCAAGAATGCTGTTCACATACTCATGAGCACCATCATGAGCATGAGCAAGAACATGATTGCCATGAACATAGCCACGGGCATCATCATGAACATCATCATCACGGAGGCTTGAGACAAAGAATTGTCTTGATTGCCGTAGCAGTAGTATTACTTCTTATTGTCGTATTCATTGAGAAGACATATCAGCTAACCACATGGCAACTGCTGTTAGTATACCTTGTACCCTATCTGACAGTCGGCCATGAGACACTGAAAGAGGCTTTTGAAGGCGTGGTTCACGGTGATGCTTTCAATGAGCATTTCTTAATGTCAATAGCCACCATTGGTGCCTTATGTATCGGCTTCCTGCCAGGAGCAGAGACTGAGTTCCCGGAAGCAGTCTTTGTGATGCTGTTTTTCCAAGTGGGAGAACTCTTTGAAGGATATGCGGAAGGCAAGAGCCGTGACAGCATAGCCCACCTGATGGATATTCGCCCAGACATCGTACATATTGTAGATAGCAAAGACGGTCAAGCGGAAGGTAATGAGATTAGCACATCCACACACGACACCACTGACCCTACATCTGTACCTGTCGGCTCTCTCATCCTCATTCGCCCGGGAGAAAAAGTCCCCATCGATGGTATCGTGGAAAACGGAGTCTCATCACTAAATACTATAGCATTGACAGGAGAGAGCCTGCCACGCGAAATAGCAAAAGGTGACGAAGTAATTTCCGGATGTGTAAATATGTCGGGCGTTATCACTGTACGAACCTCCAAGAGTTTCGGAGAGAGTACCGTATCGAAAATCCTGAACTTAGTCGAGCATGCCAGTGACAACAAATCGAAGAGCGAGACCTTTATTACAAGATTCGCACGTATCTATACCCCAATTGTTGTCTTTGCCGCCATTGCGCTGGCATTGTTGCCACCTGCTTTTTCCGGAAGTTTCACCACTGCTTTTCCGACATGGCTCTACAGAGCGTTAATGTTCCTTGTAGTATCATGTCCGTGTGCCCTCGTCATCAGCGTGCCGCTGACATTTTTTGGAGGTATCGGAGGAGCTTCGCGCAAAGGTATTCTCATCAAGGGAGCCAATTACATGGACATCTTATCGAAGGTTGATACTGTCGTCTTCGACAAGACAGGAACACTTACTTTCGGAAATTTTGCCGTAGAAGCCATACATCCTGACAAATGTGACGAGCATCGCCTGCTGCATCTTGCCGCACATGTTGAACATTTCTCTACCCACCCCATAGGAGCGGCTTTGCGTGATGCTTTCCCAGAGGAGGCTACAGACGGTTGCCACATCACTGACGTTGAGGAGATTGCCGGACAAGGCATTCGTGCTCGCGTGGGAACAGATGTTGTATACGTAGGCAACACAAAACTGATGGATGCCATCGGTGCCACATGGAAAGACTGCACACATATCGGAACTATTATCCATGTTGCCATTAATGGGGACTATGCTGGTCATATCGTCATCAACGACCGCATAAAAGACGACAGCGCCGACACCATTCAACAGCTTCATGCACTGGGTGTAACTCGCACGGTTATGCTTACCGGTGACAGGGAAGCTGTGGGAGCTGACGTCGCACAGAAATTAGGTTTGACAGAATATCACACAGAATTACTTCCTACAGACAAAGTGCGACACGTGGAAAGACTGTTAAGCGATAAACGGGTAACCAAGCTTGCCTTTGTTGGTGACGGTATCAACGACGCTCCTGTACTTGCGCGTGCCGATGTCGGCATCGCCATGGGAGGTTTAGGCAGTGATGCGGCAATAGAAGCCGCCGACGTGGTGCTGATGGATGACAAACCGTCAAAAATAGCCCAAGCCATACGCATCTCTCGGAACACTCTTTCTATTGCCCGTGAGAACATCTGGTTTGCCGTTGGCGTAAAGATTGCCGTACTTATCCTTGCCGCCATTGGCTTAAGTACTATGTGGATGGCTGTATTTGCCGATGTAGGTGTGACTGTGCTTGCCGTTCTTAATGCCATGCGAGCATTGAAAGCTACATAGCAAAAGTATTGAATCCTCCGTCAACAACAGCAACGGTACCAGTTACAAATTTCGCGGCATCACTCATCAGATAGTGTATGGTGCCACACAACTCTTCCGGCTCACCCATTCTGCCGAAAGGAGTCTGGCGTATGACATCCTTACCCCGCTCCGTGTAGCTTCCGTCAGGATTTGTCAAGAGCGACCGGTTCTGCTCTGTGATGAAGAAACCTGGAGCGATAGCATTGACACGTATGGTCTCACCGAACTTCTTGGCACACTCTGTTGCCATGTAAGCGGTGAAATTAGAGATTCCGGCTTTTGCCGCAGCATAACCACACACACGTGTCATAGGACGGAAGGCTGCCATCGAAGAGAAATTTATGATGGAACCTTTTCCCTGTGCCACCATTGGCTTGAGGAATACCTGAGTTGGTATTACCGTTCCTGTAAGATTAAGATTCAATACTGTCTGAAACTGGTCGGCCTGCAAGTCAAAGAATGTCTTGTCGGGTGATATTGTCGCACCCGGCATGTTTCCACCGGCAGCATTGAGTAATGTATCTACTCTTCCGTATTTACGAATGATCTCATCACAATTGTTTTGTACTATCTCCTGGTTCATAACGTCAGTCTTCATAAACTCACACTGACCACCTGCCGCAACAATCTTTGCGGCTATCTCATTACCTACGTCTTCCTTACGTCCGAGGATAATCACTTTTGCACCTTCAAGTGCAAGATATTCAGCGATAGTACGTCCAAGGACACCTGTACCCCCAGTGATGACTACTACATAGTCTTTGATATTGAAAAGATTATTCATTGTATTACTCTTTTATTTTTATCTATATTGTATTCCCAACTCATTGTCAACAGCCGCAATGACACCCTGCACCTGTCCTAACGCAAACATTCGTCCAAGGAAAGAATATCCGGCATTATAGCCTTTGCTGTCATCACCAAGCATTGTCATGCCATGGTCGACACGCATTGGCAAGCGTGAGTTCTCCTCTCCCGACACCCCGCTTGCCTCCTGCTTTTCAAATATACGTACCAACTCAACCACGTCGGCACGCCCTCCCAGATGACTTGCCTCAGTGAAATCTCCATTTGGGAAGATATGGCAGGATCTGAGATGAACGAAATGTGTGCGTTTGGCATACTTGCGCGCAAGTGCCACCACATCATTATGGGCACCTGCCGACAATGATCCTGCGCAGAATGTAAGACCATTATGTCTGTTGTCGACAGCCTTAAGGAACCATTCTATATCCTCATCGCAATTTACTATGCGTGGAAGTCCAAGTATTGGAAAGGGGGGATCGTCCGGATGCACACACATATTAATGCCAAACTCATCGCATACAGGCATTATAGCGTCAAGAAAATAGCGCATGTTCTCACGCAACTGATCCTTGGTTACGCCTTCATACAGTTTAAGCAACTGACGGAACAGCTCAATAGGATGCTCCTCGTCTTCTTTGAAATTGCCACTTACGAAGCCCTGGGTTTTGATGACGATATTCTCAACCAGCTTACGCTCATCCTCTACTGTCATTTTACCTTTCAGCTCCTCAACCTCCTTTATGATATTGCGCTCGACACCTTTTATCTTAAAAGAAGCCCAGTCCTAAAGAGCACCTTTTCTTTTCAGGATATGAATGTCGAAATAAGCAAACTCTGCAAATGAGAAATACAAATTGGTCGTTCCATTAGGATTAGGATGACTAAGGTCAGTACGCGCCCAGTCTAATACTGGCATGAAGTTATAGCATATCGTACGGATACCCTCTGCGGCAAGGTTCCTCATACTCTGCTTGTAAATCTCTATCTGCTCATCGCGGTCAGCACCTCCATACTTGATTGTCTCCGTCACGGGCAACGACTCCACAACACTCCAACGCAATCCGTGTTGCTCGATATAGTCCCGTAAGTCATGAATCTTCTCACGCGTCCAGACTTCACCAAGAGGAACGTCATGCAATGCCGTTACGATACCTTCAACACCTATCTGCCTAAGCATGTCAAGCGTAATCTTGTCATGCTTACCAAACCATCTCCATGTTCTTTCCATAATTCTATATCCTGTTTCGCTTATTTACAATTATTGAACAGAGTGTTTTAAGCTTTCAACTTAACTACTGACCCGTCAATATCCAGATAACCTTTCACTTTGCCTTTCTTTGTCTCAAAATATGGTGGCTCCTCACGCAATGAGATATCATCATACTCAAAAGGTGCCACAATAGTATCGTTGTAATCCGGAAGGATTAATCCCAATTTACCATTACATTGTGCTATTACAGGCATTGAAACGAGGTCGTCTACATACACATACGGTGTCCTTAGAAAATCATATCTTGGAGATACAAGAATCTTACCTACATGATCTTTGATTCCGAATTTACCATTTTCCTCAAAGACCTCATGATACTGAATATATTTCTCACGCATACGCTGTAGATAATACTGTACCTTATTCCTATCGTTAATCAATGTCAGAAGGTAGTTAAACGTATCACAATAATTTGCCATTGCCCGCGCAAGCACGATTTTAAAGTCAAGCCCATCAATTGCATGCCTGTTCAAATCGATATATCTGGCAATAGCCTGTTCCCGGTCCGGGTAATCCATCGTCTGGATTCGTTCCTCGAAACGTGTCATGTGCAGGTGAGAACCTTTCATCGCCTTAATATAGCGGTGAATCTGTCGCGACATCTCCTTACAGATGAAGCGGTCTATCTGCTGTTGCTCTACTTGGTCGACATACGTTGTGTCGAAGTTCTCCTGTGTAATCATGGCTCTATCTCCTTTATTTTTGGCAAAGTTACGAAAAATCGAATGCAAAACAAAAGAAAATCCATTTCTTTTTTTTGCCAAGATGCAGTAAGTTCGCCATCTTGATGGCAAAGTTACGAAAAGTTGAGAGCAAAACAAAGAAAAACCATTTCCTTTTTTGCCGAGACGTAGTAACTTCGCCATATTAATGG
>CAJOPT010000074.1 GCA_905236455.1 uncultured Prevotella sp. | reverse complement strand
TAATCAAAACAATACAAATATGAGAAAAATTAATCTTTTTATTGTGTTTTTCCTGACACTATTAGGTGGGATAACACAAGTGAATGCGCAGAAAGCGCTGCCTTATAGCTACGGGTTTGAAAACTACGACCTCGATGCTGAAGGATGGACGAAGTATTTTGGCACTTCATTGTCAAAAAATAACGATGAATGTGCAATTGTAGGTGCTGCTAAGAAGACAGGAAGCTATGGTTTCCGCTTTTCTTCATATAACACAAGCGGTGCCAATGCACAATATCTAATCTCCCCCGAGTTCGAAAGTTCCAAGCCACTGACTGTAACATTCTATTATGCTGCATCATCTACGAGTGGAACTGAGAAATTTAAAGTTGGCTACTCAACAACTGATACCGATGTGGCAAGCTTTACCTTTGGCGACGAGATTTCAACTAAAAGTACATCTTGGCAAACTTATGAGGAAACTTTTCCCGCTGGCACAAAGTATATAGCAATCTATTACTATGCCAACTATCAGTATCGTCTGTATGTAGACGATATTAACGTTACTAAGCCATTAGATGGTCCTGCCCTTACCGTTGCAGACGGCACGACAACCATATCCTCCGGCTATAGCTACAACTTTGGGTTGGCAACATCGGGAGCAACAAAAGAGTTCACTCTGAGCAACCCAGGTACTGAGACTGCTACAGTTTCGGTTTCGCATACAGGAAACTTTGGTGCTGAGCTGTCTTCAACGTCTATTCCTGCTGGTGAAACCGCTACGCTCACTGTCACTATGCCCGATGCAACAGGCAGTGACGTGATTACTATCTCTTCTACCGACGAAGGTATCGATGACTTCGTAATAAATGTTAGTGGTGTTGTTCGCGACCCTAACAAAATGTTCGTTGATTTTGCTGACGGTGTGCTTCCTGATGATTGGGTTTCTGTTGGAAATAAGAGTAGCTATTCAACTTACTCTTGGACTTTTGCAAAAGACGCAACAGGGAAAGGTTATGCTGGCTATAATGGAACTTCATCAAGCTATTATGGTACTCTGACCTCTCCTAAAATGGTCTTCGAGGAGGGAGAAACTTTTATATTCAGCACATCAAAATACAGTTCATGGTATGATCCCAGCATTTCTATTCAGGTGTCTACTGATGGCGAAACATGGAATACTGTGGATACTTTTACAGATGATGTATCAGGTACATGGACACTGCGCAGTGTAACAATTCCTGCAACGACTAACTATATTCGTTTTTACGGATGGAATATTTATTTAACTGACATCTACGGTGGTAAGTTGTCAACAATCGTTGAGCCAAAGGCACTTGCTGCTTCCAACATTACCGTTAATTCGGCAGACTTGAGCTGGACTTCAGCAGCCACATCGTTCAATATTCAGTATAAGGCTGAGGGCGATGCCGACTGGACTACCATCAACGGCGTTACCGCTAACCCCTACACCCTGACAGGACTGGCAGCCACCACGACCTATCAGGCAAAGGTGCAGGCAGACTTTGGAGCAGAAGGACTCAGCGACTACACCGATGCTATCACGTTTACAACAAGCGTAGCTCCAATCACGGAGTATCCATATACAGAGAACTTTAACAGCCTTACTACAAATGGCGAGATTCCTGCATACTGGGATAACTCTGAAGGTTCAACTACAACCGCCACGAATAAGTGGAGCTATAACACGTCTTATGGTACAGGTCACGAAGGTAAATGCGTGCGTTTCGACTCTTATAACAACTACAGTGGCAACACCAACTTCTTGAAGACTCGTCCGTTCAGTTTCACCGAGGGACAACCTATGAAGCTTACATTCTGGTATAAGAATCCTGCTGGTGGCGACTTCTCTGTATATATATCTACCGATGGTGGAGCAACTTACCCAACAGAATTGGCAACTGGTCTGACAGGCAAGAGCGACTGGACAGAGAAGGAAATCGACATACCTGCAAGTGTTTATGGTGACAATGTAGTCATTGTATTCAAGGGAACTTCTAATTATGGTAGTGGTGATGCACGCATCTACTTGGATGACGTAACCGTAAGCGAGAAGCTTGACTACGCTATGAGCATCACTGGCGACGATGTAAATGAGAACACTATTGCCTTCGGCACAGTTAAGAATACCACTACCACCAAGACGTTCACCATCAAGAATGACGGTGGCAACGCTCTGACTGGCGTTTCTGTTGTAAGTAGCGATGCTGAGGTATTCACGGTTTCTGATATAGGTTTTGATATTGCTGTAGGCGAGACAAAGGACATCACCGTTACATTCGTAAAGGGTGTGGATGGTGACTACAGTGAGACCATCACAGTCAGCCAGGCCGATGTTGCTACTCCGCTGACGCTTACCGTTACTGGTACATACGTTTCTCCGACACCTGCCACTATGGACGTGACATTGGATGCTACAGCTGTTGGTGAGACCGTAGCGTTCGGTAAGGTAGGTAGGGCTACAACAAAGACCTTCACTGTTGCTAACGCTGGTGAGACTACACTGAGTGCTACCATCGCCAAGAGCGGCACCAATGCTGATTGTTTCACACTGTCGGCTAACAGCATTGAAGTATCAGGCGGTGCCAGTGAGACATTCACTATCACATTCGACGCAGAAGAATACGATGTGGAGAAGACCGCAACGATTACCATGACGGCAGGCGAGCTGAGCAAGCAATTTACCGTAACAGGTACACGTGGTGATTTCTGGATTGAGGACTTTGAGGGTGGTTCAATGTCTACAGGATGGGTTGCGACTAACTGGACAGTTGGAACCAATGCAAGCTATGATAATACAACTTATATGGCTCTCGCACCAAGTTCATCAACAACAGGAACACTTGTCACGCCTCGTCTCTTAGCAAACAAGGATGATATCTTGAGATGGGATGCTTACTTCCAGTGGGCTGATGAGGAGCTAACTATAGAGTATTCAAATGATGACAAGCAAACATGGACTACTGTAGGGACTGTTTATGGAACAGAAACGGGTGAGAAAGGCTCAGGCCGAGTTTGGTATCACAAGAACTTGTCGTTCACAGCTCCTGCCGATGGATACTATTACCTACGCTTTACGGCTCGTTATAGCAATGGAGTAGACAACTTCGAAGGCTTCAAGCTGGCTATGAAGGAGCATGATGTTTCAATAACAAGTCAGAACATCCGTTCTACGTTCAATCAGTATGGCACATATGACGTAAGCGTTACAGTGCAAGAACTGCTTGGAAAAGAAGAGACTCTTACTGCTAAGTTCTTTATTGGAGACACACAATATGGTGAGAGTGTGACTGAGACTGTTGAGGCAAACGGAACAAAGACGTTTACCATAAGTGTGACACTCGAAGATATTATCAGTGGTGATGCTTACTTCACAATCACCAATGAGAACATCGACCTGAAGAGTGAGAAGGTTGCCGTTATAACTAAGGCTGCCATCGTGCTTGACGAGACTACGGAGACTGACCTCAGCGACATTTCTACATCAGCATATCAGGATGTAGTATGCCTGAAATACACTGCTAAGCAGGGTTGGAACACTATTTGCGTACCATTCAAGTTGACATCAACAGAACTGACGGCAATATTCGGAGAAGGCTACAAGGCATATGAGTTCAAAGGCAATATAAATGGCGAACTGAAGTTCAGTGTTCCTTCTATCTTCGTTGCAGGCTATCCATACATCATCCACTCTACCAACCCTGCCACATTTGATGATAAGGGATATGTTATGAAGGTGCTTCAACTGACTACTACTACTGCGAAGTATGATGGCAGCGAAACAACAGGCAAGTTCCAAGGCACTTTCGCACCTATCGCAGCTCCTGGAATGGAAGGCAAGTATGGTGTTGTTCCTTCTACCGGTCGTATTCAGAAAGGTGGTGCCAATGCGTCACTGAAGGGTTACCGCGCATACTTTGAGTTGCCGGCAGATGCCACGGCTTCTGAGTACACTCTTACGTTCTACAATGAGGATGGCACAGTTACTTCTATCAAAGGTCTTGACATCCTTGACTCTGAGAATGGTGACATCTACGACTTGAGTGGTAGAAAGATCAACAAGCTCAACAAGGCTGGTGTATATATCCAGAATGGTAAGAAAATCGTTGTTAAATAAATGCGTCACGAACTCAAAAATAATAGAATATGAAGACTACTGAATATATAAAGCCCAATGTCAAGATGATTGGCATGGACGAGGAGATTATGGCAGCAGCCACTAAGCTCGATGAAAACGCAGATAATCAGAACATAACTCCCACTGATGACGAATATCAAGATGAGTTCGGAGCAAAGGGTTTCTCAACAAGAAGCGTCTGGGACGAGTGATTTAAAAGTAAAGAATATGAAAAAGATAATATTATCATGTGTTGTACTGTTGGCAGGTCTCGTTAGCGTGACCTTCGCCAACGGTGATGACGACAACAACGGAATAGTTGTACAGAAGGTTAGTCAGGCTCCAGACAGTAAGGAGATGGCAGGCAAGCTGAAGATGGACTATAAGGTTACGGCAGGCAAGCTGCCTCGTACCATTCGTAAAGCCGCAGCCAATGGTCTGACTGCCAATTTCAGTGTGCAGGGTGGTTCCTCGCAGGTCTCAGTATGGAGTGAGAATTTTGATACCGACCTCAGCCAGTGGACAATCAACAATCAGGTTCGCGATGACTTCGGTCCTGTTACCATCGAACTTGCCAGCACCGCCTCGAAAGCACATCCATATAAGGATATCGACGCTTCCGATGTCACCTCACTCCATTTCGATGGTGACTACCGTGTGTCAAAGCGCAATACAGCGTATGTCACTTCCAGTGACATAGAGATACCTGCCAATGCGCGCTTCCATGCTTGGGTAGGCTACTATGAGTGGGAGACATGTGCATTGTATATCTCTGTTTCCACCGATGACTTCGAGACTTCCACAGAGCTGTGGAACAGTAAGAATACTGGTGCCAGCTGGGAATGGCGACAGGTGGATGCAGACCTGGGTGCCTTCGCAGGTAAGACTATTAAGGTGCGTATCACATACGGTGAGGGAACAAAACAAAACTTCGGTGTAGGCGGCTACTCTGGCGACTTCTATGTTGACGGACTCTCCATTACCGGCGTAAGTACCGTTGACCAGATCAATGTTATGACTGGCGAGGAGATCAGCTTTGTAGACCTTTCCGCAGGCAATCCGACAGCTTGGCAGTGGTCTTTCCCTGGTGGCACACCTGCCACGTCAACGGAACAGAATCCGACAGTATACTACGAGCAGCCCGGCACATACGATGTGACGCTTACCGTTACAGATGCGGAGGGCTCTGACGTGGTTACCAAGACTGCGTTCGTCAATGTAGAGGGACAGGCACCTGTTGCAGGTGTGGAATGGCCTGCCGACTTCCGTGACTTTACCACTCGCATGCGTATGGTTGCCCCACTTACACCTATATTATATAAGGATGCTTCCGAAGGTTTCCCAACGAGCTATACCTGGACATTCCTGTCGCAATATGATAATACTGGTGGCATCGTTATGCCTACGGTCTATACAGATAAAGACCAGGAGTATACTCATGAGAAACTCAATAAGTGGTATGTGACACATATTGCCGTAAACGATGGCGGCTATGATTTTGTTGATGACAGTGTACAGGCACAGTTTGCCGGTCTTGTCTCCAATTTCCAGCCTAAGGACACTTATACTACAAACTTCACCGACGGTGACCTGACGTTCCCCGGAGCCAACAAGATGGGTATCACCGCATGGGCTGAGAAGATATCCAAGCCGTCAGTGCCAGTGGTAATGTCGGCAATGTATGTAATCTTTACAAAAGCATCCGCAGAGGAGCTGACAGACCAGATTTCATCGGTAGGTTTCTATCTTTACACCAGTGAGGACGGCAAGCCGGGACAGCCTATAGAACTGCTCGACTCGTGGACGATGTCTGAGCTTAACTATGCCATGACAACCAATAGCGGTGTCGTGACACTTGAGCTTAGCAAGGAATATATTATCAATGATGAGGTGTTTATCGTCATTGACGGTATACCAGAGAAGAACGACAACCTTGAGTGTGCCATCGGCATGGCACCGATGCGCGACAACGGCAACACTGCCTTCATGTTGAAGAATGGGCAGTGGCGACCGTTTACAGGATACTTCCAGGCTTCTCCGGGCGGTCAGACCTCTTTGGCTGTGTTCCCTTACTTTACACATTCCGTCATCGTTCCTGCAGAGGTTGACAGCGAGGGTAAAGTAACTGTTGGTGAGGATGTGGTTAATGTCGGCAAGGAAGCTGGAACAGTAGAGAAAGCCGTCTTTGCCTACAGAGGCGTCGAGTATGTCGGCTCAGATGCAAGTTGGTGCCGTCTCACAGGTACACCTGGCGATGAAACCGTCGATTATCTTACTATTGAGTACGATGCGTTGCCCTCCGGCATTGACAGCCGTGAGGCTAACGTTACAGTCACCGATGCTGACGGTGTCTCCACATTGGTTATACATGTAATCCAATCTGCAACAACCACTTCAGTCAATGCTGTTTCTGCGACTATTGGTAATTCTATAGAGGTTTATGACTTGCAAGGCAGGAAGGTCGCAGATCGTACTCTCCGTAAGGGCGTGTATATATATAATGGTAAGAAAATTGTAAAGTAACAATAGTAACAGTTTAAATAAACATACCACGTTCATGGTATGAATTGTAAAGCTTTTGTGGTATTTTTGTAACAAAATGCCACAAAAGTTTTGTTTATAAAGAAAATATTCATACCTTTGTAGCCATATCTGTGAGTTTTATGTAAATTTGCGGCTGAAAAGACTTGATTAATTCGGTTAAAAGAACATTATTATATATGTTGAAATAGATATCATTTGTTTAATTCAAATTTAATTTAAGTTCATTATGAGTAAAAGAATTACTTCTTTAATGGTATTTGTGGCAGCGGTGCTGCTCGCATTACCGACTCAGGCACAAACCAACGAGGCAAAGAAAAATGCCAAGGTGGTTAACGGCCAGTTTACGGCGAAGAAGGCTCTTGACACGAAGGACTTCAAGGCAAGTTTGCAAAAGGCCGCAGATGTGAAAGCTAAGGCCGACAGCAAGACTGCTGAACCGGGACTCGCGTTCAAGAGCGTTAGTGCGTTAAAGACAGCAACGCCTGCACCTAAGAGCAGTCAGGCTGAACAGTCAGTGCCATTCAAGGGCGTTAACCTGGAGTTAGGGGTGCTCAAAGCTAAAGAACCAAGAGTAGCAACTGCTAACAGAGCTCCTCGAAAGGTTGTTCAGGGTGACCCTACTTCCATTATTAAGTCTGTGCCCTCAACTGCTACAGTAAAGAAATATGCTCGTTCTGGTTATGGTCATTCCTATAATTCAACCAGTAGAACGTATTCAACAGTAGCTCAAAGTGGTACTATAAGAATTGCGTTTGACGGAAATGACGTTTATCTTCAGGATGTACTTTCTACCAACTCTTTCGGGTCTTGGGTTAAAGGAACTCTTTCCGGCAATACGATAACGGTGCCACTGGGACAATTTGTTTATTATGATGGTGAGCAGTACGGATTGTACATTACTTTAGCAGATGTCACATCTTCATTTGAAGGAACAAATGACTTGGATGCTACAGAGGTTACATTTACCATTAATGGTGATGAAATCTCTCTTAACGGCACAAGTGCGACACGTGTGCTCACAGTCGCTTGGAACGATGATAACTCGGTATATCAATACGGTGCTCCTGGTGGTGACTATGAGAGCGTTTATACGTACGATAGTGACGTTGAGCCAGCATCCACCGACCTTGTCGAGTTGCCAGCAGGTGCAACTGTAGAGGCGTGGAACGCTACTGGTACAAGCTCAGGCACCGTGCCAACTACAATGAATGTTGCTTTTGTTGGTAATGAAGTATATGTTAGCAATCTTAACGCCAATTTCCCGAATTCATGGATCAAGGGTACTCTTGCTGGTAATAAGGTTACTTTCAGTGGTTTCCAATATCTTGGCGATTATTACGCTTCATATCAAATTTGGGCAGTAGGTGCAACTCTTAGCGGTGCTCTGAAAGATGATTTCACCATGACTTACGATGCGGACGAAGAGACACTTACTCTTGACCCAGATCAGTTGCTTGTATTAAATGCGGCTGAAGACAAACTGTATTATCTCCAATATTATGATGCTCTTACTCTTTCTAAGGCGGAACCAGTTCCTGAGGTAGTAGAGCTGCCTTACAGTAATGGATTTAATAACACAGATGAGCAAAGCCATTTTACTATTATTGATGCTAATAATGATGGCAGCACATGGAGCTTTGACATTGCGAATGCTGCAAGATACCATTACAGTCAAGCTAATGCTGGTGACGACTGGTTGGTTTCTCCAAGAGTGAGCCTGAAGGCAGGTAAGAAATACCACTTCAGTATTGACACAAAGGCTCAGAATGCTACTTATCCTGAGCGCTTTGAGGTTAAGGCGGCTACAGAGAACACCGCTGAGGCATTGGCAGCAGGTGTGGAGGTAATCCCTTCAACCGATGTTAACTATGCACTTCTCCGTACCTCAGAGACTGAGGAGTTTACTGTTGCTGAGTCTGGTGAGTATTACATCGGTGTACATGCTATCTCAGATAAAGATATGTACTACCTCACCGCTGACAACTTCCTCATTGAGGCAGCTCCGGCTACTGCTCCTTACTCTGTTGACTTCACTTCCTCAGCCGATACTATGGATGACTTCATAGTTCTCAACAACAATGATGATGATAGAACATGGATCTGGAGTAAGGACAACGGCGCATACTATCGTTATTCTTCTACAAACACCGGTGACGACTATCTGATTCTGCCTATCAAGCTTGAGGCAGGAAAGAACTATGACGTAGAGCTCACCGCTGCTTCCAGCAACTCCTTCCCGGAGAAGTTCGAGGTGGTATATGGCACAGCTCCGACAGCTGACGCCCTTACCAATGTCATCATCTCTGAGACTGAGATTAAGACCAGCGCAGACACAGAGTATAGCGGCACCTTCAATGTTACAGCCGACGGTGTCTACTATGTAGCTATCCACGCTGTCTCTGACCCTGATGAGTTCTATCTGAAGGTTAAGAACCTCAGCATCTTGGTAGGTGCTGACAATAAGGCTCCTGCCGCTGTCACCGACTTTGCAGCCGTGGCTGGTGAGAATGGTGCCCTTGAGGTTAACGTTAGCTTCACCGCTCCTACAACGACTGTTGAAGGCATTGCCGGCGACGGTACCATAAGTGTTGACATCTATCGTGACGGTGTGGTTGTCACAACTCTCGAGAACGTTGCATACGGTTCTGCACAGACTTGGAAAGACACTAATGTTGAAAATGCCAAGACATACACATATCAGGCAATTACTAAGAATGGTAAGGGTGACGGTTTGAAGAGTGATAAGGTTGACGTATACGTTGGTCTCGACACTCCTGCAGACTTGGAAGACCTGACAGCAACAGACAATGTAACAACTGTTGGCTTCGCATGGCCTGAGGTTGGTGAGGTTGGACAGAATGGCGGTTATGTTGACCCGACAAAGGTTGACTACCAGCTCTGGAGCCTCGCTGTAGACTCTGATAACAAACTTCAGTATGACACGCAGCTCGCTACCGTTACTGGCAGTGGCAGCTATGACCTGACATACAACACCGATGAGGGTGAGCAGGATTATGCATACTGGGCAGTACGTCCTACCAACACTGTAGGTAATGGAGGTCCTGCTGTTGCCTCACTGCTCGTAGGTGCTCCTTACGCACTTCCTGTTATCGAAGGTTTTGCAGACAATTCGTTCCACTATATCTGGGAGCCTACTGAGAATGCTGGATTGTTCATCTCTGAGGAGGCAACTGATGATGACGGAGTAGCATTGGCTCTCGCAGCTTTGGATGACCCGGGTACAGTGACAATCAACACTGGTAAGGTAAATCTCAATAATGCTGTCAACCCGACACTCCTCTTCGACGTTAAGTCTGAGACTATAACCTCACTCAACGTTGTGGGAAGCAAGGATGGTGCAGAGCTTGCAAACGTTGCTACTGCAAATGTTACATCTGAGTACACAACAGTTAAGGTGCCTCTGACAAGCCTCGCTGGTGGTCGCTACGCTCAGATCGGTATCAGTGCTGACTTCGCTAATGCGACGACACAGGAGATTGACTGGAATACTTTCTCTCTCTATTACGAATACGGTGACCTGCTGAATATCGACAATATCCGTATTGTTGACCTCTATGAGTATGACCTCAGTGCTACCGTTTCCGCTCCTGAGAAAGTTGATGCAGGCAAGACCGCTACTGTTACAGCTACAGTTGAGAACCTTGGTGAGAACGAGGCTAATGGCTATACCATTATCATTAAGGCTGGTGACGAGGAGCTTCTGAACCAGACTGTCAATGAGGCTCTTGCTCCATTCAAGAAGGCTCAGTACACAGCAGAGTTCGCTCCGACAATCTTCTCTGAGGATGAGGATGTGATTATCACTGCTGAGGTTCAGTTCGACAACGACCTTGAGCCAGCTAACAACACCGACCAGGCTACAATCTCAGTAAAGGCTTCTACTGCTCTGCAGGCAGAGAATGTGACAGGTGTTGACAATGACGGTACTGTAACCCTGACATGGGATGCTCCAGAGATCCCAGCTACTCAGGAGGTGACAGAGGACTTCGAGGAAGGATTCGGCAACTTCGTAAGCATCGATGCTGACGGTGACGGCTATGAGTGGCTCCACCACATCAACACAGGTGACGGCTATGACCTCGGTACCACCAGTGGTGACGGTTCTGTCTATTCACAGAGTTATGATAACAGCGCAGGTGCTCTCAATCCAGACAACTGGCTCGTTGTTCCTGCTATCCTCGACGGAACATTCAAGTTCTGGGCAGAGGGTCAGGATCCAGGCTATGCCGATGAGCACTTCGCAGTATATGTCTCAACAGAGAGCGGAACAGACGTTTCTACCTTCACAAAGGTATCTGACGAGTACGTTGCTACCGCTGACTTCACTGAGTACAGCGTTGACCTGACTGGCTTTGGTGGTGCATCAGGATGGGTGGCTATCCGTCACTTCAATGTTTCCGACATGTTCTATCTCGTTATTGATGACGTGACTTATTTGGAAAGTTCTGCTGCAATCGCTGGCTACAACATTTATGTTGACGGTGAGCTCGTTGGTTCTACCACAGATACCTCATTCGACATCTCTGACGCAGAGAGTGGCGAGCATGAGTACAGTGTATCTGTAGTATATTCTGACGGTAGCGAGTCTACTCCAGTTACTGTAACTGTTGACGTCGCAACATTCATCAAGAGCATCGTTGAGGCAGGTAAGACCTTCGATGTTTACACTGTTGACGGTATTCAGGTTCGCAAGAACGTTACCAATGTTGACGGTCTGAAGAAGGGTGTTTACGTAATCAATGGTGTTAAGGTTCTCGTGAAATAATTCACCAGAAGATAAATATCTGATTAGAGAGGGCATTCGTGCCCTCTCTTTTTTTTATGATATTCTAACTTGTTTTATGCTGTTATGTGATGTTTTTTGCGTACCTTTGCAACGAATATTCGTTTTTAAATTAATACATAACAGGGTTTTTATGTTTACCTTTAGAAAATCAATCCTTGTCTTGGGCATTATCTGTGCGTTGACAATTACTGCCACCGCCAAGCCTCGGACTATAGCTAAGATGAAGGAAGCCGCAGGACAGGCTATAAACGCTGAGCGTAAGGCGCGGATGTTAGCCCCAAGGAACGGGCAGCTCAAAGAATTGAAAAGAACCAATACATATTCTGTTATCGGCTATGATGGTGGCGGCTTTGCCATTGTCTCGGCAGATGACTTGGTCCCGGAAGTGTTAGGTGTGTCACAGAAAGAGTTCTCTAATGGCAGGAACACAAACCTGGCATGGTGGATGGAGGCGATGGACAAGGTTATCTCATACGCCGTGGCTAACCAGATGCCGCTGAAGACCACCAAACCTGATCCCTCAATATATCCTGTTCAGGTTGGACCGCTGATGACCACGGAGTGGGATCAGGAAAGACCATATAATAACATGTGTCCTCTGTACAGAGGAACGACAAGGTGTCTTACCGGATGTGTGGCGACAGCCATGGCACAGGTGCTCAACTATCATAAGAGTCCTGAGCATGGCATAGGCTCACGGACAATATACTATCCTTTCCGTAACACCTCTGGTGAGGCGGTGACAGCCAATTTCAGTGAGGACTTCTATGACTGGGACAACATGAAGGATACGTACACCTCATATAACGAGACGCAGGCAAATGCCGTGGCGTTGCTCATGCGTGACTGTGGTGTTGCCGCCGACATGCAGTATGACGGTCCGAGCGAAGGTAGCGGTGCCTATTCTGAGGATGCCGCCGCCGGACTCCGTACCTATTTCGGCTTTACAGAGGCTCAATACTTAGAGCGTGACTCTTACAGTGAGTCGACATGGATGGATATTGTCTATCGTGAGCTCAGCGAGAACGGACCTCTCTATTATGCCGGTGCAGACTATTCCAATGGCGGACATGCCTTCGTGCTTCACGGCTATCGTTCCGATGGAATGGTATATGTTAACTGGGGATGGAGTGGTGATGACGACGGCTATTATGATATCTCTATCCTTAACCCGGCTTATTACAGGTTCAACTACGGACAGGATATGATTATCGGCGTCAAAAGTACTCCGCGTGACCTCCAGGATGTCGAGGTGAGCCTGTCGGATGCCGGTAAGTTGCAAGAGACTCTCTCGGCTACCAATGTCGATATGGAGTCGATTGGCTCTTTGAAGATTACGGGAAAGATTAATTCCACCGATATACGGCATATCAGACAGTTAGGCGGACGTGACGAGAACGGCGGACGTGTGAAAGGATATCTCAAGACACTCGACCTCTCCAATGCTGAGATAGTAGCGGGAGGAGAGTATTATCTGAAAGACGGTGCGCAGACCTATACCACGACAGACAATGAGCTGCCGGTGAAGGCGTTCTATGGAATGTCTTTCCTTAAAGACGTGAGACTGCCGGGGAATATCCGGCATTATGGCGCAGGAGCATTAGGATGGTGTCCTCAGCTTGAGACAGTAGAGCTCGTGCCTGCCGCTGACGCGGATTTCGTTCTTGAGAATGATATTGTCTGGAATCTTGATAAGACGGAGATTATAGCCGTCCTGTGTAGTAAGACGGGTGACCTGGAAATACCTGAAGGTACCACAATACTTAAGGAATGTGCTTTCTCTGGATGCTCAAAAGTCTCTAAGGTGACATTGCCGAAGTCAATACAGCTGATAGAGAAGGAGTGCTTCTACGGTGCGGCTGGCATAACGGAGTTGCGTACCAGTCACAAGGAACCGATAGCTCTCGGCGGGGCTAATGTGTTCACTGGTATGACACTTGGTAGTTGTGTGTTATCTGTTCCCAGAGGCTATAAGACAAGGTATCAGCGCACAGTCCAATGGAAGGATTTTTCTAATATCAGCGAGTATGGAACGAGTGTGAAGGTACGTAACCTCATACGTGTCTATGGTGAGGAGAATCCTGAGTTCACTTATACCGTGGACGGTGATGCCGTGGATGGTACGCCAGTGCTCACGTGTAATGCCATACCGTCATCGCCTGCCGGTCGCTATGCCATCACTATCAGTCCAGGAACAATCACGTCGGAAAACGTCGATTACATCGATGGGTATCTCGTAGTACAGAGAGCACCGCTGGCAGTCAGCTTTGCCGAGGAGAGCTATACCCGTAAACAATATGAGAACGACCCGGAGTTTACGCTGGCATACAACGGCTTCCTCTTTGACGATGACGCAAGTATGATTGATGTGGCTCCGACAATAGTCTGTGAGGCTACATACGACAGTCCGGAAGGGGAGTATGTGATGACGCTCAGCGGAGGCTCTGACGACTGTTACGAGCTTAGCTACGGTCCGGAGGCGAAGCTTATTATCTCTGGAGTGGCAGAGCCTACGGCTGTAAAAGGCATTCTCTTGGGTAATGACGCTACCGCTGACATCTATACTGCCAACGGTGTGCTTGTGAGAAAGGACGCTGTTACCTTGGAGGGACTTGCCAAGGGTATCTATATCATTAGGAAATCATCAGGGACGATTAAGTTTATTGTAAAATAGTAAGAAATGAAAATAGCATTAATAGGATACGGTAAAATGGGTAAGATGATTGAGCAGATTGCGCTCAGTCGGGGACATGAGATAGTAAGTATCATAGACATTGACAACCAGCAGGATTTTGAGAGTGAGGCTTTCGCATCCGCTGATGTGGCGATAGAGTTCACCGCACCGCAGGCGGCATACGGTAATTATCTAAAGGCATTCGCAAAAAACGTCAAGGTGGTCAGTGGCTCTACAGGATGGATGAAGGATCACGGCGACGAGGTAAGGAAGATGTGTACCGAGGGAGGTCAGACACTCTTCTGGGCATCTAACTTCTCCATCGGTGTAGCTATCTTCTCCGCAGTAAACCGCTATCTGGCAAATATCATGAACGGATTCCCACAGTATGACGTGCGGATGGAGGAGACACATCATATCCATAAGCTCGACCATCCAAGCGGAACGGGTATTACCTTGGCGGAGGAGATTGTGGAGCGTCTTGACCGTAAGCAACAATGGACTCTCGGTACTCTGACTCAGCCTGATGGTACTGTCGTGGTGGAAAACGAGCCTAAGGAGGGCGATCTCGCCATAGACAGTGTGCGCCGTGATGAGGTGCCTGGCATACATAGCATAACATATAACTCTGAGGCAGACCAGATTACCATCACCCATGATGCACATAGTCGCCAAGGCTTTGCGCTTGGAGCTGTTCTTGCGGCTGAGTATACGGCAAATCACAATGGCTTGCTCACCATCTCAGATATGTTTAGTTTTTAGTCTTTTGAGAATTTAAAGTTTAAAGGTTTAAAGAGTTCTGAGTTCTTACTTCAAATTATTAAAAAGAAAAAACAATGATTGACAAGGAAAAAGCAAAGCTCAACCCAAAGTGGCAATGGACTAAGTTCATTATAGTACTGGTTCTGTTCCTTTTGTTCCTGTATTGGGTGAAGAGCTGGTGGGGACTTATTGTCGTTCCATTTATCTTCGATGCATATATTACTAAGAAAATACGGTGGCAGTGGTGGAAGGATGCTGAGAGCCCTGTGAGGTTTGTAATGTCATGGGTTGATGCAATAGTCTTCGCATTGGTGGCAGTGTATTTCATAAATCTGTTTTTCTTTCAAAATTATGTGATTCCATCGAGCTCTCTTGAGAAATCATTGCTTACAGGAGACTACCTCTTCGTGTCAAAAGTAAGCTATGGTCCGCGCATACCGCAGACTCCGCTCACTATGCCGTTGACACAACATACCATGCCGCTGTTCAGGTGTAAGTCGTATATTGAATGGCCGCATTGGGATTACAGACGTGTGAAGGGATTAGGCAATGTGGAGCTTAACGACATCGTGGTATTCAATTATCCGGCGGGTGATACCATCTGTACCGATGAGCGTTACCAGGCTAACGACTATTACCAGATGGTTTATACCATTGGTGAGGCTTTGCTCATGCAACAGAATCCGAACATCAACCTGAAGGCAATGACGACACGTGAGCAGAGGGAGTTCTTTGAAAACGCGTATGAGGAGGGAAGGAAATACCTCGTGAATAACCAACAGGAGTATGGTGTCATTGACTCCAGACCTACTGACAGACGTGAGAACTATGTGAAACGATGCGTGGGACTGCCGGGACAAACCTTACAAATCAAAGATAAGGTTGTGTATCTTGATGGGAAAGCAAATAAGGAACCAGACAATGTGCAGTACACTTACTTTGTGAAGCTAAACAACTTATCTGTCTCTCAACTGCTTGGAGAGGAATATTCAGACTTGAGAAAGGAACTGGGCATCAGCGAGGAGGATGTCACTTGCCTGTCAAGGCTGCATAGCGGTGACGTGGAAAACGGTCAGGTGCTCAACCCGTCTGTGCTCCAGAAGTATGACGGTTACATGCCTCTTACCAAGAATGCCGCAAAACAACTCAAAAAACGGGGTATAGCCAAGAAGGTAAAGCCGGTTACCGACAAGGATATTTATTCCGGACCGAACTATCCTTTGAATGCCTTTACGGGATGGACACGTGACAACTATGGACCGGTGTGGATTCCAAAGAAAGGCGAGAGCATAAAGTTGACATTGGAGAACCTGCCTGTATACGAGCGTTGTATCAGAGTATATGAGGATAATGACCTTGAGGTAAGGGGTGAGCAAATATTTATTAATGGTAAGCAAACCGACAGTTATACATTCAAGCTCGATTACTATTGGATGCAGGGAGACAACAGACATAACTCTGCCGACTCTCGTTACTGGGGATTTGTGCCGGAAGACCATATCGTAGGTAAGCCATTGTTTATCTGGTGGTCGTCTGACCCAGACAGAGGTGGACTTGGCGGCATACGCTGGGGACGTCTCTTCCGTTGGGTTGACAATATCAAGTAGCAAACCTTTTGAAGAACTGTATGACACTTCTCAGTACAACATATTTCGGACCGGTGCAGTGGTATCAGAAACTGTACCGGTCTGAACATGTATTGCTGGAACAACATGAGTCGTTCATTAAACAGACATATCGTAACAGGTGTGTCATAGCGACAGCTAATGGCACACAGACTCTGTCTGTGCCAGTGGAGCATGGCACGACTTTAAATATACAACAGACTTCCGTCTGCGGCGGAAGTCTGATAAAACCTGGTCTAAGAGTCTGCCGCCACAGACGGCAGACTATCCGCGATATACGTATAAGTAATCATGGCAACTGGCGACATTTGCATTGGAATGCTCTGCTTGCCGCTTATGGTGAGAGCCCGTTCTTTGACTATTACATTGATGACCTCCGTCCGTTCTTCGAACGTTCATGGGACTTCCTTTTCGATCTCAATCTTGAGATAACGCATAAGATGTGTGAGTTGCTCGACATACAACCGCAGATTAGTCTGACCAAGGAATATGAAAAAGCTCTCCAAGTGGGTGAGGGTGTGCGTGACTATAGGGATGTGATACGTCCAAAGCATCCTTTGCAGGATGATGACTTCCAGCCACGTCCTTACTATCAGGTGTTCCGACATAGACATGGCTTCCTTCCCAACATGAGTATCCTTGACTTACTCTTCAATATGGGTAACGAGGCAATATTATACCTCTAACCTTTACAAACTGGTAAACTTCATTCCTCCGGAGATATTCAGCTCAGGCAGCCAGATGAAAGAAGCCAAGGTCTTTCCTTTCTGATAGACATAGATTTTTAGTTGCTTGCCCTCAAATATTTTTTCCTGGGTCTCCTTAAACTTATATCCCAGTCGGGTGGCGATTTGTCTTACCACATCAATATCGTAGGGACATTCGAGAGTTATCGAGTTGAGATCCTTAAAAGAACTTCTTGTAGCTTGTCCGTATATATCCTTTCCTTTAGTGAACGAGATGAAATAGTCGTATGACTGTTCGTATTCAAATCCTCTTTGCAGTAGAGTCTCCTTAATTTGTTGTAGCGTGGGTATGTCATTGAGCTTTCCGGCAAGGCTTATAAGACTCTCAAGCTCTCCCTCTGACAAGGTGCTTGGCTGTTGAGTTACCTCAGCCTTGTCGTCTTGTGAACCGATGGAAGACCTATATGTCAGTGTGCGCTTAATGGTTATACCCATGGTGCGCTGATTGTAAGTATCCTTCCAGTACATCACGGCTTTGGTCCAGTTTCCTTGCTCGTCAAAGGTATAGGTGAAGTCGTATGTGGTTTTGTCTTCAAGTTTTTTACGCACCCATTTCTCAGTTGTCGCCCATAACTCCTTTGTAGCCTTGGTTATGTTGCCGTTGGCATCATAGCTGATTGTCATGACATTCTCGTAAGGCTCAGGCTCATCCATCCCGTCTATAATAAAGAACCTGATGCCTGTTAGCCGTCCTTCGGCATCGTAGTTATATGTGAGGGGCTTGGAACCCTCAGCCTGTGCCTTTATGAGCTGTCCGTTACGGTAGGTTAGTGCCATGTCCTGCACCTCGTCGCGCCCGGATATGAGCTGTCCGTTGGCATCATATCCGAATGACCACTCAAGATGGTTGTTTGTTCCAAACTCTTTCCATGAGCCGTCTTTCTCTTTGCTATATGAGCGATACACACATTTTACTGGGTTTCCCTGTGCGTTTCTGGTGACTGTATGTATATGTTGCTGCAGGTTATCACCATTTATATTCTCACTTAGCGTCCACCATGTATAACGGATGAGTCCTCCCTGTGCGTCATATTCGTATATCGTCTGGTCTGGTCTCATTGCGATGTTGGGGTTGCCAATCCTGGAATGAGTCTCACCGATATGACTTATATTGCCTTGCGTGTTGTAAAATATGGTGTCTGTTTTGTGCTCTTCGCCAACCATACCGGTCTTGTCTGTAACATCCATCACCACTTTTGCGACGTTACCTTTGAGATTTGCCCGTTGTAAGTCCGTCTTCATCGGCTCATACATCCAGCTATAGCTTGAGAATCCGGTGTGGGTAAGATAACTGAGAAAATAGTTGTTGAGCCTCTGTGCCCCTGCCGGGAGCATCATCATAATTGCCAGTAATGTTGATAAAAGTTTCTGTCTGCTCATGGGAATGGATATTAAGTTCATATTTAGACAATGCCTTGTCTGTTAAGTTTGTTATATGTATTCTCTGCAAAAGTACGAACTAATTTTTGAATAAACAATAAAAACAACGCTTAGATTTAAAAAAAGCATAAAAGATGCCGTCGTACGGAAGTGTGATGATGATTTCTTTTTACTTTTGTTCTCTATAAATGTCGTTATAAACAATAGTTTTTTATGAGGTTAAGGCAATTGTCACTTCTTACTTTTATGCTTCTTGTGGTCTTGTCTGGTGATGTCAAGGCACAGGAGCCGGAGAGTGGTGGTCTGAGGGACAGTCTAAGTGTCCCACATAATGGTTTCGTATATGTCAAAGACTATATTCCTGATTTGATAGAGGATTTAAGATACTTCACCACAAACAACTTTATGGGTGCCAGGGCTGACGGCTACGAGGCAAACCGTGCCATTCTGTCGAAAGAGGCTGCGGTGGCGTTGAAGAACGTCGCTGATGACCTGAGGGAGCAAGGATATGTTATCAAGATTTTTGACGCATACCGTCCTCAACGTGCCGTGAGCCATTTTGTAAGATGGTCACAAACCTCAGACCAGAAGATGAAAGCTGATTATTATCCCACGCTAAGCAAGAAAAAATTGTTTCCTACGTATGTAGCAAGAAGATCTGGACATAGCAAGGGCAGTACTATAGACATGACGATATGCTATAAGGACACCAAAGAGGAAGTTGACATGGGTAGTCATTTTGACTTCTTCGGTCCTGCCTCACACACCATGTTCATGGGCTCATATAGTGGAGGGAAAGTTACCGAGGCGCACAACAAGAACCGTTTGATGTTGCAACGGGCAATGACGAAGCATGGCTTTAAGCCATATAAGAATGAGTGGTGGCACTTCACCCTTGCCAATGAACCTTATCCGTCAACATGGTTTGATTTCCCGATAAAATGATGGTTTAGCTTATAAACTGTCAGAACTCCACGTATGGGGTGAGACGCTCTATACTCTCCGGCGTGAAGTCTCTCAAGAGACGAAGCTGTTCAAGACTTGTGAGGTTGCCTTTCAACCTTCTATAGTCTATGATAGCTTTTGCTTGATAATAACTTATGTATGGGTGCTTTTTGAGCTGGCTCAGTGACAGTGTATTCAGATTGATTTTTCGGGGATGAGGCTCTCTCACAATAAAATATTGAATCGCATCCTCAGGGAAATCCTCAAAGTCAAGTAACTGCTCTACACGTGTATAGCCACCTAACCGTTCTCCATATCCAATGATGGCACGTGCCCAGCTGCTCCCTATTCCCGGTACTTTTTTCAACATTGTGGTGTCGGCGGTGTTAAGGACGATTTTCTCCGTTGGCTTGAGCTTTACAGGATAACGCATAGTGTCACGGTCGTGATAGCTATATGGTTGCCGTGGCGTTGCCATTGCTGTCGCAGGCAGATAGTCAGATGAGATGTGTATGTAAGGCTTTAGCCGTTTGAACTGTCCGACAGTAAGACCGTAAAGGCGGGCAAAGTCATCGGGAGATCGGTATATTCCCCCTTTGGCGCGAAATTTATATATATTCCTGACTTGCCATGGCTTTAACCCTAATAGTAATAATGCGGTGCTGTCTGCCGTGTTTGGGTCGAATGCGAAAAGATGTCCCTCACTCTCCGTAGGCACCGCATATCTTATATCATGCTGCCTGCTGAGATGTGGATATCTTCCTTGCGGGTATCTGCGCGGATAGTGTTCTTGGCGGAAACCGTCCATTGGAGAGTGGTTGTCGGCAGCGGTTGAGTCGGAAGGTGATGGAGCGGTCATGGTATCATCATTCCCGGCAATTACAAACAATGTAGCGATTAACACGCCCATGGTCAGCAGTAATAATAACAGCTGACGGTCAGACTTTTGAAAATAGAAAAATTCCTTGATGTTCATAGTATGATGTGTTTTAGATAGAATTGACGGTCTGTTGTCGGTCTATGAGTCTGCTGTCACAGACGGCAGACTTGTTACAAGAACCCCATCTGGTGAGCGAAAATCGCTATGATGCATATCGGACTGACATATCGCACAAGGAACAACCATCCTTTATAGTATGTAGACGGTAGCGTCCCCCAGTTGGTGAACTCATCACGTACGACCTTCTGCGGAACAGCCCACCCTATAAGCAGACAGGTCAGGAATGCCCCTACAGGTAAGAGATATTGTGCGGTGAGACTGTCGCAGAAATCCATTACCGAGAGTCCGAGGACTTTTAAGTCTGGACACGCACCAACCGACAGTGAGCAAACCACAGCTATCAAAGAGCATGCTATTGTGACTATCATAGCAGCCTTGCTTCGTGAGAAGCGCAGCTCCTCCTGGAAAAACGCGGTTCCTATCTCATGCATGGAGATTGTAGAGGTGAGTGCTGCTAAAGCCAGCAAAGCATAGAAGAGGATAGAGATGATGTATCCCACGGCGGGAATGCCAGCGAAAGCTTGTTGAAACACATTTGGAAGTGTGATGAATATCAGGGATGGTCCACTGTCGGGCTGTACCCCTACAGACGCCGCAGCCGGGAAGATCATCAGTCCGGCAAGAATAGCGATGATACAGTCGATACTGGCAATCTGTACTGCCGACTTGAACAAATTGGTTTTCTTGCTGAAATATGAGGCATAGGTACATAGGCATGCCGTGCCGAGGCTTAAGGAGAAAAATGCTTGTCCGAGTGCCTCAAGGAACACGTTTCCGGTCACCTTACTGAAGTCTGGCATGAACAGAAACTTTACACCTTCAATAGCATTTGGCAACATGCATGATGCCACGACGATTATTATAAGTAATATAAATAATGTGGGCATCAGTAACTTTGAGGCTTTCTCTATGCCGTTGCGCACTCCCTGGGTAATGACGAGATGGGTGATCACCACAAAGCCTATTGCCCATAATGCCGGTTTTGAGGCATCACTGGAGAATGATGCAAAATAGTCTTTCACAAAAGCGGCATCACCATGTATATGCCCGCCTATTGATGCCGTGAGGTACTGAAGACACCAACCTGCCACAACCGAGTAGAATCCCAGGATAATCATTGCGGTGAAGACACCCATATAGCCGATTATTCCCCCATGACTTGTCATGCGCTGATAGGCACGGGCGGCATTAGAGGCTCCGTGCCGCCCTACAATGAACTCACAGATCATGCCGGGAATACCCAGGATAAAGACACAGGCGATATATATTAGGATAAAGGCTGCTCCGCCGTTCTGACCTGTCATGAACGGAAAACGCCAGATGTTACCTAAGCCTACGGCACTCCCTGCCGTTGCCAGAATAACACCTATCTTACCGAAATTCGCTCTGTTGTCTGCCATATATCATTAACTTTTTATAATATCCCTAACTGGTGCAAGAATATTGCGGCAATCGCAATAGGACAAACGAATCTTACAAGAAACAGGAAAGCACCGAAGAAACTTCCGCTGATAGTGTCCCAGTTGGTAAACTCATCGCGTACAAGCTTCTTTGGTACATACCAACCTATGAATATACAGGTAAGGAAACCGCCTATCGGAAGGAATATCTGACCAGTAACGAAGTCGAAAATGTCGAAGAGGGACTTTCCGCCAATAGTGAGTATGTCCGACTTGCCTAACGACAGTGAGCATAGAGCACCGATAATCGCACATGTAACGGTTACAAGTATCGCTCCTTTCTTCCTGGAGAGATGGAACTCCTCAGAAAGGAAGGCTGTGCTTACCTCATGCAATGATATTAATGACGTAAGTGCGGCTAATGACAATAGTACGTAGAACATGATGGAAATGACATATCCCACTACCGGAATGCCGGAGAATGCCTGTTGGAAGACGTTTGGCAGGGTGATGAAGATGAGCGACGGTCCGCTGTCCGGGTTGACACCGACGGAGAATGCCGCAGGGAAAATCATTAATCCGGCAAGGATGGCAATAACAGTGTCTACCAATGAGATCTGTAATGCTGAGTTAAGCAGATTGGTATGACGGTTAAAGTATGATGCGTATGTACAGATGCATCCCATTGCGATACTTAGCGAATAGAAGGACTGCCCTAATGCACTGAGGAACAGGTCTTTGCTCAGCTTACTGAAATCCGGGTGGAACAGGAACTTTATACCTTTCTCGGCGCCAGGTAGGAGGCTTGACGCCACTACCACTATGAGCAGGAGTATAAACAGCACTGGCATCAACAGCTTGGACGCGCGTTCTATACCGCCACGCACACCTCTTACAATTACAAAGCATGTGACAAACAGTATTACGACAGTCCAGAAGATTGGAAGTAGGGGATTTTGAGAGAAATTCTCAAAGTAATGGGTGATAAACTGTGGATCTCCTTTTAACTCTGTCATGGCAGAGGCATAGACATACTGGAGGCACCAGCCGGAAACGACGGCATAATAGCCAGTGATAAGAAAACCTGTGAGCACTCCAAGATAGCCAACCAATTTCCATGGTGTGCCATTTGACAGCTGTTCGTAAGCCCTTGCCGTATTGGAGGCTCCATGGCGTCCAATAATAAACTCGCTTATCATACATGGAATACCTAACAGCAGGACACATACCAGATAGATAATGATAAATACCGCCCCGCCGTTCTGTCCAGCCATGTATGGAAAGCGCCATACGTTACCTAATCCGACTGCTCCGCCAGCAGTGGCGAGGATTACTCCTAATTTGCTTCCAAAACTTGCTCTTTCTGATTGCGTCATGAGAAATTCCAATTATTACGGTTGCAAAATTATAAAATTATATTTACTTTTGCATCAAAATTATAATGAAACATGCGTTTTTCTATCAATTTTGTAAGGAAATACCCTCTTTCGCTGTTGCTGACTGTCGCTATTTGGGTGTTGTGTCTTATCCCTGTTCCGGAAACACCACTGTCTGATGTCACGATGATTGACAAATGGACACATATTGCCTTTTATCTGGTTCTCAGCCTGACGATTGGGGTTGAGGATTGGCGAGCTCGTAGGGGAGGGCGTCTTGTCAGACTCTCACCACAGGCAGGAGTCTGGCACCACAGGTTGCTGATAATATTTATATTGCCGGCATGCATGGGCGGTCTCATAGAGTTAGTTCAGGCTTATTGTACAAATGGTATGCGAAGTGGAGAATGGATGGACTTCCTTGCGGATGCCACGGGCTCTGCACTGGGCTTTATCTGTATTCTTCTGGCAGCATGTCACGCCAAAGGCTGAAAGGATTGCGTCGCAAGTGGGAATTGTAGAAGTGACGGTCGCCGGTAACCTCTATACCGATGAAATCAGGCTTTTTGAACTCTTCGTTCTCTTCTTTTAGTTCAACCTCTGCCATTATAAGTCCTTCGTTGTCGCCATGAAATTCATCGACTTCAAAGGTGTGGTCGCCGTATGATATCAGATAACGGTGTTTGTCAATTATGCCAGGCTCACAAAGTTCTAACAAATGGCGCGCCTCGTCGAGCGTGATCTCTTTCTCAAACTCATATCGGGTCATACCTCCATTGCGCGACGGACCTTTTATCGTAAGGTAGCCTTTTTCGTCACGAATCCTTATTCGCACCGTATTGACGGCAGCCATATACCCTTGTTGGATATGGCTGCACGCATACGACAGTTGTTTCCAGTCTTTCGATTTGTGGACCAGAAACTTTCTCTCAATCTCAAGACCGCTCATCAGCTGATGATAAAGAAGGAATAGATCATAAAGATAATCGCCAGTACTACCAATACTCCGAATATCCAGTTAACGACTTTCTTACCTTCTTGTTCCTGCTTCTGCTGGTAAGCAACTCTTTTTGCATTTACTTTCTTACTCATAATGGTTTTATTTTAGGTTTTTATTTAAAATCTTTCTAACCTCTAACCGTTATCCATTTAGTGAAACGCCATGAGGTATGCTTTGATGAAATCATCGATTTTACCGTCCATCACTCCGTCGACATCACTCGTCTGATAGTTTGTGCGGTGATCCTTGACGCGGCGGTCATCGAAAACATAGCTTCTTATCTGACTGCCCCATTCTATCTTTTTCTTTGATGCCTCAATCTTTGCCTGAGCCTCCAAGCGCTTTTTCATGGCACGGTCGTAGAGCTGTGACTTCAACAACGTCATTGCACGTTCCTTATTCTTTGGCTGGTCGCGTGTCTCAGTGTTCTCAATGAGAATCTCCTCTTCCTCACCAGTGTCGGGGTCGGTGTACCAATAGCGCAGACGAACACCAGACTCTACCTTGTTTACATTCTGACCACCGGCACCGCTACTGCGGAACGTATCCCACGACAGCTTGGCTGGGTCTACATACACCTCTATCGTGTCATCAACCAACGGTGATACAAATACCGACGCAAAGGAAGTCATGCGCTTTCCTTGTGCGTTAAACGGTGATACACGTACTAAACGATGGACGCCATTCTCGCTCTTGAGATAGCCGTAGGCATATTCCCCACCTTCAATCTCCATAGTGACGCTTTTTATTCCAGCTTCATCACCATCCTGTAGGTTGCTAATGGTGACCTTATGGCCATGTGCCTCAGCCCAGCGCATATACATACGCATGAGCATCTGTGCCCAATCCTGACTCTCTGTGCCGCCGGCACCTGAGTTGATCTTCAAGACACAATCCATCGGGTCTTCTTCCTGTTGAAGCATGTTTTTCAGCTCAAGGTCTTCTATTGCTGCTATCGCCTTGGAATAGTCTGAGTCAACCTCCTCCTCAGTAACCATATCGTCATGGTAGAAGTCGAAAGCCAACTGCAGCTCGTCGGCTAACTGGCGTACCTCTTGGTAGCCGGTAATCCACTTGCCGATTCCTTTTACTTTTTTCATCTGCTCCTGTGCTCTCTTGGGGTCTTCCCAAAAGTCAGGAGCCTGTGTCCGGAGCTGCTCCTCTTCGTATTCTACCTTTTTCTGTTCTATATTGAGATAGCGATACAACGCATCGGCGCGTTCCATCACATCTTTCAGTTGGTCTGCTGTAATCATTACTGTTTCTTAGTTTTCTTCGTACATACTGTCAATCTGCTCCTTGAAGTTCTTGTATATGACAGGACGCTTGAGCTTCAGGGTATTGGTAAGCTCACCTTGCTCCATTGAGAAATGGTGCGCTAAGAGTGTGAACTTCTTGATTTTCTCATAGCTGGCAAGACCTTGTGTCAGCGTCTCTATGCGGTCTGCCATCATCTTATTCACCTGCTTGTTGTCACAGAGCTCCTCACGGTCCTTAAACCTTATGTCATTGTCTTTTGCCCATTCCTCAAGGATACGGAATTCCGGTACAATGAGTGCAGATACAAACTTACGTTGGTCGGCAATGACAGCTACCTGCTCTACGAACTTGTCAACCAATAACAGTCCTTCTACCATCTGTGGAGCGATGTATTTGCCATTGGAAGTCTTAAACAAATCCTTGATACGCTCTGTTAGGAACAGCTCCCCATCCTTCAGATAACCGGCATCTCCTGTATGGAAGAACCCGTCTTTATCGAAGGCTGCGGCATTTGTGGTGTCACGCTTATAGTAACCTTTTGTGATAGTAGGACCCTTGAGCAGAATCTCATCGTTCTCGCCAATCTTTATCTGTATGCCCTCAATAGGTCTGCCTACCGAACCTATCGTGTACCCTTCGTCAAGGTGGTCGCAAGACACTGTTGCCAGACTCTCTGTGAGACCATATCCTACAACCATCTTCAGACCAATGCTATGTACGAACTCCTCTACCTCAGGTGACACGTAAGCGCCGGCAGTCGGGAAGATATTGGGATTGGTGAGACCAATCTGATTACGTACGAGACTCAGCACGGTGCTGTTAAGCAATTTGTATTCCATCTCTAAGTGGAGGGGAACACTCTTGGCATGGCTGAGATAGTCGACATTACGCTTCTTTCCTACAGCCAATGCGTGCATGAAGAGCTTACGCTTGGCAGGACTGGAATTGTCGATTTTCTCCTGCACACCGGCATACAGCTTTTCCCAAAAGCGTGGTACGGATGACATGCATGTGGGATGAGTCTGTCGCATAGACTCCTGGATTTCCTTTGGGTAGGTGTTGACAATAAGCTCTGCGCCGACAGAGAGACATAGATATGACCATCCGCGCTCAAAGATATGTGTCAATGGCAAGAAATTGATGACGCGGTCTTTGTCGGTGACAGGAACGCATTTTCCATTGGCTTCCATTGCTGCGTCATACTGGGCGTATGTAAGGATGACACCTTTGGAGTCGCCAGTGGTTCCACTGGTATATAGGATATTGCAAATGTCATCATAGTTGGCTTGCTTCCATAAGTCTTCTACCTCCGACTGTCTCGGGAAGTCCTCGCCAAGTTTCAGGAAGTCCTCAAAGTAAAGGGCGTACGGGTCATGGGTAGAGATGCGTACACTGGAGTCAAAGACAATGATACGCTCGAGTGAAGGACAAAGTGGAAAAATTCGATGTGCTTTGTCATATTGCTCTTGTTCACCAACAAACAGGAACTTTACCTCTGCATCATTAATCATGAACTGTATCTGCCGCTCTGAGCTTGTGGCATAGAGTGGAATGGAGATGACGCGAACTCCATACGCTCCGAAGTCAGTATACAGGTATTGTATACAGTTTTGTGCAAATACAGCTATTTTCTCCTGAGGCTTCAATCCTACATTCAGTAATGCGTTAGAAACCTGCTTTACGCGCATTGAGAACTGGTTCCATGACACACTTTTCCATTTAAGACTTCCGAAATTACGGAATGTCAATGCTGGTTTGGAACCATATTTCTTAGCCTGTTCGTGGATAAGTACCGAATAATGACACCTTGTTTGCATAATGTTTCTTTATTAGCTATCCGCAAAAGTACATAAAAAGAACGAAACACCCAAAAAAACAAACAAAAAAATGAAGAGTGAAGAATGAAGAATCTTTTACCCCTCATCCCGCACTCGATGCGGGATCTCCTTTATCATTTAGCGGAGCGCAGATACGGGACGCATTTCCTAATCTCCACAGGGATGGTCTCGACACTGGCAGATGAAGATGTGATTTTTATCTGTACCAGGCACGTTTTGGTGTTTAATGGTTTCTGCTGGTCGAATATGAAATTGCCAATGCTGTAATAAATGGGACGTCCATGATAATTTTCAATGGTCTGTAGCGTATGGCTGTGGTGGCATATTAAAATATCAGCACCTGCGTCAATGAGCTGATGCGCCTGATGTCGCTGCATTACAGTGGGCTTCAAAGTGTGCTCCCATCCCCAATGCAGGCTTACGATGATGTAACTGTCAGGTGCTTGGCGGCGTAAAGACTGGACACGGTTCTTTAGAGTGTCGAAGTCTTCCTGACTGACGCAAGGTTTATTGGGGAGATATGCAAAGTTCTCCAAAGGCAGGCGTTGTGAGGCAATGATGTAAACCGGACGCTCTAAAAGTCTGTCGCTACAGACGACAGACTCCCGTCTGTGTCGGGAGTCTGATAAAACATTGTCTAAAAGTCTGCCGCCGCAGACGGCAGACTCCCGTC
>CAJOPT010000073.1 GCA_905236455.1 uncultured Prevotella sp. | reverse complement strand
GTCCCAGTTGAAGAAGATGTTCACCCATCGATACTCATTCTCAGAAGAGTAGAGACTCTCGTCGTAGTCGTAGGTGACATAGACGATGCCTCCGTCCGTGATGAGGTAGTTGCCGCTATCGTCGGTCTGGTTAAAGCTGGTAAACGGATAGCGCGTCATGGTTTCGTCAGCCCAGTAGTGGTAGGTGCATCCCCATCGGCGTACATCGCTCGGAATCTCACCGTTGCCGGTCACGTTCTTGCGCACCAGCTCCGTCCATCCCGTTGTTGCTACAGGTTCGTTCACCTTATTATATACAATGACCACGGCATCGAAGCACTCGTTGTTGGCATCGACATCGTCGACGTTAACCAGTCGCATGACGTCGCCCAGACCGTAGTTGTTGCCCGTGGCAATTATGCCCGACTCTCCGGATACCGTGAGATTCAGGGTGTTCTCAGCCGGATTTGCCGACGGGTCGCTGGGGTAGCCCTTCGGCAGGCGGCGCGGTGCGTTGGCGCGTGCCGATGTGGTTGCTGCGGTTACTGCCGTGCGTCTCGTAGGACTCTCACTAAGGAAGTAGTTGGTGGTATTGCGGTTGCGAATCCATGTCCACCAGGTACCATTCGCCTGCGTGTCCATCTGCGTTCCGTTCAGGTAGGCAGCCTTGTATTCGTAGTCGCCGTTGACCACCTTCGGTGTGCGGCTGTCGCCTTCGCCCTCAAGGGTGATGATGTCGCGCTGACAACGAATCTGGAAGTTGTAGGGGTCACCCACCAATGCCCAGTGCATACCCTTGTGGAAACGGTCGTTCACGGTAGAGATAGCACCGTTGTAGGGGAAGGAGAGCACGGAGTTGTTGGGTTTGCCACCCGTGTTCGGGCGCAAGTTGTTCCATGTCTTCGCACTGCTGTTGTAACTGTATAGCGGTGAGGTCATACCGTCGAGGTTGCTGTTGAAGAAGGCCCAGCGGCTGCCCACGCTCATGTTGTACCACGGCGAGAGGCTGGCATCGCGCTTCAGCACCGGCACGCTGTCAGCGTTAAGGCGCGAGAAGGGTGAGTCGTCGGTCTCCTCATACTTGGCATACATGGTGATTTCCTTGTCGTTGACGGTGAAGTAGCCGCCGTCGAGCATGTTAGCTGACTTGGTATCACTGCTGGTGCTTGCCCAAGTGTAGTTGCAGTAGTTGCGCTGCAAGTTGGCAGGCACACCCGTGAAGCGCTCGCTCTGTGCATAGTATTCCGACAGTTCGTTCTTTGTAACGAAACGTGTCGGCTCGTCCTGGTCATAGACGCTCACATAGACCGTTGCCGGACGCATGGCGGTCATCGTGGTGTTGGTAGCCACATTGGCTGCATGGCGCACGTCGGGGAAATTGCGGAACGCCTCCAGCACATTCTGCGAAGCACCAACCGTCTCGCCTGCCCGTTCGTAGATATACGAACCGGAGGTGGAGCTGCCCTTGCCTAAATAATAATAGGTGGCATCATTAGCGTCCTTGTTCTTCGTGCGCAGGGCGAAGGTCTTGTTCTTAAGGAAGTCAATGCGGTAGTTCACATTGGCATTGTCAGCATTGTAGCCATAGACACCCATGTCTTGGGCATCCACCATCTCCCAGTAGAACTTGCCACGGGAGTCACTTTCGGGAGCCATGTAGGTGTTGTTGTTGTATTTCAGGTCTTCACCGTAACTACCCTTGGTGCCGTCCGGCCATACATTGCGCGCAAGGTTGTTGTAAGCACCCACCTTGTCGGTGTAGGCATTGCAGACGCGCAGCTGGTAGGGGTCGCCCACAAAGTAGTACATCAGCTGCGACGGGTCGTTGGCAATGTAGCGCGAGTCGGAACCTGCAGAAGGATAATACCCGCCACTGCCGACATATGCATGGTTCGACAGCGTGTTGCCAAAGTCGAGGAAGTAGAAGTACTCCTTCTTCATGGCTCCGTTGAAGGTAGCGGTCTCCGTCTTGCTGCGGAAGGATGCCAGCTCGCTCTCCGATACGAAGCGCGGAGCCTTCGGAGGTGCCGGAATGGTATAGATGAGGTTGATGGTCTGTTCTTCGTCGGTGTCCTGGATGGTGAAGGCATCGTTGGTACCGTTGACGTTGGTATTGCCGTTGGCTACGCTGTACTCACAGAAGCGGCGGCGCAGCTCATACGGGATATTGATGAGGTGGTTGTCGTAAGGCACAGTGTTGGTAAAGACTCCCATCGGCTTCCACGAGCCGTCTGCCTGCGCCTCAACGGGCAGGTAGTAGTGGCCGTCGGTACCGTCGATAACGTCACCGGCAATGAAGGCGCGGTCGGCAGGCGTATAGGTCTTCGTCAGCACAGGCGTACCGGAGACGGCATCCTTGTAGATGTTCACCGTCACAGTCTTGTACTTCGTGTCGCTCCAATTCCAAGGATGCGCCATGAATCCTGTTGATTTGAAGTAGGAAATGTCGGTTTCGGCCGGTGTTGGAATCACCTTGAAATCCACGGAGAGGCCAGTGTTATGAGACAGAATATAGTCTTCGCCGTAAACCTTGATGGCAAAGCTGACGGGCGTTTCCGGGTCTTGCGTGCCGTCGGGCATGGTCTCCGGAGCCAGTTGTGCCAGCGTCCAGTAGTGCGGATAGTTGTCCTCGCCGTTGGTTTGTGAATCGTAGTCTGCCACGAGTTTCACGGGGTTATCCTTGAGGGTTGTACCGCTTCGGATGACGGCAAGGCGCTTGTGGGTGGTACCTGCGGTGGTAACGTTACCATTAACATCATAGACCCTGCCTGCCAACGCCTCGCGGTTGATGATTTCAAACTTGTAAGGTGTACCGATGAATGCCCACAGCCAGCTGTCGGTGCGCGGCGAGGTCTCGCTACCGTCCTTGTAGGTCTCGGCAATGCGGCGGAAGTCGTTCAGCGGCGACATCAGGCAGACATCCAGTTCCGTGTTCTGCGACTTGATGTAGCGGGTTCCCTTGTGCATTCCCACCTCACTGATGCCGTCGGGAACGGTCATACTGCCGGTCTGTGTGTCAACCGTTGGACTGCTGTTGTGGTGCAGGAAGTGGAAACCGCCAATTTTGTTGTAACCGGTAAATTGAACGAACGACTTTTCGGCCTCGGTCAGTCCGTCAATGTCCTCACCCCAGTCGCCACGGTCTTCCGTGCCGTAAGCGCGTGCCTTACCATAGTCAACCAGTTTCTTTCCATAGATCTTGGCAGCACTCTCCAGTCCCTGCATGAGGAAGCTCCACTTCATGCTTGCTGCCGCTTCTTCTTCTGTAGCGAAGAACTTCACAGGCTGATCGCTACCAACTGGAACATTAGGAGCATTGACTACGTATGATAGATATATATCGAAGTTGATTGCCTTATCTGCATCTAACATTGCGGTATACATGGCTGAGAAATTCTCATAACCGTTGACATTGTCTGCTTTCATGTCATTTTCAGTCCTGTAGAACGTATACTGGCACAACGGACGATAGACACTCGATGGCAGAGCCACTATTTCCGCCAACTGCTGCGGCTCGTAGTCGATGGCTTCCTCATATTCGGCAGTAGTCCATGAACCATCCTTAAAGACATGATAGGTCACGGTAATCAGGTTCGTCAGGAAAACATCGGCATCGGTATAGTTCTGGTTGCCGGAATAGTTGGAGTAGATAAGCTGTCCGGAATCTCTCACGTACAGATGATAGGTGTCGGTGCCACCGATAAGGGTGTATTGCTTGTCGTAGGTACGCAGCTGCTCATGTACGTTACCTTGGGTGTCGACCATATAGACCAGCGTCCAGTCGTTGTTACCGCTATCATTACTTACTGTAGGCTTGACTGAGTTATTCACCAGTCCATTGTTGTCTTGCTTCTCCACATTGGTCTGCGGTATGCGCAGGTAATAGCCAGAATTCTGCTGTGCCTTGTTAACCAGTTTGAACTGATACGGGTTGCCGATAAGCATCCACTTGCTCTCGTCAGCTGCCTGCAAACCGCCACTCTGCAATACGCTGGTAGAGGTATTCATCATGTGGAAACGGTTCTTGTTGATGAAGCTCATATTGTACCACGACGGGGTGGCGGCGGTAGAGAACAGCGGCCCTTCAACGGTATAGGGCACGTAGATCGGAGTCTCTGCAATACCCGTTCCTGCACCCGGAGGATAGCAGGTAATCTTGTTGTCGTAGGTGTTGTTGGTTGCGTCGTAGGTAGTATATGCTCCAGAATAGTCACAGTAGGAACGGATGAGGTCGTCGGGCAGCGGTATGCCGGTAGCCTTACCTATCGTTCCGCTTGCCAATGCCGAACCCGGACGGGCATAGAAGGCGGCAGACGACTGGGCAATGATGGTGTTGCTGTTGATGTCGCGCACATAGAACTTATACTTCTGGATGGGTTGCAGGATGATGGTCTGCGCACCAGAGGCATCATTGGCAGGTGCCGATGCCGCCCATGTGGAAACCGTCGGGGTGCCGGAGGTCAGCGATGTAACAACCTTCTTCTGTCCGAATCGTGGCATCAGGCGCAGGTTGCCCAACGAGTCCTTTACCACCATGAAGGTGGCATTGGTTACCCGGAGAGTACGCTGATCGTACCCGCTTGCTGTAAATTTCTCATTATTGTCATCTAACGATAATGTTCCGGAATCACCAGAATAGGTTCCCACCATGGAACCCTCTGAGTCTATAGTGACACCCGAGGAATTAGTCTTGAAGTATTTCGAGTTGCTGGCATTGCTGATCTGGACATTGTACGGGTCGAAGCCTTGTTGTTCGTCTGTGTATTCCTCCTCTGTGTCAGCTTTGCTCTTCGCTCCTTCCTGAGCATCGCTCTCCCCCAGATAGCGATAACCCATCTCGATATCAATGTCAGTATTGCGCGACAGATACCACAGCATATCATTGGTAATGGAACCTGTAACGCTCAGGTTGTCATCGCTACCAGAGAAGGTAACACTTGTGGCATTGCCTATGGTACTCTCACTGGCAGCTGTTGCCAATTTTCCTCCCTGCTGAATGAGCACGGGGGCACTTTTGCCTGTTGCATAGTCGTAGAGGTAACGGTATTCATCCTTCACATCGTAGGTGACATACCAGTCACCCGTATTGGATGTGTAGTCATCAGGATAGATAGTCAAGTCTGTGGTGGTAAACTCTTCTTCTTCCGTCTTCATAGCCGGGTCAGAAACCTTGAACTTATGGTATCCTGGAATCTTGGTGCCCGTTTTATACCAATGATAAGCCTTCACGGCAGGGCTGTTATAGGTTCGGATGATATTATCATCGCTATTATTATCCGTTCCGTCGTTTTTATGATGTGACGATGCATCAGGCATCGTATGGCGGAAGACCTCCCATCCATGCTTATCGACAAGTACCAATGCCGGTTTCAGTGAAATCGGAATCAAGTCGAATTCTGCTCCCAGCTCTATCGTCTGATACCAGTGGTTCTGGTATTCAAAGACCTTAGCAGAGCCATCAAGCGGCTTGGCATTATGCCATGCAGCATACTTATGCCATCCCTTGGCGGTCAGTTCGGCATCGGCAGGCATCTCCTCTACTACTTTTGTTTCTGTATTATACACGCCAAAGAGTTGTCCTATCGTCTCATAGTTCTTCCAATACTGTTCGTAATTAGTCACTGTCTGCTGTTCACCGTTGATTTTCTCTGATGTCACCAAACGGTACTTACCGGTCTTTCCAAGCAACATGTAGTCAGTTGCCACAGCATTCGGGTCGCCGAACTGTGCATGGTTCAATATCTGAGGATCATTACTGATAGGGGAAGTAATGACCTTTTGGAGCGTATTATTATAATAGGTACGGAAGGAATTGTAGAAATTATCTACAACTACATCGTTCACCTTTTTGGTATGGCTTACATTATTGGCAGCTACAATCTTGACATGGTAGGGGTCACCGGTAGGACTGTCAATATACCAAGTATAGCGTTTTCGTTCGTTGGCAGCCTTGCCGAAGTGTGCAGTACGTCTCTCGTCGCCATAGATATTGAAGCCTGCATCTCCGTTGGTATAGGGATAGATGGCTTTCATGGCTGTTTCCTCGATACCGTTCGCTCCGTCTTCTTGATTGAAACTCTCACCATTGTAGTACTGCAACATGTATGAGGTCTTTCTGGAAGTAGTCTCACTGTTATGCTGTCCATGAGTTGTTCCCTCTGCCGTTTCATCGACAACCTCAGAAATGTCGACAGTGGAGTTCAGATCTTCCGTCCCATACACCACATAGATGTCATCCAAGCCCGTGGTGGAAGTGAGTTCGGTCGGCGTACCATTGAAGGAATAGACACCGCCTTCGACTACGAAGTCGGTGGACTGATAATAATGGTAGGTATCGACGAGCGGGCTACTGATGGCATCGGGCAGCTTCAGCTCCTCGCGCAGGGTCGATGCCTCTGCCACTATCTTGCCTTGCAGGTCGATGATGTGGTAGGTGAGCGGTGTGGTACGCAGCTCGTCGAGCTGTAATTGTACGGCACCATTGCCGTCGTCAAGCCAGGTTGAGGCAGCCAAGCGCGGCTGTGACTCGTTCCAGTCGCTCTGGTCATCGCCCACGTAAGCCCAGTTGTAGCGCAAATCCTCGTTACCTACCGAGGCAGCACGGAGTATGTAGAGCGGCTCCTCGGCGGTCCAGTTGGGACTCTTCACGAGGTAGTAGCGGTAGGGTGTATAGCCCGATGCTGACGTGTTGCCCTGCAGGGCTGCCGCCTTGCTGTCGGTACCGAGGGTGATGGTGCCGGAGGTGCTTACACCCGTGATGTTCTTTGACGAGGCGGCATCGTTGGTAACGAGGATGCCGTAAGGATCGCTGCCAGAGAATCTCCACCTGTACTCCGTATTCTCCGACTCATCTTCTGTCCCTACAGTCACGTCACTGTCGTCGCCGGCATCTTCCTCGTATTTCAGGTAGTTGTCGTTGAGACGTACGGTGTATCGTGCGTTAGCATCGTCTAACTTCAGAATGGTGTTCGCTGTATTGTAGCTATAGCCTACAAAGACATCCTCACCAGTTTCGAAATTGCTGATGTTGAGATAGCTATTGCTGCCGGTCTTTGCATCATTGGCATTCTTGTGATAGGTATAACTGCTCACCAACGGGGAGTTAATCTCGGAAGGCACTTCCAGTGTCTCGGTTTCACTTACAGGAGCGTATGCCGAGGCACGGGTGGTGCCATCGCTGCCCACGATGGTATACTTTCGGTTCTTCAAAGCATGGAACGTACACGTGCTTCGATTGGCACTGCTACTGGCAGTGATACCTGTAGCATCCTGCTTCTCATGCAGGCGCAGGTGGAGCGAGGCTACATGGTATTCCACGTTGTTGAAGTTGCCAATCCACTGCGGTTCATCCTTCTCTTTGTTGAGTACGAAGCACATGTTGAGAGGGGAGCTTCCGCTTCCGCTCAGATAGACATACATCGGCTCGCAGGCTGCCACCTGCATGATGGCGTTAATCTTACGGATGAAGAAACGCTGCACATAGGTAGCGGAGGCTCCGTCAGCGGCAAGCGTCAGGTGGATGTACTGCTGCGATGAAGGAGTAAAGGGAAAACTGTTGTTCTGAATACCCGTCAACACCTTCGTGCGGTCGCTCAGGTTGATGATTCGCAAATCGTAGGGGTCAGGGTGTCCCAGGCTTGCCTCATAGTTGTTCGTGGCAGACTGCGTACCGTCGTAGACCCATTTGTAGGGATTGGTATTCTTAATAGCTCCTGTCAGATTGTTCGTCGCATCGTCGTCCGTGCCATTGTATATCTTATCCATGCTGTGGGTGACGCGGATAGGTTCGTCTGCAGAAGGCGCAACCGGACCGACAACGCTGTTGTTTGAAGACTTCGGTGTGGTAAATTCCGGGCTTGTCGCCGTACTGTAATAAGCCAAACGGTCGTTCACCTGCAAGTTGTAAGCCACCTTACCGTCGATGCGCACAACATTACCCTCAAAATCCGTTATGGTTGAGGAGGATGTATAGTCATAACGCACATACACATCGCCATTGCCCGACAGGTTCACATTGGTGTTCAGCGGCTGCGCGCCATAGGTCGATGCGGCAAGTGCAGCACCGTAACGGGCATCGCGCTGCGCCTCCTGAAGGGTCAGGTAGTAGCGGTAGTTCGTAGCATACGGTGTTCTTGCTCGTGAAGGAAGCTCCGGCTTAGCCGTAGTTCCTCTAACGATGAAACACACCTCACCTTTGTTGTTCACAATGCGGTAGTCCGTATTAACGGCCCAAGAGCCAACACTACCCGCAACAATCACTACAAAGAGTAAGATAAGTCTGAATGCGTAGTATTTCTTCATCATGTAAATGTTTGTTAACGTTCTTGTAAAAGCTATTTTATTACATATTAGGTTGCAAAGATAATAATAAAACATATACGGTAGCCATTTGTTTAGATTCTTTAACAACTATTTACCAACAAGTCACTCCAAATAGAGTGCTTAAACAATGGCTGATAAATACTCTGTCAGCTTAGACAACAAGGTTGAGCATAGTCTCCAGTTTAACCTCCGTCTCCTCCCATTCTTTTTGTTCAGTGCTGTTTTTAAGTAAGCCTCCACCGGCATACAGACGGCACTTGTCTTCACAAACCTGCATACAGCGCAGGGTGACATACAAGCTTGTGGACTCATGCATATTCAATGGTCCCACAAAACCACCATAATACTGGCGCGACATGCTCTCGTTATCAAGGATAAACAGACGTGCCGCCTCTTTTGGAATGCCGCATATTGCCGGTGTGGGATGAATCTCATTTAACAAGTCACCAACCATGTCATGATTTTCAGTTGTAAAATAAAAATCACTACGCAAATGTACCAGATTCGCGGCACGGGAAGTATATGGTCCTTCCTCCGATATATCATTAGTAAACTTCTTCAAGCATTCTTTTATGTAGTTGGCATCATACCGCTGTTCCTGTATATTCTTTGTTGTCCACGAGATCTGTTGGGAAGACACATTTCCCAAAGGCACGTCAAAACGCAACTGATCACCTTGCAGCTTCATTGTACCAGCCATCGCCATGGTGCGCCAACTGGCTCTTCCGTCAGGAATAAATGGTGATACGCGCTCAAGAAGCACCTCCGGAGTTGCCATAAGCCAGGTACCACACGCAGGCATACTAACCAATGCCACAAACAAACGGGGATAAAGCTGGCATGCTTTCAGGAATGCCGACAGTAGCTGATTAAACGAGGATATCTGGCTATCCACCTCCACACACCGCGCCAAGACAATCTTCTTGAACTGACCTTCCTTAATCTTGTTTACAAACAATGAAAAGACATCGCCGTATGCACTTCTTTCAATGTCAGAGCCTTCCTCCCTAAGCTCCTTTGCCATCGACATCGCCCCTTCCGGAATGTCTATCACCTTAACCGCATCCGGCCTCATCAGCATTATAGGATGCAACTGCGATGCCATAAAAGGAGCAAAGACAAAGCCGCTCTTTCCGTTGAGGTCACTGACAGACATCAACTGCTCTGGCTCCCCTTTTAGTTGCTCGATCTTGACATACTGGGTAGCGTATGGTAACCGGTAATAGACATAGTTGCCCATTGCTTTTGTAAATATTTTATCTAAAAAGTACTATTATTTATCTTTTATTTCTTTTCGCTGACTTTCTTCAGCCAGGTCTTGTACTTCTTTATCACATCCTCGGCATTGACGCCATACCAGGCATAGCCGACACGACGTTCACGACCGATATACTCCATAGCCGGCTGTTTCACGCCGTCACGGTCACAAACGAAAGGCTCCTCAGTATCAAGGTCGTAATAGCGCGCCCACACCCTCTTGCCGAAACGATGTACCAAACGACGGTCGTACTCACCATCCTTGTTGGTAAACTCCTCTATCATCATGTCGTTTATAGCATGCCTCTCAAGCCACTCTATGGCAGAGGTAACGGCATTTACGACTTCATCTGACGGATTTTCCTCATTCATCAGGAGCTTGATAAGATTAGGAGTCTCATGGCTACCGGTAAACGATACGAGCTCAAAGCTTCTCGCCGGCGCCGGTGCAAAGGTGTTCTCGTCATGCTGCTGACACCATACGGTGAGCTTGCCATCCTTGCGAATCTGACATTTCAGTATGCAGTCGATACCTTTGGCGTATGCCGCGCGTGCCTTATCCTTAAGATCTGCCGGCAGCTTCAGACCGACATAAGGCTCTTTGTCGTCATACACATTACGGAGCGTGGTCATCACGGCATACATAGCATCATCGTTGAATGTGATATGGTTGGAATAGAACGGATGTCCTTCTTTGTTGGCAGGCTTAAATGGATAGAACTGAGGCCAGCCTCCATTCTCATACTGAGCCTCTAAGAGATAGTTAAGTCCTTTTATAAACGACTGACGGTATTTCTTCTTTCCTGTAGCGGAATAGACTTTAGCCAGCAAGAGCATCTCTGTGGTGGTGGCACCATTGTCTATCGTCGCACCTACCCCACTCTTACTATGTATCTGCTCCCAGATCTCCTGACGCTCCTTCACGCGCTTTCCCTCTGGTGCGACATGCCAGTCGTGGTTCTTGCCCCATCCGCCAGACGGGAACTGAAACTTGATAACACTGTCGGCAGCCGCCATCGCCTCGTCGGTGGCATACCATTCCTTAGGCATGGAACGGGAGATTTGCTTGAAACGGACTGGGTGCGGACCCTTGTGCTGCGGCTTTGACTGCTGAGCACCGTCTAAGCCTTTGTTCTGCGCACTTGCCGCAAGCGACATTAACACAACACCTATCAAAAGAACAACTTTTCTCATTTATTGATTGTTTTGGATTAGCGTTGCAAAGATAATGTAATTTGCAGTCAATACAAAATAAAAAACCATTTATTTATCAAAAACCGTTGCTTAATCGAAAATGTTTTGTATCTTTGCATAATCTTTACATTAAAATATATACGAAGACAAAATATGAACATTTTAGAGATGAGCGAACAAGAGATTGTTCGCAGACAAGCATTACAGGAACTGCGCGACATGGGAATCGACCCATACCCCGCAGCCGAGTACCCTACCAACGCCTTCAGCACGGAGATTCGCGACAGCTTCAAGGACGATGAGCCGCAACGTGAGGTATGCATTGCCGGGCGTCTGATGAGCCGACGTGTCATGGGTAAGGCATCCTTTGCCGAGATACAAGACAGCAAGGGACGTATACAGGTTTATGTATCACGCGACGACCTTTGTCCGGGTGAGGACAAAGACCTATATAATAAATTGTTCAAGCGCCTGCTCGACATCGGTGACTTCATTGGTGTCAAGGGATTTGTATTCCGCACACAGACGGGTGAGATTTCCGTACATGCCAAGGAAATCACCCTGTTGTCAAAGAGCCTCAAGCCACTGCCGATAGTAAAATACAAGGACGGAGTGGCATACGACAAGTTCGACGACCCGGAGTTGCGTTACCGCCAGCGTTACGTAGACCTCGTCGTAAACGAGGGTGTGAAAGACACTTTCCTGCAACGTGCCACGGTTATACGTACCATCAGGAAGGTACTCGACGAAGCCGGCTACACAGAGGTAGAGACTCCTACTCTACAGGCTATCGCAGGCGGAGCAAGCGCCCGTCCGTTCATTACCCATTTCAACGCCTTGAACATCGACATGTACATGCGCATCGCCACGGAGCTTTATCTGAAACGACTTATCGTAGGCGGATTTGAGGGTGTCTACGAGATAGGAAAGAATTTCCGTAATGAGGGTATGGACCGTAACCATAACCCGGAGTTCACGTGCATGGAATTGTATGTCCAGTATAAGGATTACAACTGGATGATGTCGTTCACTGAGAAACTGCTTGAAGCCGTATGTATCGCTGTCAACGGTAAGCCTGAGCGTGAGATTGACGGAAACATAGTTTCTTTCAAGGCTCCCTACCGCCGTCTGCCTATCCTTGACGCCATCAAGGAAAAGACCGGCTTCGACTGTGACGGCAAGACCGAGGACGAGATCCGCGCGTTCTGCAAAGAGAAAGGCATGGATGTAGACGAGACGATGGGTAAGGGTAAGCTCATTGATGAGCTCTTCGGTGAGTTCTGCGAAGGGACATTCATCCAGCCGACCTTTATCACCGACTACCCTGTGGAGATGTCACCACTAACAAAGATGCACCGCTCCAAGCCGGGACTGACAGAACGTTTCGAGCTGATGGTGAACGGCAAGGAGCTGGCTAACGCCTACTCCGAGCTTAATGACCCCATCGACCAAGAGGAACGTTTCATCGAGCAGATGCGACTGGCTGACAAAGGCGATGACGAGGCAATGATTATCGATCAGGATTTCCTGCGCGCCTTACAATATGGCATGCCACCAACGAGCGGCATCGGCATCGGCATCGACCGCCTGGTAATGCTCATGACCGGCAAGACCTATATTCAGGAGGTTCTCTTCTTCCCACAGATGAAACCAGAGAAGAAGATTCCTCAGAGCACCATAGCGGAATGGGCAGAGCTGGGTGTACCCGAAGACTGGGTATACGTATTGCGCAAGGCTGGCTTCAACCTCATTACCGACATTCGCGAGGAAAAGGCACAGGGCTTACAGCAGAAGATCGGTGAGATAAACAAGAAATACAAGCTCGGATACGAGAAGCCAAGTCTGGAAGAAGTCCAGGGGTGGATAGACAAAGTAAATAACCTCGTTAAGCAATAGATTGAATGTTTAACTGCGGTAGGATTGCGATTATTGGTGGCGGCTCATGGGCAACAGCCATTGCCAAGATTGTTGTGGGGCACACTCACCACATTGGCTGGTATATGCGCCGTGACGACAGGATAGAGGACTTCAGACTGCTCTCTCATAACCCTGCCTATCTTACCAGTGTGCGCTTCAACACCAACGAGATTTATTTCTCAAGCGACCTGAATAAGATTGCACAGATGTATGACACTCTCGTGTTCGTAACACCATCACCTTACTTGAAAAGCCATCTCAAGAAGCTAAAGACACGCATCCGTGACAAATTCATTGTCACTGCCATCAAGGGAATAGTTCCCGACGAGAACCTTGTATGCTCGGAATACTTCCACGAGGTATTCCATGTGCCATACGAGAACCTTGCCTGTATCGGCGGTCCCTCCCATGCGGAGGAGGTGGCGATGGAACGATTGTCATATCTCACCGTAGGATGCGCCGACGAGGAGAAAGCAAAGGCATTCACCGAGGTGCTTGCATCGGCATATATCAAGACAAAGACATCCACCGATGTCATCGGCATAGAATACTCCAGCGTGTTGAAGAATGTCTATGCCATTGCCGCAGGCATCTGCAGCGGCTTGAAATACGGTGACAACTTCCAGGCTGTACTGTTGTCGAACGCCATGCAGGAGATGAACCGTTTCCTTCTGACCATCAACCCGATGGCAAACCGTAGCATCATCGACAGTGTATATCTTGGCGATCAGCTGGTTACCGGCTATTCAAACTTCTCACGTAACCGTACTTTCGGAACGATGATTGGCAAGGGCTACAACGTCAAGGCTGCCCAGATGGAGATGGAGATGATTGCCGAAGGATATTTTGGCACGAAATGTATGAAGGAGATCAACCGACACATGCATGTCAACATGCCTATCCTCGACGCGGTATATAATATTTTGTATGAACGTATCTCACCACAAATTGAAATCAAATTACTAACAGATTCATTTAGATAAACAATCATGAAAAGTATCAGTTTAGACATCACGAAAGCCGCTTGTTTCTTAGAAGCAGGTGCAGTGGAGGCTTTCGAACCAAAGGTTAAGGCCGCTCAGCAGGCCTTGGAAGAGGGCACTTGCCCTGGTAACGATTTCTTGGGATGGCTACATTTGCCAAGTAGCATCACCCCGGCATTCCTCGATGAGGTAGAGGCGACAGCCAAGACACTCAGGGAGAAATGCGAGGTAGTAGTTGTTGCCGGCATCGGCGGAAGCTACCTTGGAGCGCGTGCCGTCATCGAAGCCCTCGGCAACACCTTCGCATGGCTTATCCAGGACAAGAAGAACCCCACCATCCTCTTCGCAGGTAACAATATAGGTGAAGACTATCTGTCGGAGATGACAGAATACCTGAAAGACAAGAAGTTCGGTGTCATCAACATCTCAAAGTCAGGAACGACAACTGAGACAGCCCTCACCTTCCGTTTGCTGAAGAAGCAATGCGAGGCACAGATGGGTAAGGACGTAGCCAAGGAAGTAATTGTCGCAGTGACCGATGCCAAACGTGGCGCTGCCCGCACCTGCGCTGACAAGGAAGGCTACAAGAGTTTCATCATTCCTGACAATGTCGGTGGTCGTTTCTCCGTACTTACCCCAGTAGGTCTGCTACCTATCGCATGTGCCGGTTTCGATATCAAGAAACTTGTTGAAGGCGCACAGGAAATGGAGAAAGCATGTGGAAAAGATGTTCCGTTCGCAGAGAATCCAGCAGCTCAGTATGCGGCTGTACGCAACGGTCTCTATGGCGCAGGAAAGAAGATTGAGATTATGGTAAACTATCAGCCGAAACTCCACTTCGTTAGTGAGTGGTGGAAACAGCTCTACGGAGAGTCTGAGGGTAAGGACCAAAAGGGTATCTTCCCTGCCAGCGTTGACTTCACTACAGACCTGCATTCCATGGGACAGTGGATTCAGGATGGTGAGCGCACCATCTTCGAGACTGTCATCAGCATTGAGAAGCCTAACCGTGAACTGCTCTTCCCAAGTGACGAGGAGAACCTTGACGGTCTGAACTTCCTTGCAGGAAAGCGTGTTGATGAAGTCAACAAGATGGCAGAGCTCGGTACTCGCCTGGCTCACGTCGACGGTGGTGTTCCAAACATCCGCATCAGTGTGCCGGAACTCAACGAATACTATATCGGTCAGCTCATCTACTTCTTCGAGATTGCCTGCGGCATCAGTGGTAATGTCCTTGGTGTCAACCCATTCAACCAGCCTGGCGTAGAGGCATACAAGAAGAATATGTTCGCATTGCTCAACAAACCTGGCTACGAGGCTGAGAGCAAAGCTATCCAAGAGCGTCTGGCAAAAGAGTAAGAATGAAAAAAGCAATCAACTCATATCTTCACAAGCACGGCTTCGGGCAATTTACCCCGAAAGCCGTGCTCTTTGATATGGATGGTGTACTCATCAACTCCATGCCGAATCATGCTATTGCCTGGCAGCAGTCAATGGCTGCATTCGGCATTACTATGACTGCCGATGACGCCTACGCCACGGAGGGTGCGCGCGGTATTGACACCATTCGTATGATGGTGAGACAACAGCAAGGACGCGAGATTGACGAGGATGAGGCACAGCGTATGTATGACCTTAAGACCCACCTCTTCGGTGACTTGCCTGTGGCTCCGGTTATGAATAATGTAAAGGGACTGCTAAGGAAAATCAAACGCGACGGTTTGAGAATCATCGTTGTGACAGGTAGCGGACAGCGTCCACTCATCAACAGGCTTACAAAAGAGTTTCCACAATATATAAAAGAGGAAGACATCATCACTGCCTACGATGTGAAACGCGGAAAGCCCAATCCTGACCCATATCTGATGGGGTTACAAAGGGCAGGCAACTTGCAGCCATGGGAGGCAATAGTGGTTGAGAACGCACCGCTTGGTGTGCGCGCTGGCGCTGCCGCCAACATCTTCACTGTCGCAGTGAACAGCGGACCGCTGCCTAATAAGGTTTTGGCTGACGCTGGTGCCGACATTGTCTTCGACAAGATGAGAGATCTCTATCTTGCGTGGGACTCATTGTTTTCTCTGTCACACCATCATCTCACGCGAGATGAGATTTGGCAAGTCAACTATGAGCAGATAGTCAACTACATCAACACGTTCAAACGTCGACCGTCGAAACACCGCATTGAAGACCACAGGATGCTGAACTGGATTAAGTATAATAAGAAGGTAATGGCAAATGGTGACATGCCACCAGAAAAGACGCACTTGTTCTGTCAGTTGCTCGAGACATTAGAGAAATACCAGAAGCTTAACCAATATGCGTACGTCCACAACACAAGAGGCGAACAGGAACTATTCTGACCTGTCCGCCTCTTGCTTGCTTTGTTATGCGATTGATAACCATTTGCTGTCATTCACATTTCATCTCTGAGCAGCTATGTGCCTTATTCACGACGGTCTCGCCTGCTTTCAGCTCTCGTGCCGTATAACCGAATTTCTCAAAAGCCTTCCGCAGCTTTTCCACCGTAGTCTTGTCTGCGTCATACTTGACAGTCACCTTCTGTTGCTCAACATTAGTCTCAATCTCTTTTACGCCTTTCTCAAAACGTAGGTTTCCTTTCACACGATTCTCACAGTTAGCGCAATGCATCTGAGGCTGTGTGGTAAAGACTACCGTCTTGATGTCTTTTGCTGATGCTACGGCTACTACGAGCAGCAACAGCATGGTTAAAAAACTCTTTCTCATACTTTATCTTGATTTAAACAATTGTATCACTATAAATGCTTTCCGAAGTTCAGCCGTATGCCGGCATAGAACATAGCGCCGGAAACAGGTCCCCAGACGAGTGTCGGCTCAAAGTTGGTGCCCCATGGACGCCCAGCGTCTACTATTGGACGTTTCTGACGGTAATTTGTCAAATTCTCACCCCCAAAATAAATTGAGAAATGTCGGAACCGGCGAGTCACCTGAGCACTCAGCTGGGCAAAGGCGGGCGACCGTGACTCCCACGATGGCGTGCCATCTGCCATCTCGTAAGCTGTAGGCATATCGCTGCTGCCATTGAGCTGCAGGGTAGTATCAAACTGCCACAGTCCGGGCAAGGGACTATAAGACAACGAGAGCAGTCCCTTATAGCGGCTGACAAGCGGTTTACGCATCAGCCTCCCACCATAGGTCGTACGTACGTCGTTCCATCGCCATGCCACAGTAGCCTCAAAGCCTGAGAAGAAAGGGTAAGCAGTTGGACGTACGTTCCTGACAAGCCAAGTAGTCGTATCTGTTTGGCACCAGTGGCGGCATCGGAGTAGTTGACATCCACTGACGGGTTTGTCACAAAGCTCTCACCAAGGTTACAACATGCTGCCTTGAACAATTCATTGCGTCCTATCAACGTACTGTTCTCTACGCCACGCAGCCTTCGCACACCAGGGGCACGCTGACTGATGGTGACACCTGTCAAGGCTTGTCCGCTTACTATGGTGTCGTTATCCTGCGACTGATGATCCACGTCATCACCTTGCGCCCATGTCGCCATGGACGCACCAACAAACATCGCTGTTAAAATAATCTTTACAGTCATAGCTCTCCTCAAATGGACGACAAAGATACATCATTTCAGCTGACAGTCTAAGCAAAATGACTTTATTTTAACAAAAAAAATAAACTACCAAACGATTTCCCCACTGCCATAGCAACGATGGTGTCGCTCATCGTAGACCACACAGAACTGACCAGGTGCCACACCATGGATAGGTTTGTCGGCATATACCATATAGGTACCATTGCCCTCATCGACGAGTCTGGCAGAAAGGAACTCTGGTGTGTGTCTTATCTTAAAGGTGACACGAATACCCTCACTCCCTGAGACATCAGTCCCGAAGTCTGCCGTGAGGAAATGGAAATCATGGATCCTGAACTCCTGCTTATACGCCATCATGGGATCATATCCATGTGCCACATAGAGAATGTTATGCTCTATGTCTTTTTTTATGACAAACCAAGGTCCGCCACCGAAGCCCAGACCCTTACGCTGTCCGATGGTATGGAACCACAGACCTTTATGGGTGCCGATCTTCTTTCCGGTCTCCAGCTCAATGACATCACCGGGATTCTCACCAAGATACCGCCTGACGTAGTCATTATAGTTTATCTTTCCCAAGAAACAGATACCTTGTGAGTCTTTGCGCTTTGCGTTTACCAAACGCTCACGCTCGGCGATCTCACGCACCTCGTCTTTCATATAGTGACCTATCGGGAACAAGGCTTTCCTCAGTTGCCAGTCATAGATCTGCGCAAGAAAGTCGGTCTGGTCTTTCACCGGGTCGGGACTTGTCGTCAGCCACTTCTTACCGTCTATCCACTCTGTCTGTGCATAGTGTCCGGTAGCTATCAGGTCATACTCGAAACCCTTTTTCTCATGGAACGCACCAAACTTAATGAGCCTGTTGCACATCACATCGGGATTGGGGGTCAGACCTGCCTTGACCTTCTCCATCGTATAACGGGTTACCTGATCCCAATATTCCTGATGGCAGTCGATAACCTCCAGCTTACAACCATATCTATGTGCCACTGCCGTCGCCATCTCCAAGTCTTCTTCTGACGAACAGTCCCACTTAGCGTCATCGTCAACGTCAGCTTCTGCCTCAGGCCCTATCCTGATGTAAAAGCAGTCTGGATGCAGACCCAACCTTGCGAACTCATACACCACCACACTGCTGTCGACTCCTCCCGACAACAGTACGGCTATACGCTTGTCCTTTATCTCCTCTATATTCATGGCTGCAAAATTACAACTTTTCCGTGAAAACAGCAAACTCAAAACGCTAACATTACTATAAAGGCTAAAGGTTTCAAGAACTTGAAACTTAATTGGTCTTGCTAAAAAGAAATCATTTCTTCAGTACGCTTTTACAAAGCGAAGCGACTAAAAAGAATTTTTAAAAAACATTTTTTTGCGTCACGCGTCACACTTTCCTATAGGAGCCGTGACGGAGATGTGGACGGAAACTGCTGAATACAAGGCTGTTTCGGTATGGTGCAAAGAGGCAAGACCATATGCTTAACCGAAAAAACAAGGGGGAAAAACGTGCTTTCCGTCACATTCGTGTCACATACCTGTATACCCGCATTACATGGGGTTTTTCCGCTCCGAAAACCCCTGTTTACAGGGACTTTGTGGATGATTCTGTGGTTTTTAGCCCATAATATTGCGCCATTATTCATTGCTTTTCCATCATATTTGCGTCACCTTTCCATCGCATTTGCGTCACAAGTGCTGCAAATGCGACGCAATGACTCTCTCAAACACGGTTTTTGAGGTGATGGCTTACATCGACTATTATCCTAAACATCTTATAACCAGCCACTTATCATCAACAACAACATTACGATAGTGTGACGCGTGACGCAAAAAAATGTTTTTTAAAAATTCTTTTTAGTCGCTTCGCTTTGTAAAAGCGTACTGAAGAAACGATTTTTTTAGCAGATTGCATTCTTTAAAGCCTCCCGATGAACCTTGTTATTAATAATGTGGAAGCACTGCTATACGATGAGAGCAGCATAAATCTTGTTAACAGAAAACATAGCTTCTCGACGAAAGTTGTAACAACTTTCTGAAAAGTTATAACAACTTTTTCAAATGTTGTAATAACAATTTTCTGAAAACATTGCCGGAAAAGTATGATATCCCAATTATTTGTTGTATCTTTGCTCCACATAATTATATTATAACGACTATATTATATTATACACGACTATGATTGGAGCAATTATTATTGGAATACTGGCAGGATTCATTGCCACAAAGTTGACAAACGGTGAGAGCAAAGGTTGCCTTATCAACCTGTTTTTAGGATTAATCGGTGGTGCCGTCGGCGGTTGGGTATTTAACCTCCTTGGACTACATTGGGAGCCAGGATGGGTCGGAGAGCTGGTAACGGGTACTATCGGTGCCGTCATAGTACTGTGGCTGTGGAATAAGATTGTGAAATAAGAGACTCCTCTCCGCGGCTACACCGGCGTTAAGCCCGAATCAATAAGCTTCCCTGTATTTACTCTCATCCTTATCCTCCAACATGGAAAGATAAGAATTGTATCGGCTTTGTGCAATATAATGCTCCTCCAAAGCCTTCAAGACTGCGCACCCAGGCTCGTGAGTATGCGTACAGTTTGAGAAACGACAGTCTTTAGAGAAGTGGAATATCTCCTTAAAATAGCTGGTGAGCTCCTCCCTCTCCATATCGAATGTGCCAAAGCCTTTTATGCCTGGAGTATCGATGATGTAACCGCTACCGTCCGCATCACTAACCGGTATCATCTCACTGAACGTAGTGGTATGCATTCCAGTGTTATGCACATCAGAAATCTCCGATGTGCGAAGGTTGGCACCTGGCACCAGACCATTGATAATGGTCGACTTCCCCACTCCACTGTTCCCACTAAACAATGTTATCTTCCCCGTCAGGAGAGGAAGCAGTGAGTTGACAGAGGTATACCTACTGTCATTGGAAGGAGAATCCGCCTTCACTGGCGGCATACCATCAGTCGATGTTACTGAAGCCACTGCTGATATGGCGACACACCGATAGCCTATCGTCTCATAGAGTTGCATCATCATTTCCTGATAATGCAGCTCATCCTCATCAAGCAGATCTGTTTTGTTGAATACGAGTACCACAGGTACCCTATAAGCCTCGGCAGAAGCCAGGAAACGGTCGATGAAGGTGGTGGAAGTCTGCGGATAGTTTACCGTCACTATCAGGAAAGCCTGGTCAACGTTAGCCGCAAGGATATGACTCTGTTTTGACAGATTCTGCGACTTACGGATAATATAATTGCGCCGGTCAGCTATATCAGTAATGAAAGCTGTCCCCTCCTGGTTAGTGACAATCTCCACACGGTCGCCCACCGCAACAGGATTGGTGCTGCGTATGCCTTTAAGACGGAAACGTCCCTTGACTTTACAATCGACAACTGGTCCATCGTCAGTCTTAACGGTGTACCAGCTGCCTGTATTCTTAATGACAAGCCCTTTCAAACCGTCATTATTTCTTTGTTCTTCTCCTCCAATAAGCTATCAAGCTTCTTGATATACTTATCGTGCAGTTTCTGAAGGTCGAGCTCGGCATCCTTCTCATTATCCTCGGAGAGACCGTCTTTAATGGCTTTCTTAAGCTTGTCCTTGATGTCGCCACGCACATTGCGCACCTCAACCTTAGCCTTCTCGCCAATCTTATTGCACTGTTTCACCAGGTCGCGGCGGCGCTCCTCAGTCGGCTGTGGTATGTTCAGGCGGATAACCTCACCATTGTTCTCTGGGGTAATACCAACATCAGAATCCATAATAGCCTTCTCTATGTCGCGTATCGCCTTTTTGTCCCAAGGCTTGATGGCGATGGTGCGAGGGTCTGGAACAGACACATTAGCGACTTGGTTCAACGGAACCATTGAACCGTATGAGTTTACCTTAACGCCATTGAGGATTGCCACATTGGCACGTCCGGCACGGATGCGCGCGAGCTGCTCATCCAAGAACATCGCAGCCATCTCCATGCGTTCCTCGGCATCACTTAATACTTGTTTTACGTCAATCATTGCTTATCGGTTTTAATTGCACAAATTTAACCAATAAAATCCGAACTCACAACATTTTTCTCATTTTTCTCAAAAAAGAGCCTCAACTATTTGTCTCTTTCACCACTTTTATGTATTTTTGCAAAAAAGAATCCGATTATGAAGATATTACGTACTTTCCTAATATGCGTTGTCGCTTTTACGTGCAATACCGTCCTTGCTGACGACTATACAAATCTGATAATACAGTACAAAGACGGAGTAAGCTCAACTGAGAACATTCCTTTCGCCGACTTCTCCACCTTCACCTTTGACAACGGGAAAATGAACATTGTGAACAATGGCACAACCGTGAAGACTGTAGACATCACCAGCATACAGAGGATTTATCTGGGAAGCACGTCAGGCATCAATGCCACTGTCAACGAGGCGACCATTGACAACGGCTGTATCTATGACCTGCAAGGCAGGAAGATTACTGTCGGTGGAAAATCCTTGCCTAAAGGCATATATATTCAGAATGGCAGGAAATACGTTGTGAGATAGCCTCACAACTCCTCTGCCACGATATTCGTCAGTTCCACAAACTGCGGTATTGACAATTGCTCCGGACGCATTGTCATCATCTCCTGCTCATAGAAGCCCTCATGCGGCTTAGCTCCAGAAAACAGCTGTCGCAGACTCACACGCAGCATCTTCCGTCTCTGGTTGAACACGCTTTTCACCACGCGTTTGAAAAGCTGTTCGTCACATCCGAGGTCAGTGACATTATTGCGTGTCATCCTGATTACAGCACTTTTCACTTTTGGCGGTGGATTGAACACATTCTCGTCAACAGTAAACAGATACTCTACATCATACCAAGCCTGCATCAGCACCGACAAGATACCATATTGCTTGTTCCCAGGCTCAGACGCCATACGCAAAGCCACTTCCCGTTGAATCATCCCAGTACAACAAGGTATAAGATCCTTATTGTCGAGCATCTTGAAAAAAATCTGGGAAGAGATATCATACGGATAGTTACCTGTAAGCACGAAAGGCTTTCCATCGAACACCTCCGACAAGTCCATACGCAGGAAGTCGGCGGAGATAATCCAGTCCTCAGCCATATCACCAAATCTGTCATGCAGGTATGCCACACTTTCCTTATCTATTTCCACAGCCTTCACCATGCGCTGCTTAGGCAACAAATACTGTGTCAGCACACCCATGCCAGGACCGATCTCAAGCACAGGAATCTCCGGACAAGCATCCACCGTGTCAGCAATCTGCTTTGCCACATTAAGGTCGGTAAGGAAATGCTGTCCCAGATTCTTTTTGGGTCTTACTTTCTTTATCATGCGGCAAAGTTACGATTTTCCCGTCATGTTACAAACGTTTCTATGAAAATAATCACTCAAACGATAAAGAATTTACATTAAAATGATTGCCTTTAAAGAAGGAAAACTGCACCTCAACAATAAAAAATAAACGATTTTTATTTTGTATTGTATTCAGTTTGCATTACCTTTGCATCACATTAACGACAAAAAGTATTACACGCCATAAGGAATCAAAAGGCGATGGAGAATAAACATAGGATAAACCAGATTATAAGGAGCATTCTGCCACTGATACTCGGTGGAGCCATTCTCTATTGGATGTACCGTGACTTCGACTTTCGGAGTATCCAAGACGTTCTGCTACACGAGATGAACTGGACATGGATGCTGCTGTCGTTTCCCTTTGGCATATTGGCACAGGTCATCCGCGGCTGGCGATGGAAACAGCTCTTGGAGCCTATCGGCGAGAAACCTCGCACGGCGATATCGGTATACAGCATCTTCCTGTCGTATGCTGTGAGCCTTATAATCCCACGCATCGGAGAGATAACCCGTTGCGGTGTCCTAAAAAGCTATGACGGAGTATCATTCCCTAAAGCGTTGGGTAGCGTGGTGACAGAGCGTATAGTCGACACCATTGTAATGCTTCTCATCACAGCCATCGCGTTCTTCATGCAAGTGAGCGTATTCGGTACCTTTTTCTCCAAGACAGGAACCCGTTTTAACGACATTCTCGCAGGCTTCACAGACACAGGATGGCTTGTCACCGCCATCTGCGGAATAGCCGTAGCTATTCTTATCTTCTTCCTGCTACGGAAGTTCGCCATATATAAGAAGGTGAAAGAAACGTTCGCAGGGATATGGCAAGGTATAACCTCTATAAGGAAAGTACACTATCCCGCTATTTTCATCTTCTTCTCCATTGCCATCTGGCTCTGCTATTTCCTGCATTTCTATCTCGCTTTCTTCTGCTTCGACTTTACAGAAGGGCTTGGAATAGACTGTGTACTTGTGGCGTTTGTCGTGGGAAGCATTGCCGTTATAGTACCGACACCCAACGGTGCCGGACCGTGGCACTTCGCAGTAAAGACAATGCTGATATTATATGGTGTCGTAGACCATCAGGCACTCTATTTCGTCCTAATTGTACACACTGTCCAGACACTGCTCGTCATCGCATTGGGAATATATGCATGGATAGCTCTGTCGCTTTCAAATAAGAAACAATCTTATTAACGATAAATCTATAAATATCATGAGTGAAATTAAGAACCTAAATCCTACATGCATCTGGAAGAACTTCGATGCATTGACACAAGTACCGCGTCCAAGCGGTCATCTGGAAAAAATCCAGCAGTTCCTGCTCGACTTCGCAAAAGGAGCCGGAGTGGAAGCATTCAAAGATGCTGCGGGAAACATCGTAATGCGTAAGCCTGCCACACTAGGCATGGAGGGGAAGAAAGGAGTAATCCTACAAGCCCACATGGACATGGTGCCACAAAAGACTCCCGACAGCACCCACAATTTTGAGACAGACCCCATACAGACATGGATCGACGGTGAATGGGTGAAAGCAAAAGGGACAACCCTTGGAGCCGACAACGGCATGGGTGTAGCTGCCATCATGGCAGTGATGGAAGCCAAAGACCTGAGACATGGTCCTATTGAAGCATTGATCACCGCTGACGAAGAGACAGGCATGTATGGTGCCAACGACCTTCCGGAAGACGAGCTCAACGGTGACTTTCTGTTCAACCTTGACTCTGAGACATGGGGTAAGTTCGTTATCGGAAGCGCGGGCGGCATTGACGTCACAGCGACTCTCGAATACAAAGAGGCAGAGACCGACCATGAGGATGTTGCCGTAAAGGTAACGCTGAAAGGCTTGCGCGGAGGGCACTCAGGACTGGAAATCCACGAAGGACGCGGTAATGCCAACAAAATGATGGCACGCTTTGTACGCGACGCCATCTTAGACAACGAGGCACGGTTGGTAAGCTGGCATGGTGGAAACATGCGCAATGCCATACCTTTCAAAGCCGAGGTGGTGCTAACCCTTCCAAAAGAAAACCTGCAGGAGCTGAAAGAGACTGTTGAGGAATACAAAGCTGAGTTTACCGACCAGTATAAGGGTATCGAGAGCGGCATAGAATTCTTTGCGGAAGATGTCGACACTCCCAAGACTGAGATACCTGAAGAGATACAAGACAATCTCATCAATGCTATCCTCGCCTGCCACGACGGTGTGCTTAGGATGATTCCCGCCTACCCCGATGTTGTTGAAACCTCTTCAAACCTTGCAATCATAGACATTGAAGACGGGAAAGCCGCCATCAAGATTCTGGCACGCTCCAGCCGCGAGGATATGAAATACTATATCGTCAGCATGTTGGAGAGCTGCTTTAACATGGCTGGTATGAAGATAGAGACAGCAGGAAGCTACGGCGGATGGGATCCGAACCCTGACAGTGAGGCTTTACACCTGCTATTAAAGGAATATAAAGAACTGTTCGGTGAGGAAGGTATCATTCAGGTAGACCATGCCGGTCTGGAGTGCTCTGTCATTCTTGGCAAATACCCACATCTCGACGTGGTATCTATGGGACCGACGATGAAGTCACCACACACCACGACGGAACGTTGCCTCATTGCCACCATTGAACCATTCTGGCAGCTTCTGAAGAAGACGCTTGAAGATGTCCCAATGAAATAACTTGTGGTGCTATGGGATTTTACTGGGACTGATTGGGACGGTGCTGGGATTTACTTTGGGATTTACTTTGGGATTTACTTTGGGATTTATGTTGGGACGAGTTGGGACGGATTAGGACGGATTGGGACTCCCAACCAAATCCCAGCTCGTCCCAACTAGTCCCAACAAGTCCCAGCACCGTCCCAACTAGTCCCAACAAGTCCCAGCACCGTCCCAGCACCGTCCCAACTAAATCCCAGCTCGTCCCAACTAGTCCCACAAGTCCCAACAAGTCCCAACTAGTCCCAATCAGTCCAACAAGTCCCAACAAGTCCCAACAATAATCCCAATCAACCCCAATCCCCCAAAAAAGAAAAACGCACATCATGTCCATCCCATCATCCCATAATGGTTTTCTCCCCAACGAGACGAACCCTCAGAAACTGCTGTTTTATCCCAAACTGGTGGCTATCTACGACATTACTTACCAGTTCATTAACCGTTATCTTGAAGCCAAAGACCGTACGCGCGACCAAATGCTTCAGGCTGCACGGTCGGGGAAACAGAACATTATCGAAGGGGCTGCCGACGGACTGACGTCAAGCAAGATGGAACTATCGCTCACCAACTGTTCAAGAGGTAGCCTACGTGAGCTGCAAGCTGATTACGAAGATTACCTACGGGCAAGAGGACTTACTATTTGGACTCAAAGCCACCCACGCACACCTCGTCTTGCAACCTTCTGCCAAGAACTGAAAGCTCCAGAAAAATACATAGCCACCTGGCAAAAGATGAACGACGAGGAACTGGGCAACCTTGCCTTGACACTCATCCACCAAGCTATCTACCTAATAGAACGCTATATCAAGATGCTGGAACAACGCTTCGTCACCCAAGGCGGGATTAGCGAAGCCATGACCCAAGCCCGCCGCAACCACCGCCACTTCTAACACTCCCAACTCGTCCCAACAAAAGTCCCAGTCAGTCCCAACTAGTCCCAACCAGTCCCAACCAGTCCCAACCAGTCCCAACCCCTCAAAAAGCATTTGGAATTTAGTTGCAAAGAGCCCTCATACAGACGAAATATGTATGTCTTAAACAAAAAAAGAGGAAAGAAGTTTGCATTACGACTTTTTTTCTTTAACTTTGCAGTCGAATTTTAACCAATTAACAACAATTATGGACGATTATCCGGCGGAAACATTTAAACAGAAGTCGTGAGGAATCGGCAATAAACAGATTGCTAATCCTCACCGTTAAACGATTTTCACCACATTTTAGTAAACGTGGAGGGTTAGTAAATGAAGACATACTGGAACACCACAGGCAATTTGACGCAACTCAGTGAGTGGCAGCCTAATTGTTGGATACAGGTAACGTGTCCAACCGATGATGACCGGCAAGAGCTGGAAGAGAGATTCAACATCCCAGACTATTTTATGAGTGACATCAGCGATACCGACGAGCGTGCACGTTATGAGTACGACGACGGATGGATGCTGGTGATTCTCCGTATACCATACGTTAAAGAAATCAGGTCACGGACACCTTACACTACAGTGCCCTTGGGTATTATCCACAAACGTGACGTGACCATTACCGTATGTTATTATGAGACCAACATGATGCTCGACTTTGTCAGCTACCAGCAGAAACGCGGAGAAGGCTTTGTAGACTATGTTGACATGACCTTCCGCCTGTTCCTGTCGTCTGCCGTATGGTATCTGAAACGCCTGAAGCAAATCAACACACTGATAGAACGCGCCAAGAGAAATCTTGACAAAGATGTGAACAATGAGAGTCTGATAGGACTGTCGAGGCTTCAAGACTCACTCACCTATTTCATAACCTCTATCCGAGGTAACGAGACCCTGTTGCAGAAACTGAAATTCAAGTTGCAGGTTGACGAGCTTGATGCGGATCTCATCGAAGATGTCAACATTGAGATGTCACAGGCAAGGGAAACTACCAATATCTATTCCAACATCTTGGATTCTACGATGGAAACATACACCAGTGTGATTAATAACAACATGAACACAATCATGCGTACGCTCACATCTGTCAGTATCATCCTGATGTTTCCCACACTGATAGCGTCCCTGTTTGGCATGAACTTAATCAACGGAATGGAGAGTAGCAGCTTTGGGTTCATTCTCGCACTGGCGTTGTCAATCTTCGTGTCCATTGCATCATGGTGGATTCTACGGCATAAACGGCTAATATAAAGTCTGGTTTTATGGCTGGGAACAGCTTAACAGACCCCAAAAACGAAGAAAAAAGGAAAAAAAACAGCCGAAAATTATGTAATTACATTTTTTTTACCTAAGTTTGCAAATCCTAAACTAAATTATGTAAAGTGGTGCCTATGCACCTATATTCGAATCTATAACTAAAAAGTTAAATGATGGACTCTCAAGAGAAAGCCCTGGAACAGGGAAAATTAGAGGAAGTAAAAAAGACAGAAGAGACTGTAGAGGCAGTCGAAACTGTAGTTGAGAACGTTGAAGATGTAAAGCCTGAGGAACCTGCGGCTGAGCCGGTGGAGGCAGAGAAGCCGACAGCCGAGCCTATTGCAGACGTGGAAGAACCTGCTGTCAAGGTCGAGGAGCCTTCCGTAGAGGTTGAGGAGCCTTCTGACATACCTGTAGCTGATGTTACAGAAGCAGAGGAGCAGGAAGCTGAGACCACAGAGGAATCCGTTCGTAAGACTTACGACAACAAGAAGGATCTTCTTGAAAGGCTGAAGGAACTCGCCCATGGTGACGAGACCCCGTCTAAGGCAGAAGTAGACTACCTGAAGACCACGTTCTACAAACTTCATTTCGCTGAGCGTGATGAACAGTTAAAGGCATATATCAACGCTGGCGGAGACCCTGAGAAATACCAGATTACTCCCGATGCTGACGAGGAAGTATTCAAGGCTGAGATGAGCATCATCAAGGAAAAGCGTCAAAAAGCCTTCCAAGAGCAAGAAAGCGAGAAACAGGACAACCTGAAAAAGAAACTCAACATCATTGAGACAATAAAAGGAATGATTACCTCTCCAGAAGAGGCAAATAAGAGATTCCAGGAATTTAAGAGCCTCCAGCAGCAATGGAAAGAGATAAAGGCTGTGCCTGCGGAGAAGGCCAATGAGCTGTGGCGCAACTATCAATTGTATGTAGAGCAGTTCTATGACTTGCTGAAATTAAACAGCGAGGCACGCGAATACGATTTCAAGAAAAACCTTGAGGCAAAGACAAAGCTCTGTGAAGCAGCCGAGAAGCTTGCCGATGAGACAGATGTTATAAGTGCGTTCCACCAGCTTCAGGAGCTACACCAGCAGTATCGTGAGACCGGTCCGGTGGCAAAGGAACTGCGCGAGGAGATCTGGGGACGCTTCAAAGCCGCTTCTACGGTAGTGAACAAACGCCATCAACAGCATTTTGAGTCATTACGGTCTAAAGAAGAGGAAAATCTCACCAAGAAGACAGAGCTTTGTGAGAAAGTAGAAGCCATCGCAAAGGAAGAGAACAAGAGCAGTGCAGACTGGGACAAGCATACAAAGGAGATTATTGAGATACAACAAGAGTGGAAGACCATTGGTTTTGCCCCACAAAAGATGAATGTCAAGATTTTCGAGCGGTTCCGTGCTGCCTGTGATGACTTCTTCAAACGTAAAGGCGAATACTTCAAGGATCTGAAAGAGAAATTCGCCGAGAACGCTGAGAAGAAGAAGAAACTCATTGAGCAAGCCCAAGCCCTCTCAGAGTCGACAGAGTGGAGGTCTACATCCGACAAGCTCATTAACCTACAGAAAGAATGGAAAACCATTGGCATGGTTCCTAAGAAACTGGGAGACCAGCTGTGGAATGAATTCCTTGCGGCATGCAACAAGTTCTTCGAGGCACGCAACGCCGCCACTGCCGGCACACGCAACGCTGAGCGCGATAACCTCCAGCAGAAACGAGGCATTATCGAACAGCTGAAGGCACTGTTAGACGAGACGGGTGATAACATCCAGGAGAAAGTGCAACAGTTCGTAGAGCAATATCAGGCCATCGGTCATGTGCCTTTCAAAGAGAAAGACAACTTGTATAAAGAGTATCATGAGATTCTTGACAAATTGTACAAGGAGCTCAACATCAGTGTAGCTCGCCGCCGCCTCGATAACTTCAAGAGTAATCTCAAGCAGATGGCAGACAAGGGTGCCAATGCCATAGACAACGAGCGTTCCCGTCTCATGCGACGCTATGAGCAGCTGAAGCAGGAAATCAACACCTATGAGAATAATATCGGTTTCCTCAATGCCTCATCCAAGAAAGGCAATAGCCTTATTGACGAAATGAACCGTAAGGTACAAAAGCTCAAAGACGACCTTGAGCTTACAAAGCAGAAGATCAAGGCTATCGACACTGAGAACGCTGAAGCATAATATTTAGAATGAGTATAAAAAAAGTCCGAAGCACCAATTAAGGAGTTTCGGACTTTTTTTGTGTTGGGGTACTCGGACTCGAACCAAGAATGACAGGACCAGAATCTGTAGTGTTACCATTACACCATACCCCAATTCCTATTGCAGAACAACAACTTTGTCGTTAAGCGGATGCAAAGGTAGCATTTTTTGTCTAACTAACAAAAAAATATCCGACTTTTTTTAAAAAAAAACGAAATAAACCCTCATTTTACATGTTTTGTCACATATTTAGATAAAATTTTCATACCCAAGAATACAAATAAGTTTGCATTCTCTTCTCTTAATCAAATTTTTACACTACCTTTGCATAGCATTTTAAAGAATATGGAAGAAACTAAGAAACTTTTAAATACCATCATTGAAGGAATCCAAGAGAAAAAGGGTTCAAGCATTGTAGTTGCCGACCTCCGTAATATTGACGGCACTATTTGTCAGTATTTTGTTATTTGCCAAGGAAACTCCCCTATGCAGGTAGAAGCCATTGCCGAGTCAGTTGGCGACTATTGCCGTGAGAAAGCCGGAGAGAAGCCAGCCCATGTCGTTGGTTTGGAGAACGCCCAGTGGGTAGCAATAGACTTCACAGACATAATGGTACACATCTTTTTGCCAGAGGTACGTGCTTTCTATGACTTAGAGACCCTTTGGCAGGACGCACAACTTACAGAGATACCCGACATTGACTAAGAAATCAGTATATGGAACAGAAGAATCCCAACGAGAATATGCCGAAGATGCCTAAATTCAATATGAATTGGATTTATGTGCTTGTGCTGATAACCCTTGCTGCCACGTTTTTCGCAGGCAACAACAGTCTTACTAACACCTCCGTGAGCATTACCAAGGACTACACAGCCTTCATCAACTATGTGAATCAGGGCTATGCCTTACGTGTGGTGGTAAATAAGAATGCGAGCAACCTACGCATGTATGTGCGTCCTGAGCATATACGCGACGTGTTCAAAGCAGGAACCCAGCAAGTTGGCACCGACCCATACGTAAAGGTAGAGATAGGCTCCGTTGACAACCTTGAGAATTTCCTCAATGATGCCGTCAAAAAGAAGAAAATTGGCAGCTACAGCTATGACAACAAGAACGAAGACGGTCTTACCGACATGCTGTTAAGCCTCATCCCGTGGATTGCTATCATCTTGTTCTGGGTATGGCTGATGCGCCGCATGAGTGGCGGTGCCGGCGGCGGAGGCGTCTTCAGTGTTGGAAAGTCAAAGGCAAAGCTATATGAGAAAGCCAACGATCTTGGCATTACATTTAAGGATGTAGCAGGTCAGGCTGGTGCCAAGCAGGAAGTTCAGGAGATTGTCGAGTTCCTGAAGAATCCGAAGAAATATACTGAGTTAGGCGGAAAGATTCCAAAGGGAGCCTTGCTCGTTGGTCCTCCAGGAACAGGTAAGACCCTTTTGGCAAAAGCTGTTGCCGGTGAGGCGGGCGTACCATTCTTCTCTATGAGCGGTAGTGATTTCGTGGAGATGTTTGTTGGTGTAGGCGCAAGTCGTGTGCGTGACGTTTTCCATCAGGCAAAAGCCAAGTCACCATGTATCATCTTCATAGATGAGATTGACGCCGTAGGACGTGCCCGTTCAAAGAACCCAGCCATGGGTGGCAATGACGAGCGCGAAAACACTCTGAACGCATTACTAACAGAGATGGACGGATTTGGCACGAACAGTGGTGTCATTGTATTGGCGGCAACCAACCGTGTCGACATGCTTGACTCCGCCCTGTTACGTGCCGGGCGTTTCGATCGCCAGATACATGTAGACCTTCCAGACCTTAGCGAGCGTAAGGCTATTTTCAATGTACATCTGCAAGGCAAGAAGATTGACGACACTGTTGACGTTGACCTATTGTCACGACAGGCTCCTGGGTTCTCAGGTGCCGACATCGCAAATGTATGTAATGAGGCAGCTCTTATCGCAGCACGACATGACAGCAAGGCTATCGGCAAGCAAGACTTCCTTGACGCCGTAGACCGCATAATTGGCGGTTTGGAGAAAAAGACCAAGGTGATGACAGCCAGTGAGAAACGTTCTATTGCGCTCCACGAGGCAGGTCATGCCACCATCTCTTGGTTCTGCCAATATGCCAATCCGCTGATAAAAGTCACTATTGTTCCTCGTGGTCAGGCTCTTGGTGCCGCATGGTATCTGCCAGAGGAGCGACAAATCACGACGAAAGAGCAGATGCTTGACGAGATGTGTGCGCTTCTTGGAGGACGTGCCGCCGAGGAGCTCTTCACAGGTCATATCTCCACTGGTGCCATGAACGACCTTGAGCGTGCCACAAAGAGCGCATACGGAATGATTGCATACGCTGGAATGAGCGATAAGCTTCCAAACATCTGCTATTACAATAACCAGGAATACCAGTTCCAGCGTCCTTATTCTGAGACAACAGCAAAAGTTATCGACGAGGAGGTTCTGAAGATGATCAATGAGCAATATGACCGTGCCAAGAAGATTCTCACAGAACATAAGGAAGGACATAACCAGTTGGCTGAAATCCTTATACAGCGTGAGGTAATCTTTGCTGAGGATGTAGAGAAGATCTTCGGCAAGCGTCCATGGGTAAGCCGCTCACAGGAGATTATCGATGCCAATGCCGAGACCGAGCCAAGTCTGGAAGATATGCCTGAAGAGGTAAAGAAAGCACAGGCAGAGTATGAGAAGTCAAGTGCTAACACTGAAGAAGATAATAACATTGGGAATTCCAGTAATGCTGACTAAATTATAGAAAGATGAAGAATTTCATAAACCGTACTGTCTTTGGTATCCTTTTCGTTGTTATAATGGTAGGAGGAATCGTATGGCGTCCCGACACCATGCTTCTGCTTTTTGCCATAATTACCGGTATGACTATCTGGGAATACACAGGACTGGTCAACGGGAAAGGCAGCGTACATGTAAACCGTTTCATCTCATGTGTTGCGGGAGTCTATTTCTTCTTTGCCGTAGCTGCCATAAAGTTGGAAATCGTAGAGGGCTTTATCGTATTTGTGCCATATACCATCACTATCATATACCTGTTGGTAAGCGAGTTATACCTAAAGCATAATAATCCCATTAACAATTGGGCTTACACAATGTTCGGACAGATGTATATCGCACTTCCGTTCTCACTCATCAATATGCTGGCGTTCCAGCAATCAGCTGACGGACAGGTAAGCTATAACTGGCTATACCCCTTGAGCATTTTCATTTTCCTCTGGGCTAACGACACCGGTGCATATTGTGTAGGGTCTATGTTGGGAAAGCACAAGCTGTTTCCACGCATCAGCCCAGGCAAGAGCTGGGAAGGCAGCATTGGCGGTGGCATCCTTGTGCTGATTATCGCCGGACTGACAGGATGGTATGTAAATTCCACTGCCATGCTGTCAAGTCAGCTATACTTGTCGGTACCGGCATGGATAGGCTTAGGGCTTACCGTCGTGATCTTCGGTACATGGGGCGACCTTATCGAATCTCTTTTTAAGCGCACATTAGGTATCAAGGATAGCGGAAACATCCTGCCTGGGCATGGCGGCATGCTTGACCGCTTCGACTCCTCTCTTTTGGCAATACCTGCCGCAGTGGTTTATCTTTACACACTGGCAATGATGGTATAAGTCATCATAAACTCCTTAATAATTAAACAAAACTTAATAGTAAAAATGACACACATGAAAAAAATTCTTTGCATCGTCTGTATGCTCTGTGCCCTAACGACGGCAAAGGCTATTGACCCAGTGAGACAATGGGGGCAGTTACAAGTTAAAGGCGCACAGCTATGCGATCAGAACGGTCAACCAGTAGTATTGCGCGGAGTAAGCCTTGGATGGCACAATCTATGGCCACGCTTTTACAACAAAGGAGCGGTGAAATGGTTGGAGAATGAATGGCATGCCAATGTTATCCGTGCCGCCATGGGAGCGTCATCTGTTGATGACCATTATTTAGAGAACCCGTCATTCGGCATTGAATGTATGACTCCAGTCATTGACGCTGCCATAAAGAACAAGGTGTATGTCATAATCGACTGGCATTCCCACGAGATGCATACAGCTGAGGCAAAGGCATTTTTCTCAAAGATGGCACAGAAATACGGCAAATACCCCAATATCATATATGAATTATACAATGAGCCGATAAATGACTCATGGGAGAGTCTGAAGGAATACGCTAAGGAGATTATCACAGAGATACGTAAGTATGACCCTGACAACGTAATCCTTATGGGATGTCCGCATTGGGACCAGGACATAGACCTTGTTGCCGCATCACCTATTGAGGGAGTCAGCAACGTGATGTATACCGTACACTTCTATGCAGCCACCCATAAAGACTATCTTCGCGATAAGATGAAAGCTGCTGTGGAAGGTGGGCTTCCAGTCTTTGTCAGTGAATGTGCCGGAATGGAAGCCTCAGGTGATGGTCCGCTAAATACCGAGGAATGGTGGAAATGGGTCAACCTGATGGAAGAGTTAAAGGTAAGCTATGCCTGTTGGTCTCTCTCCGACAAGAACGAGACATGCTCCATGCTATTACCAAGAGCCAAGGCATGTGGTGACTGGACCCCAGACCTCGTGAAGCCATGGGGTAAGTTAGTACAAGAGACCATGAAGAAAAACATAAAATAAGAATACAACAAATGAGGCGGGGATTAACCTCGCCTCATTTACTTTTCCTCAACAGATAGACCATTGTACGGGCAGCCTGCACTGGCGCTATGTCACCACCTAATTTCTCGGCTACCTCCTGATATCCTTGCAGCATCTTCTCACGCCCAGGCTGACCAGGAAGGATTCTATAAAGCTCATTCATAATATTATAGACCCTGAAACGGTCTGCAAATAATTCCGGAACAATCTCTTTACCGCCAATAAGGTTCACCAATGATATATACTTAACGTTAAGGATGTGATTAAACCCAAAGCGATAGAGCTTTGGTAACGGGGTCTCGTAACATACCACCTGGGGAACACGGAAGAGAGCAGTCTCCAACGTCGCCGTTCCACTGGTCACTAACGCTGCCGTGGAATGTGCAAGCAAAGGATACGTCTGATTTCTAACCAACCTTACATTCTTTCCTTTGATAAAAGTCTCATAATACTCTTCCTCTATTGACGGGGCGCCAGCCAACACCAGCTGATAGTCTTTAAAACGTCTCGCCGACTCAATCATTCCCGGCAGGTTATCCTTTATCTCCTGCTTCCTGCTGCCAGCAAGCAATGCAATAATAGGTTTCTCCGACAGCCCATGAGTAGCGCAAAACTGCTCAAAGGTCTCATGATATTCCTCTTTGAAGTGTGACACCTCCTCCACTGTCGGGTTTCCGACATAGTACACTGGATAACGGTGTTTTTTCTCATAGAAATCTTTCTCGAAAGGTAAGATGGAGAACATCTCTGTGACGTCACGTTTTATGCTACGGATGCGCCATTCTTTCCATGCCCATATCTTAGGAGAGATATAATAATACACAGGGCAGCCACCCCATAAAGGCTTTGCAGGAAGCTGGGAACCATTACCAGTAAGCTGTGCGCCCTTTGCAGGCTGTTGCGGACGATTAGCGGCAAGTTTCTGCTTAGTAATGAATTTCGCTATCCGCAAGTTGAAGCCGGGGTAGTCAACTAAAATCACCACATCCGGTTTCCATTTTATCATATCCTCCTGACAAACCTTGAGATTCTTGAATATCACATTAAGATGGAGCAGCACAGGAACAAATCCCATATATGCCATATCTTTATAATGCCGGACACGTGTTCCGCCAACAGCACTCATGAGATCGCCGCCGAAGAAACGGAACTGAGCCTCAGGGTCTTCCTCCTGAAGCGACTGCATCAATCGTGAGGCATGAAGGTCACCACTCGCCTCTCCCACAATCAAATAATATTTCATTCTTCCCAGTCTTTCATTTCGTTCAACATTCTATAATCAGTGACATCCATCGTAGTAGGAGTCACACATACATAGCCATGAGATAATGCCCAGCGATCGTTATCGACCGCACCAGCCTCATCGTCACGGTAATGGCCTGTCATCCAATAATAGTTGTAGCCTCGGGGATGAACATCCTTCACCACCTCGTTTATCCAACTGCCATAGCCCATTCTGCAGACACGAAGTCCGCTGAACTGTCTCACATCAGGAAAATTGACATTCAGACATACGCCCTTCGGTAAGCCGTCGGACAGGACTCTATTCACTATCTTACGAATATAATGTCCCAGATGCGACAGGTCTGCATCAGGATTATAATTACATGACGAGAAGGCGATAGAGGGAATGTATTTCATACACCCTTCCATTGCGACACCCATCGTTCCACTGTAGTGAGTGTTCACTGTAGAGTTGTCACCATGATTAATACCGCCAATTACCAAGTCAGGCCATCTGCCGTCCATCAACTGGTCAAGAGCAATCTTCACACAATCCACAGGAGTGCCGCTGCACGACCATACCTCCGCACCGGGAATATTGTCCCGCCGCTGTATATAAAGAGGTGGCACTGCGGAAAAGGCACAGGAATATCCTGAGCGTCCGCCATCAGGTGCGCAGACAAGAATGTCCGCCATGTCTCTCAAACACTCTACAAGACATCTGATACCTCTACTCTGATAGCCGTCATCATTTGAAATCAGTATAAAAGGCTTTTTCATCTTCGCTTTTTGATTGCAAAAATACGAAAAAACCTTTAAAATAACATCATTCTCGAATAATATTTGTAACTTTGCAAAATTAATTTGTTTTAAGGAAAAGGATTAAGTATGGGAAAAATCATAGCCTTAGCTAATCAGAAAGGCGGTGTAGGCAAGACCACAACGTCTATCAATCTGGCAGCGTCACTCGCCACACTGGAGAAAACAGTACTTGTAGTTGACGCAGATCCTCAGGCTAACGCATCAAGTGGATTAGGCGTTGACATAAACACAGTAGAATGTTCTCTTTATGAGTGCATCATCGACCATGCTGATGTACGCGACGCCATATACACGACAGACATAGAAGGACTTGACATCATTCCGAGCCATATTGACTTGGTGGGTGCAGAAATAGAAATGCTTAACTTGGAAAGCCGTGAGAAGGTAGTCAGCGACTTGCTGGCCCCCATCCGTGACGACTATGACTACATTCTGATAGACTGCAGTCCGTCATTAGGACTTATCACCGTCAATGCACTGACTGCGGCAGACTCAGTTATAATACCTGTTCAATGCGAGTATTTCGCACTGGAGGGAATCAGTAAGCTGCTTAGCACCATCAAGATTATTAAGACGAAGCTCAACCCCAAGTTAGAGATTGAGGGATTCCTTCTCACTATGTATGACTCACGTCTGCGCCTTGCAAACCAGATTTATGACGAAGTAAAGCGTCATTTCCAGGAACTGGTGTTCAAGACCGTTATTCAACGAAACGTAAAACTGTCGGAAAGCCCCAGCCACGGTCTGCCAGCCATCTTGTACGATGCCGACTCTACCGGTGCGAAGAACCATCTGGCACTTGCCAAGGAGATTATCAGCAGGGAGAAGAAAGCAAAAAAGTAACCACTACATTCAAAAATAAACTCTACACATAACAAATTCATTATGGCAGTACGTAAGAAATACAACAGGATTACTAAGACTGCAGCCTTGGGAAGAGGACTTGACGCATTGATTTCAACAGATGACGTCAGCACACAAGGCAGTTCCACTATAAATGAAGTGGCAATTGATCAGATTGAAGCCAACCCTAACCAGCCACGAAGAGAGTTCGATCAGGCTGCGTTGGAGGAACTGGCTAACAGTATAAAACAATTAGGTATCGTCCAGCCCATCACCTTAAGGCAGATGGAAGACGGTAAATTCCAGATTATTGCCGGAGAGCGTCGTTGGAGAGCATCTCAGATAGCCGGTCTTACAGCTATTCCCGCCTATATCCGCACCATAAAGGATGAGAATGTCATGGAAATGGCTTTGGTGGAGAATATACAACGTGAGGATCTAAACGCCATTGAGATTGCATTGGCATACGAGCATTTGTTGGAGAAGAGCGGAATGACACAGGAGAAGGTCAGCGAACGTGTCGGCAAGAGCCGCGCAGCTATTGCCAACTACCTACGCCTGTTGAAACTGCCTGCACAGGTGCAGATGGCATTGCAGAAGAAAGAGATTGACATGGGACATGCCCGTGCCTTACTCTCACTCAGCAGTCCTTCATTGCAGCTTAAACTGTTTAAGGAAATCCACAAGAACGGCTACTCCGTACGCAAAGTGGAAGAGCTCTGCCATCAGCTCAACAACGGTGAGGATATCCAGACAGCCAAGAAAACCATCATTGCCAAGTCAAGACTCCCTGAGGAGTTTAACATCCTGAAGAACCGCTTGTCAAAGTTCTTTGACACAAAGATACAAATGAGCTATAATGCCAAAGGCAAGGGGAAAATCAGCATCCCTTTTGCGTCAGAGGAAGAGCTGGAACATATCATGCATGTCTTCGACAAACTGAAACAATAGTTTTCAAGTGACGGAACATCTCGGCTACATAGTAAGAAGCATAGCTACGGTAGCATTATTGCTAATGATTGGCTATAGTGACGCCCTCGCACAGGATGTGGAGGGCGACAGTGCCATTACTATCATATACCCCGACGACTCGCTTCTTACCGAGACCCCTATCGTGCTTAAGCAAGACAAGGAACTGGAGATCGCTTTTTCCGACACCATTCCTTTAAAGCAAAAACGCGACTGGAGCAAATGGAGGCCCGATCCCAAGAGAGCAATGTGGCTGGCTATTGTTTTGCCTGGAGCAGGACAGATCTATAACCGTAAATACTGGAAGCTACCAATCATATACGGAGGATTTGTAGGCTGTATCTACGCCATGACTTGGAACAACCAGATGTATCATGACTACTCACAGGCGTATATGGATATCATGGACTCTGACCCTAACACCCAAAGCTACAACTCCTTTCTGCATTTAGGGGCGGAGATTACAGAAAGCAACATGGCTCAATACCAGGAGGTGTTCAGGAAAAGGAAAGACAGATACAGAAGGTATCGTGACTTGAGCGTCTTTGTTGCTATCGGAGTATACGCTTTATCCATCATCGACGCATACGTTGACGCCTCACTCTCTGAATTTGACATATCCGACGACTTGAGTATCAGGGTCGCACCCACTGTCATCACTAACCAGAACGCAAAGAACCCATTCAGCTCTTCAGCTATAGGATTAGGATGCAGCCTTACGTTTTAAGACATTACGACACCTCTATAATTCAATCCCTAAAAACATATACACATGAACGACGCCACAAAGAAACCCGATATAAACGAGATGGATGACGAGAAGATCGTCAACCAAGCATTCCAGCACCTTATAGATACATACCTCGCATCCCCACATCGAAAGAAAGTCGATATCATAACACAGGCTTTCAACTTTGCCAAACAAGCACATAAAGGAGTGAGACGGCTTTCTGGTGAGCCGTATATCATGCACCCGATAGCCGTGGCACAAATCGCATGTGAGGAAATCGGACTGGGTTCAACGAGCATTTGCTCCGCCCTTCTTCATGACGTGGTGGAGGACACCGACTATACAACTGAAGACATCGAGAATATTTTCGGTTCAAAAATAGCACAGATTGTCGATGGACTTACGAAAATCAGTGGCGGCATCTTCGGAGAACAAGCCTCAGCACAAGCTGAAAACTTCAAGAAGCTGTTGCTGACGATGAGCGATGACATCCGTGTCATCCTGATAAAGATATGCGACCGCCTCCACAATATGCGGACATTAGAGTCTCAACCAGCCAACAAGCAATATAAGATTGCAGGTGAGACACTTTATATTTACTCTCCCCTTGCCAACAGGTTAGGGTTGAATAAGGTGAAGACTGAGCTTGAGGACCTAAGTTTCAAATATGAGCACCCGGATGCATATAATGCCATAAATCGTAAGCTCGCAACGACACAGGCATCACGCGACACACTTTTCAAGAGCTTTACCGATCCCATACGTGAGGAGCTTGACAAGATGGGGTTGGAATACACTATCAAGGCTCGTATTAAAAGCCCCTACTCCATCTGGAACAAGATGCAGACAAAGCATGTCACCTTTGACGAGATTTACGACATCCTCGCCGTCAGGATTATCTTCACCCCACGTAGGCGCGATGAAGAAGTCAACGACTGCTTCAATATCTATGTGGCGATAAACAAGATCTATAAAAGCCATCCTGACAGGTTGCGTGATTGGGTAAACCATCCAAAAGCCAACGGATACCAAGCCCTGCATGTAACCCTTATGTCTAAACAAGGACGATGGATTGAAGTTCAAATACGATCAGACAGGATGGATGAGATTGCCGAACAAGGCTTTGCAGCACATTGGCAATATAAAGACGGCAAGGAAGTGACTGAGGATGAGGGCGAGCTCAATGACTGGCTCCGCACAATAAAAGAGATTCTTGACGACCCACAGCCTGATGCCATGGACTTTCTTGATGCCATCAAGCTAAACCTTTTTGCATCCGAGATTTTCGTGTTCACTCCTAAGGGTGAGATTAAGACTATGCCGGCAGGATGTACGGCACTCGACTTCGCATTCCAGATACACACCTTCCTTGGAAGCCACTGCATCGGTGCAAAGGTCAACCACAAGCTGGTGCCTTTGAGCCATAAGCTACAAAGTGGCGACCAGGTTGAGATACTCACATCAAAGTCACAGCACGTGCAAGCCAACTGGATTAACTTCGTCAGCACAGCAAAGGCGAAAGGTAAGATTCAGACCATCATACGTCGTGAGGCAAGGGAGGTGCAGAAGAAAGGTGAAGAGATTCTGCAGCAATGGCTACAGAAGAATGGCATGGAATTGAACTCATCTGTCCTTGACAAGCTCTGTGACCTGCATGAGCAACGTAAACATGAGAGTCTGCTTCAAGCTATTGGTGAGAAAAACATCATTCTTGGCGACAACGACCTTGATGAGTTGAGCGGAAAGAAGCAACAGAACATACCAACCTGGCGAAAGTTTGTGCCGTTTATAAATCACAGTGGTGAGAAGAAAAAGGAGGAAGCAAAAAAGCCAGAGTATTATATTGTAGAAAAGGACTTCAACAAGAAGAAGCCCATCTTCATCTCCGAAGAAAACATCAACCAGTTTATATTCCCACAATGCTGCCACCCTATACCAGGAGATGACATTCTGGGATATATTGACAACAAGAAGCATATAGAGATACACAAGAGAGCTTGTCCGGTAGCCTCGAAACTGAAAGCGAGCTTCGGCAATAGGATTCTCGATGCCAAATGGGAGATGCACAAGCATTTGTTCTTCGATGCTACCATACGCCTGAGAGGCATCGACAGGAAAGGTCTTTTGTTAGACCTCTCCGAGATCCTCTCAGAGGAGTTAGGTGTGAATATCCGCAAGATTACCATATCAAGCGACAGTGGTATCTTCGACGGGAGTATCGAGCTGCGCGTGCATGACCGTGAGGACGTCCAGGTCATCATTGACAGCCTCAAGAAAATCCATGACCTCCAAGAGGTGTCACAAATAATATAAATCTTACTAACCTTCATAATTCATAAAAATGAAACAGAATTTCATTTTCACACTGTGCCTGCTCATGGCACTAACTGCTAACGCCCGTGGTAAATATGACAATACCGACACGCTTATTGTCGCGCGTGACGGTACGGGTCAGTTCCGAACAATCAATGAGGCAGTGGAAGTTTGTCGCGCCTTCATGGAATACAAAAAAGTAATCTTTGTAAAGAAAGGCACATACAAAGAGAAAGTTATCATCCCATCATGGCTGACAAACATTGAGATCATTGGTGAGGACCGTGACAATACTATCATCTCCTATGATGACCATGCCAATGTCAAGATTCCAAAGATTGGCGCAGAGCCTAATGCAGATTCCTCCATGCCAATGCCTGGCACGCAGTCTATGGGCACATTCCGCACATATACCGTGAAGGTGGAAGGCTCTAATATCACTTTCCGCGACATCACCATAGAAAACAACGCTGAGAAGCTGGGACAGGCAGTAGCACTCCATACCGAAGGTGATAAGCTTGTCTTCGTAAACTGCAAGCTTCTTGGCAACCAGGACACGGTATATACCGGTGTAGCCAATACACGCTTGTTCTTTAAGGACTGCTACATTGAAGGAACGACAGACTTTATCTTCGGTCCTTCCACGGCATGGTTTGAGAACTGTGAGATAAAGAGCAAGGTAAACTCATACATCACTGCAGCCTCAACGCCCCAGGATGTTAAATACGGATATATATTCAACCATTGCAGACTGACTGCCGCAGAGGGAGTTGACAAGGTCTACCTTGGACGACCATGGCGCGCATACGCACACACCCTGTTCATGAACTCCGAGATGGGAGCACATATAACAGCTGAGGGCTGGCAGAACTGGACAGACTACCATGATCCGGCGGCAGAAGGAATAGTACGCTACCAAGAATACAACAACAGCGGTGCCGGTTTCCAGCCGAAAGCCCGCGTGACATGGAGCCAGCAGCTCACCAAGAAAGAGGCTGCCAAGATTACCATCAAAGAAGTATTCGGCGACACCAGCTGGATTATATAGCTTAAATCAAATAAAAGAACGGACGTTTCTTGCAATAAGACGGATAACCGAAAGATACTTTATCAGCTATTAGCAAACAAAAATGGGATGCCTCCTGTGTGAGACATCCCATTTTATTAAATATCAACAATAGTTTATTGATTACTTGTTGATGTACTTCTTGCCATTCTGCAGAACGATGCCCTTGTAAGAAGCATTTACCTGCTGACCAGCAACGTTGTACATTGGAGCATTTACGTTAGCTGTAGGAGCAACGTTGATAGTCTTAACAGCTGTCAGTGGAGTAAGGATATCCTTAACGGCACCATCGTCGTTCTTTACGAGAACCTCAGTAGCCTCTGTTGGGCTGTATGCAAAGCCACTGAAAGAGATCTTAGAACCTGAAGCGCAAACCTCATACTTGCAATCTGCTGCTACTGGGAAGAAGATTACACCAAGACCATTCTTCTTAATCTCATAGTCATATTTAACCGTTACATTACCTTCAGCATCTGTTTCCTCATGTGATGGAATATTCAAAGCGATTCTCTCTGCCCATGGCAGTGGAGCCATTGATGCAGGAAGGATGTTGTACTCACCCTCACCAACGAGTTTGTAAGAAAGAACGCCATCTGCGAAGTGGTCATCAATGATTTCCATAGTCAGAGAGTAACCAATAGGCTCGCCTTCCTCGAATACTGTGTACTGCTTGTTAGAAGACAGCTTGCTTACTACATAAACCCAACCGTCAGCGTCAGCGGTCAAACCGATAACTGCACCACCGGTAGCTGGCTTCAAAGTGTTAGCTGGAGAGCCATCATCGTTCTTTGGGTTGGTCTGTCCCTGGATACCACCCTTTGTCAAAATCTCCTGACCGTCAACAGAAACCTTGTTGTAGTCGTTGTTCTTGCAGTCAACAGACTTGTAAGAGTCGTCATAAGCTGCATAGGCAGAAATCTTACCGGCAATCTCACCGAAAGATGTTCCTTTAGTAAGGGTTACGGCATCAGAGCCAACTCCGAGAGCGTCAGCATCAACCTGGATTACCTCAACCTGTGCGCTTGCGCTCATAGCTGCAACAAATGCAACTGCACTTAGTAAATACTTTTTCATAACTTTAAAGTTTAAAAAATTAATAATTAAATGATCATATAACAGTTATACTGTTTCTTTTTTATGTATGCCTGTGGTGAAAGTCATGTTCCACCACAGGCATTTTAAGGATTATTGCTTTGCTCCCTCGAATACGAAGGTGTAAGTATAGTTCTTTCTACCAACCTTCATTGACTTTGAGAAGCGTACAACCATGTTACCGCCTTCGTCAATACGTCCGGAGAATGCTGTCTCTAAAGTATTGCTTGCGCTTACAATCTGGTTCAGGAAGTAGAACCCTCTGTTTGCGTTGGCGATATTTGCTACGGATGTAGCGTCAATCCCCAATGTCGGGCAGCTGAATTCCACGTTTGACACACCAGTAATACCAGAGTCTGATAATGTAATGGTTCCTGATCCTGTCTCAGGTGCGTCTTCCGAATCAGTCAGTTGCTTAGTGAACGTACCATTGTAAGTTCCAACAGTAGCTTTCTCTGGTGTGGTAGAGTATGAGATATTCTCATCATCGTCATCGCTACCGCACGAGATGAATGTACAGCTGAGAGCTAATACGGCTGCAAGTGAATATATAAACTTTTTCATAATTGTGCCTTATTTATTGTTTTATAGTTAATTGGCTTTTTATTCAGCGTCAGTTGTTGAGACAGGAGCACCATAGCCAGGGTTCTGGTCTGCATTAGAGATACCAGTGTTAGCACTGATCTCGTTTGCAGGAATAGGACGGTAGAGTTTATATGCTGTACCAGCGACGTCCATCATCTTAGCAGGTGTTGTTACATATTCATTGAACTCAACATTGTAGCGGACAAGCTGCTTTGTGCGGCGGAGGTCCATCCAGCGGTGTCCCTCTGCATACAGCTCGCGGGCACGCTCGTCAAGGATTACATCCAGATTGTTGAACGTGAATGAGCTTGTTGTGCCGTAATTGACATGATTCTGAATATAGTCATCGAAAGAGCTAAGAGCTGCGAGTCCTGCACGCTGGCGAACAGCGTTAACCTTTGCCAGAGCCTGTGCTGTCTGACCTGCCATGAGGTAAGCCTCAGCAGCAATCAGGTACATGTCGCTGACATGGAACAGAACGATGTCACGGAAGCAGTTGCTACCTGTGAGCTGTGCAGACTCAGGGTCATCGAACTTCTTGACGCACACGCCATTGCTGGTCTGTACGTTGTAAGTGGCGATAGCCTGTGTAGTCTTCTTGTCAACCGATCCGTCAGCCTTGAAGGTGTAATGGATTACGTTTGGCAAGGTCAGGATGTCGGCGGTCACCTGTGTGATGTACTTCAGGCTGCCGTCAACAGTAGGATTAGCATACAGCTTCTTGTTTGCTGCGAACTCAGCCTCAGCCTCAGCCTCAGTTACATAGAATGGGAAGTAACGATGGGCGATAATCAGGTTCTTACCTGGGTCATCAACGTTGTAGTATGCATAGTAACCCTCAGAACCCCACTTAGCTTTGGTGGCACTCTCCATTGTGCCATTCCACATGGTAGTCATGTAGGTTGCATCGTAACGTTTGTCACCTTTCTCGAAGAGATACATACTCTTTTGTGACTGAGCATCCTCACTGCTTACGTTCTTCTCACCAGTGGTTGTGCAGGCTCCGTAGTATCCACCGAAGTTGTTCTGCATGCTGTGACCAGCGTCAGAAGCGTCACCAGGATAACCGGCACGGTCGTACTGTACAGAGAAGATTTCCTCTGCGTTGCCCTCGTTTGAAGGGCTCCATTTGTCTGCGAATGACATAGTAAGCTGAATACCATTGATGGCTTTCTCTGCCCATGCCGCAGCCTCTGTGAAGTTGGCGGTGCTGTTTACAGAGTATGTACCCTTTGCGATGTCATTAGCTGGGGTGTCAAGATCCCATCCTGCTGCAAGATAAACCTTTGCGAGCAATGCGGCAACAGCCTGCTTGCTTGCCCTACCGGTATGATCCTGAGCGGCAAGTGATGAGTTGTTGTAGAGGTCTGTCAGCTCGGCTATCAATGCTGGATAGATCTCTGTCAGCGGAGTGCGCGGATAGTTGGTCTCCGGGTCATTGATATACCTTGTGATGTATGGCACAGCACCAAACTGTTGTGTCAGCAGATAGTAACCGTATGCACGAAGGAAACGAGCCTCGTCAGTCACTGTTGTACCCTCAGCTCCGTATGAGATAACACCGTTTGCGTAGTTGATGGTTTTGTACACGTTGGAGTAATAGTTCGTAACGGTGCTGTTCTCGTCGGTCATAGTATACTCATTGAACTCACCGGCAGCCTTGCCGCGGGTCATGATATACAAGTCTGTACCTTGGCAATAGAGTGCTGGGTTGTATACGATGCTCTTCAGACTGTTATATGTGGCAACAAGGTAGGTTGACGCATCCTGTCCGAAATAGTCATCTGCAGTCTGACCTCCGGCGGTCCTGTTCTCTGCCTCAAGGAAGTCGTCACAGCTTGTGAGAGTCATTCCCGCGAGCAGAACTGCAATTGTTGATAAATATATTTTCTTTTTCATCTTTCTGGTTATTTAACTGTTTAGAACTTAATGCTTGCACCTATCTGATAAGTAACAGTACTTGGTCCGTCGTTCTTCAGAGCAGCGTCAGCCCACTCTGGGTCGAAACCGTCATACTTTGTGAATACGAACGGGTTGGTAACAGTGCAATAGAGGCGCAGATGCTTGCAGCCGAACTTGCTGAGCCATGTCTTCGGGAAGGTATAGCCCAATGTTATGTTCTTTACCTTCACGAATGATGTGTTGGTAACGCACTTAGCCTGGTTCCAGTAGTCGCTGTGTAGACCTACACCACCATTTGAACCACCATTGTTCGGGAATGGATAATCACCATAGTGAGTAGATGTCTGATACTTAGGATTGATATATGTACCATCCTCATTGATGCCGTCAACGTCAATTAGTGTACCGGCAGGGATGTACCAGTCTTCCTGGAGACGCATACGACCACGGTCGCCAAGGTTCAGATACTCACTCATGAAGTTTGAGTAAGCCTCGCAGTTCACTTTAGCATAGAGAGAGACGTTGAAGTCCCAGTTCTTCCAAGAGAGGTTGGAGGTAAAGCTACCAGTCCAAACAGGGTCGGCGTTGCGGATTGTGCGGTCATCAGTGTTGATGACACCGTCACCGTTCTGGTCGATTACGTATGGCTGACCCTCTGTCAGACCGTATACATTGTAGAAGTAGTCATACTCCTTCATCGTAGTGCCAGGGGTGAGTCCCTTGTTGATGGCAGCCTGAGTGTTAGGAACAACCATGTCATGGTCTGTTACGATGCCGCCCCACTCGTATGTGTAGATACTATTGGTGGAGTGACCGATGAACAAGCTACCGTTAAGGCCACCGTTGCTGTTGCTGAGCACGCGGTCACCGGTACCGTTGATCTCAAGAACCTCGTTCTTGTTGTGTGCGAAGGTGAAGGTAGTCTCCCAGTTCCAGTCCTTGTTCTGTACGTTTACTGTGGTAAGAGAGATTTCAATACCTTTGTTACGTACTGAACCGATGTTGGTCATCATCGAACCGCCACCTGACTCGAGAGGAAGCTGAACGGCGAAGAGCAGGTCCTTAGACTTCTTGGTATACCAGTCGATGGTACCGCGAACACGGTCACGGAAGAAACCATAGTCAAGACCTACGTTGATCTCGTTAGATGTCTCCCACTTCAGCTCCTTGTTTACGATGCTTGATGGATAGAAACCCTGAGAGTAAACTGTTCCGTATGGATAGTAGATAGGACCATTTACTGTCTGCTGTGTAGCATAGTTACCTGCACCTGTGTTGTTACCAGTAACACCGTAGCTCAGACGGAACTTCATGTTGCTGATCCAGTTGATATTCTGCATGAACGGTTCCTCAGTGATACGCCATGCAAGAGCTGCTGATGGGAAGAAACCCCAGCGGTTGTCCTTGGCAAACTTAGATGAGCCGTCCCAACGTGCTGTAGCAGTCAACAGGTAGCGGTTCTTCCAGTTGTAGTTTGCACGCAGAGCGTATGATGTCATGCTGCTCTCGGTATAGCTGTTGCTTGAGTCATCGGTATTGAAGTCACCGGTTGCGAGGTTCCACCAGTCTGTCAAGTTCATGACATTGGTAGCATACCAACCTATCTTTTCTGTGGTACCTTTCTCCATTGAGAACAGTCCCATCAAGCTGATGTTGTGATCTTCTGCTATGGTGGTGTTATAGTTCAGCACGTTGTCCCATGTCCATGAGATGCCGCGGCTTGTCTGAATGTTAGCCTCATTCTTGTTGTCGGTGGTGTTATATGTACCGTCATCGTATGGAGCATTGGTCTTAGGATCGATGTAACCTCCGAAGAAGCCCTGACGATAGTATGTATAACTTGGAGAGAATGTGGTCTTGAAGTCAAGACCTTTGAGGATGTTGAACTTCAAGTAGAAGTTACCGAGCAAGCGCCATGTCTCACGCTTCTTCTTGGTACTGTTCATCACGTCGAGTGTACTCAGCTGGTCAGAGAACTGATAGGAGTCTGTGCCCAGAGCAGAGATGTTACCCGGCTTATGGTTAACGTTGCCGTTTGCATCGTAAGGAATCATGAACGGGTTCATACGATAAGCATACTTGATTGCATCGTCGTTAGCATAATTGTTATGGATGTTAGCCATGTTCATGCTGAATCCCGCACTGATGACATCGTTGATCTTTGCGTCAACACTACCCTTGAAGTTAATGCGGCGCTGGCTATCGTTAGCATAGATACCGTCCTCCTGGTTGTAACCTACTCCGAAGTGGTAGTTGACAGTGTTGCTACCGCCATTGACAGAGAGGAAGTGGTTCTGCTGGCTGCCGTTACGTGTAACGAGGTCTGGCCAGTCATATGTGCTGCCGTTGGCAAGCATTTCTTTCATCTTGTAGGCACCGGAACCAGTGTGCTCGCGGAGGAGGCACTGCTCGAGGATAGCATCACTGAGCTGGTAAACTGGGTTGGCTACAGGTGATGTAGACAGGTTACCGCCGTAAACAAGGAACTTCTTGAAACGATAGTCATAGAACTCCTGACCATCCATGAACTCCGGCATGCGCGCAACCTTTGACCATCCGTAGTAACCGTCATAGCTGATGGTCGGCTTCTGCTCCTTGTTGATGGAGAGACCACCACGTGTAGTTACCATGATGACACCGGCAGTAGCACGTGAACCGTAGATGGCGGTTGAGGAAGCGTCCTTCAACACGTCGATACGCTCGATGTCCTGCGGGTTAAGGAAGTTGATGTCGTTACACATAACACCGTCGACAATGAACAAAGGAGTTGTTTCAGAGTTGATAGATGACTTACCACGAATCTCGATGTTGAAGTCACCACCGGCACGACCGGAGCCCTGTGTGATGTTTACACCAGGGTTGCTACCCTGGAGGTTACCCATGACAGAGGCGGCACCCTTGGCGTTCAGCTGCTCCGTGTTGACAGAGGAGATTGAACCCGTCAGGTCGCTCTTCTTCATCGTACCGTAACCTACTACGACAACCTCGTTCAACTGCTGGTTGTCCTCGTTAAGCGTGATGTCCAAATTGGTCTTGTTACCAACTGTTACCTGCTGGTCGACATAGCCAATGTAGGTCACCTTGATCACTGAAGACGGCTTGGCGTTGGTGATGCTGAAGTTACCGTCAAGGTCTGTGATGGCGGCCGGCTGACCGTCAAGCAAGACTGTAACACCAATCATCGGCTCGCCCGTAGCGTCTTTCACCGTACCCGTAACTGTCTGCTGCGCATATGCAACAAAACAGAACAAGCTCAGGAATAAAGCCATTGCGGCTCTTTTGATTTGTAGATACATAAATGTTTGTTTTAGTTATAATTAATTGTACTGTTATTCAATCTGTTTGCTAACTTTCCCATTATGGTCTGTATCACCCATAAAATGAGAGGATTTTAATTAAACGTGAGGCAAAATTAATTAAATATATTTATTCAACCAAATTTTTTCAAAAAAAAAACAAATACCACAGTTTACGTAAAGGTTTGCGTAACTTATTTTTTAGCTATATTAACATGATTTTGGTTAATTTACACAGTAGAGGTCTGGCTATTCCTGCTCCTTATAGCCTTAAGGTGTGTAATCTGCAATGCCAATGCGAGTGATAAGAGTAGTAAATTATATAATGTACGCGCGTACATTATATTAGTTATCTCACCTTTCTATTATTCTCAGATAGAATCCTGCGTTGTGTAAATGCTTCTTACAAGGGCATCGTTCTGCAGAATGGTAAAAAGTTCATCAACAAGTAAAAAGACATTCCTTTAAGGAATTACAAAAAGAGGATACCTCGGTATCCTCTTTTTGTATATATATTGTCGGATTATAGAAATTAAGAGATGCTATAAAGACTTTACTCCAATCCGCCCAATTGCACTTTGATAGCCTTCAGTTCCTCGCGAACAGCTGTCAGTGTCTCAAGAATCTCAGCCTGCTTCTCTACCCCACTTCTGTTCTGATTGAGCATCTTACGCGCAGCGGCAATCTTGAACCCCCTTACCTTCACAAGATTGTAAATGACCTTGATTTGCTCAATATCCTTTTCCGTATATTGTCGTACACGGTTTCCTGTAGTCTTTGGTTTTAAATGCGGAAACTCAGTTTCCCAATACCTTAGAAGACTCTCATTGACATCCAGCATCTGAGCTACTTCTTTAATGGAGTAATACAGCTTTAGATTTTTTTCCTTATTCAGTGTCATTGATACGATTTTTTTGCTAATCACAACTTAATTGTGTTCAGTAAAACAACTGATTTGCTATTAATTACTTATATTTTTTGCAAAGGTATAAAATATTTATGAATAATTTTGTAACTTTGCCGTGTTTTTTGATAAAAAAGAAATCATCTCACAAGAAAAATATCACTAATCGCAAATCAGTAAAACCAAAATAATATGATGACAGCTAATGAGATTCGCGACTCTTATAAAAAGTATTTTGAGTCGAAAGGACATGTAATAGTACCATCAGCCCCGATGGTTGTCAAGGATGACCCCACATTGATGTTCACCAACGCAGGAATGAACCAATGGAAGGACGTCATCCTCGGGACAAAACAACCAGAGCCACGTCGTAGAGCCGACTCCCAGAAATGTTTGCGTGTAAGCGGCAAGCACAATGACTTGGAGGAGGTAGGACACGACACCTATCACCATACCATGTTTGAGATGCTTGGTAACTGGTCTTTCGGTGACTATTTTAAAGAAGGTGCCATTGACATGGCGTGGGAATACTTAGTAGACGTTTTGAAGCTTGACCCGAAAGATCTGTACGTTACCGTCTTTGAAGGAGACCAGAAAGAAGGTCTGGAGCGTGATGACGAAGCTGCCGGATACTGGGCAAAGCATGTACCAGCTGACCACATCATTAACGGAAACAAGCATGATAACTTCTGGGAGATGGGCGACACGGGTCCTTGCGGACCTTGCTCAGAGATTCACCTCGACTCTCGCACCGAAGAGGAAAAGGCTGCTGTTCCCGGCCGTGAATTAGTCAACAAAGACAACCCACAAGTCATAGAGATCTGGAATTTAGTGTTTATGCAGTTCAACCGCAAGGCAGACGGCAACCTTGAGAAACTGTCTATGAACGTCATCGACACAGGAATGGGATTCGAGCGTCTTGTCCGCGCTTTGCAAGGCAAACATTCCAATTACGACACAGATATCTTCCAGCCGATAATCAAGGAAGAGGAGAGGCTCACTGGTCTTAAGTATACTACCGAAGAATCTGGAAACTCCGGAGATTCCGGAAAATCTGAAGAATCCTACAGCTCCGAGCAGATAAACATTGCTATGCGAGTTATCGCTGACCACTTGCGCGCAGTTGCATTCTCCATTGCCGACGGTCAGCTACCGAGCAATGCCAAGGCTGGCTACGTCATCAGACGTATCCTCAGACGTGCCGTTCGCTATGCATATACATTCTTAGGGCAAAAAAAAGCCTTTATGTTCAAGCTCTTACCTGTATTTATTCAGGAGATGGGTCAAGCCTATCCCGAACTGCCTGCCCAGCAGGAACTAATCGGCAGAGTTATCAAGGAGGAGGAAGACTCCTTCCTCCGTACGCTGGAGAGAGGCATAAACCTGCTTAACGGTGCCATGGACGAGCTGAAAGCACACGGAAAAACAGTCCTTGACGGCACAGATGCTTTCCGACTGTTCGACACATACGGTTTCCCACTTGACTTGACAGAACTAATCTGCCGTGAGAACGGATATACTGTTGATGAGGATCAGTTCAACGCTGAGATGCTGAAGCAAAAGGAACGAGCCCGTAATGCCGCACAAGTAGAGAATGGAGACTGGATAATCGTATCTGGATCTGAGAATGCCGAGCAACAATTTGTTGGCTATGACTACACGGAATATGAATGTCATATTCTGCGCTACCGACAAGTGAAACAGAAGAAGAATACGTATTACGAGCTCGTACTTGACAACACACCCTTCTATGGAGAGATGGGTGGACAGGTAGGTGATCAGGGTGTACTGGTTAGTGAAAACGAGACTGTCAACATTATTGACACCAAGCGGGAAAACAACCAAAGTATACATATCGTGAAAGAACTGCCGAAAGACATTACGGCAGACTTCATGGCATGTGTAGATATTGACAAGCGTACAGCCAGTGCCGCCAACCACACAGCAACCCACCTTCTCGATTATGCATTGAAACAAGTTGTCGGTGACCATGTAGAACAGAAAGGCTCATACGTCAGTCCAGATACTCTACGCTTTGACTTCTCACATTTCGAAAAGGTTACAGACGAACAGCTACGCGAGGTTGAGCGGTTGGTTAATGAGCTTATAAGACAAGACCTTCCACTTGACGAACATCGTGACACTCCTTTGGAAGAAGCCAAGAAGCTTGGCGCTATTGCACTATTTGGAGAGAAATACGGTGACAAGGTACGTGTCGTACGCTTTGGTCCTTCCTGTGAGTTCTGTGGTGGTATTCATGCTCAAAGCACTGGTCGCATCGGAATGTTTAAGATTCTCAGCGAGGCAAGTGTCGCTGCCGGCATACGACGCATTGAGGCTATCACCGGCAAGAATTGCGAAGAGGCTATTTATCTTATGGAAGACACCGTACGCGCATTAAAGGCTATGTTCAATAATGCCAAGGATCTCAAAGGAGTCATAGCCAAATACATGGAAGAGCATGACAGCATGAAGAAAGATATCGAGAAGTTCCAAGCACAGGCAGTGGAAAGGATGAAGACCTCATTGATTGAACGCGCAACGCAAATTAATGGCGCTAAGGTTGTAAAGGCTGTGCTCCCTATCGAGGCTGCCGCTGCCAAAGACCTCGTTTTCAAGATACGTGAGGCTATCCCCGAAAGTCTATTATGCGTCATCGGGTCAACTGCAGGCAACAAGCCATTGCTGAGTGTCATGCTCAGTGAAGACATGGTAAAGCAACACAGTTTGAATGCCGGACAGATGGTACGTGAGGCAGCCAAGCTAATTCAAGGCGGTGGAGGCGGTCAACCACATTTCGCAAGTGCTGGTGGCAAGAACCTCGATGGCATTAGTGCCGCGGTAGACAAGGTGATTGAATTGGCAAACCTATAATTCTCATTTCATGAAAAAGAAGCTACAGTCCGTCCTACTAATCGTGCTCTTACTTGGCATGGTAGTTCCCGTTTGCGCCATTGATTTCAAGTTTGGAAAGAACAAAGCAATAATCGATGGTATCGCATACCAGATAAACATAAAAAAGGAAACTGCAACTGTAGTGAAAGGCAATGAGCCATACATAGGTGACATTGTCATTCCTGAGAAGATAACACTTGACAGCATCACCTGTTACGTAGAGGAGATTGGTGCCGGTGCATTTTCCGGAAGCTCTGGTATGACATCCATAGCATTGCCTTCAATCATCACAAAGATTGGCGCTGAGGCTTTCAAAGGCTGTTCAAGCCTTACTTCCGTTACCATTCCTGCTAAGATAACAGAGATAGCGAGCGGTATGTTTGAGGATTGTAGCAGCCTTACCGAAGTAATCTTCACTGCGAATATCAAGAAAATGGGTAGCGGAGTTTTTCGTGGCTGTAGCTCATTAGAGGAATATACCATTCCCGCAACTATCAAGGAAGTGCCCAATGCCATGTTCAAGGGCTGTACGAACCTGCGTTCCATCACACTGCCAAATGGACTGACAGGAATTGGCAACAATGCATTTGCCGAATGTAGAAGTCTTGAGAATATTGACATCCCCCGTGGGGTGAAGTCCATAGACAGAGACGCATTCAACGGTTGCAGTAGTTTAGACAGCATAGATGTGCCCAACTCCGTGGCATATCTCGGGACAAGTGTCTTCGAGGATTGTAGCAACCTTCGTGTTGCCAACTTCCCATCAGGAATAAAGAGAGTTCCCAGTGGCTTTTTCAAGAACTGCGCCAGTCTTGAAAGTATATCAATTCCAAATTCCGTAAAGGACATTGGCAGTGATGCCTTCTATGGCTGTGCCAGCATCACCTCTATTGTAATTCCAGTGGCGGTAAAAAGTATTGGCGGAGATGCCTTTGACAAATGTGCAGGACTGGTGACAGTTAAAGTAATGGGAGCAATTCCACCCAAGATTAGCGGTAGCACCTTTGCCAAGTCTACCTTAATGGAAGGAACCCTAAAGGTTCGTAGCAGTGCCTTCATTGCGTTCAATCAGGATAAGCAATGGAAAAAATTCGCCTTTATACAGCCAGAGTAAATAGCTTTTTCTCTGTTGCTAAAGTTTCTCGCTTTCTGGCTATCGTATAGATATACCCTCTATCAAGACATTCCACGGTCGTGAAATCAACCTCATCCGTGAGAATGTCTTTCATATTATTACTGATTCCCTTTCCTGTGAGTTTCATCAGACTCTCTTTCATTGTCCACAACCTAATAAATTCGACCTCTGGATGGTCTGCGTTTTCTATCTGATTACATTCACTCTCATTCATAGTATAATTAACCAAGGATTCTTTAAATGACCGTATTGTCTCTATGTCTACTCCTACAGGTGAGTCGCTCAACACACAAATGGCAGCCTCCCGGCAATGACTCATATTGAAGAATATATCTGGATGATCTACTATAAATGGCTTACCATAATCACCATAGCCAAAAATAGGATTATCGATAATTCCATATTCTTCACGCAAACCTTGCTTTAGCAACAAATAAGCGGCAACACAAAGACGCTGTCCTAACTCATTCTTGAACTTCAAAGCCTGTTCTCGCCTCTGATCAGAAATCTCTTGTAACGCAACAGAAAGGTTAATGTCGTTAATATGTTCATTAATATATATCATATTCCCAATCTTCTTTTATAATCTTTTATCTCTCTATCTCAGTCATCGCCTTAGGCCAATTGACTAAATACAAACACTCGACAGCGCGAGTAAAGGCTGTATAAAGCCAGTGTATATAGTCAGGTGACAACATATCATCTGTCATATAGCCCTGATCCAAATATACATGCTCCCATTGCCCACCTTGAGCTTTATGACAAGTTACCGCATAACCATACTTTACCTGTAAGGAATTATAATATCTGTCTTCTTTTAATTTTTTCATACGCTCCGACTTCCTTGGAATGTCCGCATAATCCTCGAGCACAGAGTTAAAGAGTCTCTCTTGTTGCTCATGTGTCAGCGCTGGAGCCTCTGCCTGCAATGTGTCTAACAGTATTGTAAGGGAAATCTCCTCATCGTCATAATCTGGAAATTGCAACCAAACATCAGCAAAACGAAACCCATAAAGTTCCCTTACATTACGCACTCGTTGCACCACTGCAATGTCACCATTAGCAATAAAGTCAAATTTCCCCTTATCACTTAAGGATTGAGTGCCATTATTTGCGTTATCATTAACTCGATCCCACATTTCAGTCCAAAAGTAATTATTACGCACCACCATCAAACGATCCCCAGAAGTAAGTTCTTCTTCCCTACCCAAGATGGTGTTTCTAATACCAAGGTTGTAAACATTTGCACGTTTGTTTGAACGAGTAACTACCATTGTCTCGTCAACACCAACTTTGGAATAACTTGAGGCAAGACTCTCTATCAATTCATCACCAGGAACAAGTTTAATATCCGGAAAACCTGTGAAACGTACGCATGGCATCTGCGTAACAGCATCATGAGTTATCATACGTCTTATTACAGTAGCATTATACAGAATACCACTCGTCTGACTTTGCCGCAATACTTCATCAAGATCACATTCATAGACTTTTAATCCAGACATTGACAACACAGTACCTGACAATGCTGGTGACTCCAATTCGCCTACTGGCGGCAGCTGAGCCTTATCACCAATAAGCATCATACGACAGTTTTGTCCACTATAAACAAAGCGGATGAGGTCATCGAGAAGTCTTCCTGAGCCGAATGCCGCATCCTGATAACCTTCGTTGGAAATCATTGAAGACTCATCAACAAAAAATAAGGTGTCTTTCAGCTTGTTATAATTAAGAGTGAACATCCCGCCAAAGCCATCAAATGTACGCCGAAGATATATCTTCCTGTGAATAGTAAATGCTGAAAAACCAGCATGCAAGGAGAAAACTTTAGCCGCACGACCTGTGGGAGCCAGCAACATAACTTTCTGCCTCAGACAGACCATCGTGCGTACTATCGCACTGGCAAGAGAAGTTTTACCTGTCCCTGCGGCTCCACGTAGAACCATTACGACACGTGGGTCTCTGTCTGTCATGAAATCGGCAAAGACGTTCAGTACATGTTGTTGTCCAATAGTCGGGTCAAAGCCGAACTCTTTACGTATTTGATATATTAATTCATCAACAAGCATTCTTTTCAGTTTTAAGTTTTGAGTTTTTAACACTCATCCCTTATCACTCAACACTATTTTTTGTACTTTTGCACCACAAAGATAATGCATTTTTTGATTAAATAACCAGAAATGAGACAAAAAATAAACAACCATTTTATACTAACATGTTGTGTCTTCGCACTAATATTAATTTGCTTCCTTAGCGTCTACAGTCCTATGAGGTTCCAAGAAGAACGAGAGAAGCGTGAGCAGACTGTAAAGGAGCGACTCGTTACAATACGACAGGCTGAAGAGAGCTACAAAAAAGTGACCGGGGTTTATTCCGGAGACTTTGCCACGCTTATCAAAGGAGGATTCTTAGCAGACTCTATTACATTAATACCCTACTCTGACGAAGAAAGATTTGAGCTTGCCGCTACCATGCAAACTGAGAAATCCGGAAAACAGACTCCCTTAATGGAATGTGGAGCACAATATCAGCAATATCTCAACGGACTCGATGAAAACTCTATTGCCAACCTTATAGAAAATGCCAACGAGTCAGGACACTATCCAGGTCTAAGGATAGGAGATCTTACATCAGCCAACAACAATGCTGGCAACTGGGAATAAAAATAAACAACTATGGAGAAAATAAATTTACAAGAGTCGAAAAAGCGGATTATTATTCGTATAAGCGATGAGTCATTGTCATTTGCAATACCAAAAACAGATAGCTCAAATGGCATTTCAGCCTACGAACAATATCCTGTAAACAACAGTATTTCCATGGCAGCCAACCTTAGGGAAGCCTTTGGCACATCAGAACTCCTGTCAAGCGGTTGTAACTGTGCATTAATAATGCTTGATGCTCCTGTCATGCTCACACCAATAGATGAATATCAAGAAGAACACGAAGAAACATTTTACACATATACTTTCCCAAACTCAACGCCACCGTTCATTAACTGTATACTACCAGAACAGAATGCCGTCGCAGTCTTTGCCATCAACAAAGATCTAAAAGTTGTGATTGACGATCACTTCAGTGACGTCCGATACGTTCCCGTATCACATCCTGTGTGGGAACATCTGTACCACCGCAGTTTCATCGGTGAACGAGGAAAATTATTCGCTTATTTCCACGATAACAAAATGGAAGTATTCTGCTTCGCAAAGAACCGTTTCAAGTATTTCAACACATTTGAGACAACACATGCCAATGATGTACTATATTATCTTCTTCATATATGGAACCAACTGGGACTTAATGCAGAAGAAGACGAACTACATATTGCAGGTGACATACCAAATCAGGAATGGCTTACGAACCAACTACGCCGATTCCTTACACGTGTCTTTACCATTCGCCAGAGTATAGACCCCACGCAATTACAAGAGAACAAACTCCAAGATATACCATACGACTTATTGACACTCCTCCACAAATGAGAATTATCACAGGACAATACAAGGGACGGCATTTTGAGATTCCAAAGACCTTTAAAGCCCGCCCCACTACCGATTTTGCAAAAGAGAACATCTTCAATGTGCTAAACGGCTATATTGACTTTGAGGCGTCTACAGCCTTAGATCTTTTTGCAGGAACAGGAAGTATCTCCCTCGAACTTGTATCGAGAGGATGTGAGAAAGTGATAAGCGTGGAAAAAGACCGCAACCATGCTAACTTTATTAGCCAGTGTATAAAAAAGATTGGCACTGAGAAACTCATACTTCTTCGTGGTGACGTGTTCAGGTTTTTAAAGACATGCAACCATACTTTCGACTTTATATTTGCAGATCCTCCATATTCTTTAGATCTGTTGCCTACAATTCCAGACCTTATCTTTAAGTATCAGCTATTGAAAGATAATGGAATATTCGTATTTGAGCACGGAAAAGATCACGACTTCACACGACACCCCAACTTTGTTGAACACCGTTCATATGGCAGTGTCAACTTTAGTATATTCAAATAAAAAAAGGAAATTTTAGACATTATAGCAACGGAGACAAAAGACGGACGAATGCTTCCCATAAACGATTGACAAATGGTCGATGCTCAAGATCAGTCATGTCATCCAACAGAATACATTGCTGCTGATCAACGAGGAAGACTTCTTTTATCTGAAGGCATATTGACTTATCATATATAAAAACATTCGCCTCAAAATTGTTTTCAAAACTACGAAAATCAATATTTGCGGAGCCGCATGAAGCTATAGAATCATCGCTCACAAGAAGCTTAGAGTGATTGAATCCTGGCTTATAGAAATAAACCTTAACCCCTGCCTCTATTGTCTGCATGACATATGAGCGTGATGCCCATTCCACAATCTTAGCATCACCATGCAATGGAAGCATCAGCCGAATATCAACTCCTGCGATAGCTGCCGTACGCATTGCAAAAAGTATCGGCTCCGTCGGCAGAAAATATGGAGTCTCAAGATAGACATACCTCTTAGCCTCCAAAAGTATTCTGACGTACCCTTGCTCTATATCGGGCCAAGGACTTGTTGGATTACTCGTTACAATCTGCATAAGGCCAGCACATAGGTTTGTTGTCCCTGTAAGTGTGGCATCTCCATTCTTTTCAGAGTTTCCAAATTCCCCGCTAACCCCAGGATAATACATCCTATTACTAATAAGGGTACGATCGGCAAAGTACCAGTCTATGAGGAAGGCACGCTGCAAGCCATAGACAGCCGAACCTTGCACTTTAAGATGAGTGTCACGCCAATAAGAATTGCCTTTTCGACCTTTTACATACCGCATGGCTATATTCATACCACCAATAAAGCCAATCTGCCCGTCAATGACACAGATTTTCCTATGGTTTCGGTAATTAACCTTACTTGTAAATGAAGGGAAGCGGACAGGAAGGAACGGATGAACCTCTATTCCTTCCTCTCTCATTCTCTCGAAAAATTGGTTCTTTACCTTCCAGCAACCAACATCATCATAGATTACTCGCACCTCCACGCCTTCGCGAACCTTGCTAATCAAGGCATCTGCGACAACATTGCCCAACGGATCATCCTCAAAGATGTATGAGACAAGATGTATATGTGACTTCGCTTGTGATATTGCCGCTAACAATGCCGGAAAGAACTCATAACCGTTTGTATAAATATCTATGGAATTGTCTTTAAAGGGGAGTGCGGCACTTTGATTAATAAATAGATTGATAACAACCTTATGCTCCTCTGGAAGTATCAGGTTTCTTTGTTCAACGAACTCCAGCATAGAACGTTTCGTTAGCTGATCAAGGCTTTTTTGTGTTATTATACGTTCTTTTCGTGTGTTCTGTCCAAAGAAAAAGTATAATACGATACCCACTACAGGCAGGAATGTCAAGACCAACAGCCATGCCATTGTCTTAGCAGGCTGAAGCCTGTCCATCAATACCCTGACTATCACAGCAATGACTACCAGGGCATATATAAACACTCCTAACCAATGAATATATATCATACCTATACAACAATATCATTTCCCAGCTTCTTGGCAAGAAGATTACGAATCTCCTGCATCCGCTTTATTTCCCCTACTGTTTGTGTCATCCTTTCCACATCTCCAGAAATTTTTGATAATTGCACACGCAATAATTTTAGTTGCTGTTCAACCCAACTCATGCGAAAGTCAAGTATCAGATGTACCACTCTGTCACGTAATATTTGCTCACCAGTGCGCACTCTTAATCTTTCTGACAGTTTGAACTCCTCAACACTCAGGCTTACTGCCAATGAACTTATCTCTATATCCGGATGACGTGTAAAATATGTCTCAGCCTTGAACCCCTCATCATTACTATGAGCCACCGCCTCTTCTAATATACGGTTATAAAAAGGATTCCCAAATGTAAGCTTGTCAAGACTTAAGTCATATTGTATGTATTGAGCAACATTAAGATTCATTTTCTCACCAGTGTCCTCATCCTCAACATCCCGCAGAATTATCTCATCACCATGGCGTATAACCATTTGAATAAGCATCCTCTCAATCTTTGAGTCCTGTTGAGCATAGCTATTTGGAATATCCACATTATTATTAGTACTAACATTATCATCAGCACTAATATTTCCATTGTTGCCTGTAGAATTTTTCTCAGTGTGTATCATCTTATTCATAGTGGCAATCAACGTTTGCTCGCCCATACCTGTTCTTATTGAACATTCACGAATATATGTAGCACGCAGAATCTGATCTTTTATTACTGATATACTCTTCACAATGGAATTAATAGCCTCAGACCGCTTCAAAGGATCTGTAACACCTTTCAACAATACATCTATTTTAAAGACAATAAAATCGGTTTGATGCTCTTTGATATATTGGCGGAAGTCGGTTGCGGTATGCTTGCGGGAAAAGCTGTCTGGGTCATCACCGTCGGGCAACAGCAACACTTTCACGTTCATTCCTTCCGACAATAGCATATCGGTACCTCGCATAGCCGCATGAACACCTGCCTCATCACCATCGTAGAGCAGTACTATATTCGAAGTGAAACGATGTAATGTGCGTATTTGATAAAAACTGAGTGCCGTACCAGAGTTTGCGACTACGTTCTCAATTCCACACTGATGCATTGCAATAACATCTGTATAGCCTTCGACCATATAAACGCAGTCCTCTTTAGCTATTACCTTCTTCGCTTGGTATATACCATACAACTCACGCTCCTTGTGGTAAATATCCGAATCTGGCGAGTTGACATACTTTTGCTGAACACCTTTCGTACGGGAATCCAATAGACGACCTCCAAAAGCAGTAACCTTTCCACTAACACTTAACCATGGAAATATTACACGCCCGCTGAAACGATCAACAAGCTCACCACTTTCACGCTCCAGACACAAACCTGTTTTAACAAGAAACTCCTTTTGGAAGCCTGCCTTCATAGCCGCCTTGCCAAAAGCATCACGTTTACTAAGACAAAAGCCTAATTGGAATTTACGTATGATGTCATCACGAAAACCACGACTACGGAAATATTGCATTCCCACAGCCAAACCATCAACATCCTCATGAAGGGTTTTCTCAAAATACTTTGCAGCCCATTCATTGACGATAAACATCGACTCACGCTCGCTCTCTGCTTGTCGTTCCTCATTGGTCAACTCACGTTCACGTATCTCTATATGGTATTTGTTGGCAAGCCAGCGAAGTGCCTCTGGATAAGTCATCTGCTCGTGCTTCATCACAAAGTTCACAACGTTACCAGCCTCTCCACATGCAAAGCACTTATAGACACCTTTCACTGGAGATACAGAAAAAGAAGGTGTTGTGTCATCATGAAAAGGACATAATCCTTTATAGCTTGTACCGCGCTTCTTTAATGTCACGAACTCTGATACCACATCAACGATGTTGGCAGCATCCATAATACGGTCTATAGTAGGTCTGTCTATCATAAATGCAAAGATAATGCAAACCGAAGACAATACAAAATAAAACTTATTTTATTTTTATTGTTGAGGTGCAGCTTATCTTATATAAAAATAATGCAAAATTTTGATTAAGCGAACAAAAAGACAAATCGATTCACTCTCCCGATCTTATATTGTAAGATCTACCTGGTATGGTTTCGAGATCATACTCATAAGTCTCAAGCGGCAATGGCTTATGTATCAAAGGACTCGTATTAACAAGCGGTTGCCGAATCCTTGAGGAGCGAAACAATAAGTTTGGACATTCTCCTTTCGCCTTGACAAGTCCTTCTCCATAAAGCGGCACGGCGGAGCGCAGACGCAAGACTCCACCAATAGTAGAATGTACTACAGCTTTCTGAATTTTCCCACAATTCCATTGCATATCAACGACAAAGCCTCCACGGGCATGCAACCCTTTCACTTTTCCGTCAGCCCATGCATCAGGCAATGCTGGTAAAAGATGTACAGCACCGTCATGACTTTGTAATAACATCTCAGCCACCCCGGCAGTATAACCTAGGTTACAGTCTATCTGGAAAGGCGGATGAGCCGTTAACATGTTTGGATATGTCCTTCCGTTAGGATACTGCTTTTGCACACTGTCATTAGGCAGTATATTTATAAGATTACGTATTATCTTATATACATGGTTCCCATCTTGTAACCGACTCCAGAAACAAAGCTTCCAGCTAAGGCTCCATCCTGTCGCCATATCCCCTCTCTGCACCAGTGTTGTCTTAGCTGCTTCAAAGAGTTCTGGAGTAGAATAACGGCCAATCTGATTACTTGGATAGAGTCCGTAGAGATGTGACACATGTCTGTGGGTATCATTTGGATCATCGGCATCCTGAATCCATTCTTGCAACTGTCCGTATTGTCCTATCTGCATGGGAGGAAGCTGAGCAGCGATATGCTGTAACGTATCACAATAGTTGACATCTGCCCCCAGTATCTCAGCAGCCTGACGGGTATTCTCCAATACATCATAAGCTATCTGATTATCCATTGTACACCCTGCGGTAATACTTGTATTTGTACCTTCTGGACCATGCTCAGGCGACATGGAAGGCACTGTGACCAGCCATGGATGTTGCGGATGACGGACAAGATGAGATATGTAGAAGTCTGCAGCTCCTTTCATCACTGGATACCATTTTCTCAGAAAGGACTTATCACCAGTGAAGAGATAATGCTGCCATAGATGCTGTACAAGCCAACCACCTCCATTTGGCCATATACCATACTTTGCGGCATCGACAGGTCCTGTCGCACGCCACAAGTCTGTATTATGATGAAGCACCCACCCTCGTGCTCCCCACAGGATACGCGCTGTTTCCGCTCCTGTTACAGAGACATCCTTGATAAGCGAGAACAATGGTTCCTGACATTCCGGCAAGGCTGCCACGTCTGCCATCCAGTAATTCATCTCCAGATTAATGTTTGTGGTATACTTGCTGTCCCAGGCAGCCTTGGGGTTATGATTCCATTTGCCTTGAAGATTGGCTGGCTGGCAACCTGGCTGAGATGATGATATTAGCAGATATCTTCCATATTGGAAAAGCATAGCAGCCAGAGCCTCATCACCACCTTGCGAATATTTCTTTATGCGCTGATCTGTAGGCAACTGACTTTGACTCGTAGAAGGTAACTGCAAAGATACTCTATTAAATTGCTTATGATAGAGGCTGATATGCTCTGCCATCAGCGCATCGACACTTTTTCCTCTTACAACATTTAGAGTGTTCTCCGTTTGCCTTTCCGGATTACCGGAAACATCTTGGAAGTTAACGTAGTTGGTTGCTGCAGTAAGATATAGAGTTAACTGAGTAGCTTTGCTTATCTTGAGCTTCTCATTTTCCACAGTCTGAACACCATCACTCTCTGCCTCAAGCAAGGCTACCGCCCGCAATGCCGCTGGAACACCTTCCTGTGAGACTCCGTCACAGATAAGACGAAGTTGATTATGATTGGCACTACTCCGCGCGGATGGCATGGCAGGGCGCATTGACACCAACAAATCCAAAGCTTTTGGCTTGCTGCTTTTCATCGTTACAATAATAACTGGTTGTGACAATGACGCAAAGACCTTCCGCTCATAAGTAACAGAGGAAGCCACATGCTTAAAACGCGTCGTAGCTATAGCATCGTCAAGACTCAATTCTCTGCGATAGTCTGCCGTCTGCGGCGGCAGACTATTAGACAATATTTTATCAGACTTCCGACACGGACGGAAGTCTGCCGTCTGCGGCGGCAGACTATTAGACAATATTTTATCAGACTTCCCATCAGGCATCTCAAGCACCAAACTTGCCAAAGGAAGATAGCGCATGCCATTCTGACCTGTCAGGAAATACCTGTCGAGAATTTTCTCTGCTTCTTTGTTCTGCCCCTGAAAAATAAGATTTCTCACCTCCTGCAGATGTGGTAAACCCTCACGGCTATTATTTACATATGGACCACCTGCCCAGAAGGTTTCTTCATTGAACTGAATCTCTTCTACTGCCGTACCACCATATACCATTGCAGCCAACCTTCCGTTACCTACAGGAAGGGCTTCCCACCAATTATCAGCTGGTTTATCGTACCACAACACACTATTAGCCTGTGCCATACAGACTATACTCATCATTCCAAAAACAATAGACAAACATAAGTTTCTCATGGTAAAAACAAAATAAAAATGAACAAATTAATAAGAGGGTGTGATCACACCCTCTTATTTACGATTCCTTTTCCTAAGCCTTGAAGCTTTCTAAATCTTCAGCCTTGAAAGATTTAATGTAAGAAGACTTACCCAGGACATCCTCCTCGGCCATGCGAACATATACATTGGCTGACTTTGCAAACAGCTCTGGAGCCTTGGCTGCATCACGGATGATTAACAGTGACATCACTAACTCTGCTGTCATATCATACAAACGCCGGGCAAGGAAGTCAAAGGCATCCTGATTATCAAGAGCTTTGGCATAGTTGAGAGCTTCCTCATAAACAGGAAGCAGATTTTCTATGCGAGCCTTCAGTGCCGCATCGGCGTTCTCTGGAAGTGCTGCAAGCATATCCTTGATATTATTCAGCATCGTGCCGTTAGAGATATAGCGGATAGCTGCGACCACCTGCAACTGGGTAGTACCTTCATAAATAGAGAAGATTCGTGCGTCACGGAACAGACGCTGGCTCTTATACTCCATAATAAAGCCTGAGCCACCATGAATCGAGATGGCGTCATAGGCGTTCTGGTTGGCATATTCAGAGTTCATACCTTTGGCTAATGGTGTGAATGCATCAGCAAGACGCTGGTACTTCTTCATCTCCTGTTTCTCCTCAGGTGTAAGTTTGCGGTCACGCTCAATATCTTCTAAGCATTTGTAGACATCGACGTAGCAGGCTGTTTCATAGAGCAGCGAGCGACCTGCGTCAAGCTTAGCCTTCATGCGGCTGAGCATGTCATATACTGCAGGGAAGTTGATGATCTTCTCACCAAACTGAGCGCGTTCCTTGGCGTACGCCAAGCCCTCATTGTAAGCCTCCTGCTCAACACCTACAGACTGTGCTGCAATACCCAGACGGGCACCATTCATCAGTGCCATGACGTACTTAATCAGTCCAAGACGAGTGCTTCCACAAAGCTCTGCCTTAGCGTTCTTGTATGTCAACTCACAAGTGGGTGAGCCATGGATACCCAGTTTGTGCTCGATGTGACGAACGTCAACACCACCGTTGCGCTTGTCGTAAATGAACATTGACAGACCACGACCGTCCTTCGTGCCTTCCTCAGAGCGTGCCAACACGAGGTGTATGTCAGAGTCACCGTTGGTGATGAAACGCTTCACACCATTCAGGCGCCAGCAGTTCTCTTTTTCGTCAAAGGTAGCCTTCAACATCACGCGCTGCAAGTCAGAACCTGCATCAGGCTCGGTAAGGTCCATTGACATACCCTCACCAGCACAAACACGTGGGATATACTTCTGACGCTGCTCCTCAGAACCGAACTCATAGAGCGTGTCGATACAGCTCTGCAGGCTCCAGATGTTCTGGAAGCCGGCATCGGCAGCCGAAATCATCTCACTCAACATAGAGAACACAGCATTTGGCAGGTTCAGACCGCCATAGCGACGAGGCATCGAGACACCCCACAGTCCAGCCTTGCGGGTGGCATCAAGGTTCTCGTAAGTCTTGCTTGCGTAGATCATGCGACCGTTCTCCAAGTGTGGACCTTCGAGGTCGACATCCTCAGCATTAGGCGCAATGATATTGGCAGCCACATCGCCTGTGATATCGAGAATCTGTTTGTAGTTCTCGATGGCATCGCCCAGGTCAACAGGGGCATAGTCATATTCCTTTGCATCAGCAAAGCCTTTCTCCTTCAGCTCAACAATACGAGCCATCAGAGGGTGGTTCAAGTAGAACCCGATCTCAGGATGATCACTATAATAGTTTGCCATAATCTTTTATTTCTTTAATTTTCTGCACTCTTGATAGAATTCTCCTGTGAACCAAATAGCAAAGCATATACTCAATATTCGTTGTAATGTTGAATAATGGTAAAGAAATACCAAGTATATATTAATAATGGTAAAGACTACTAAAAAGAGTAACCTGAAAATCTTGAATTTCATTTACTATTCTGTTTGTAGTATTTAATGAGTTTGGGAACGACTTCCTCCACTGTACCAACAATCACATAGTCGGCAATGCGGTTGATAGGAGCATCGGGGTCAGAGTTGACGCTGATGATAATACCAGAGTCCTGCATACCAGCGATGTGCTGAATCTGTCCAGAGATACCGCAGGCAATGTAAACCTTCGGATGAACGGTAACACCAGTCTGGCCAATCTGACGATCGTGGTCAATCCAGCCTGCATCAACAGCAGCACGGCTGCCACCAACCTCACCATGCAGCACCTTGGCGAGTTGGAACAACTGGTCGAAACCTTCCTTAGAGCCCACTCCATAACCACCGGCAACAACGATAGGCGCACCTTTCAGGTTGTGCTTGGCAGCCTGCACCTCGTGGGTGAGCACCTTCACGACGTATGCCTCAGGGCTTACATACTTAGCAACCTCAGGATAAACCACTTCGTTCTTAGCCTTGCCCTCGTAGACAGCCTTCTGCATCACGCCACTACGAACGGTGGCCATCTGGGGACGGTGGTCTGGGTTCACGATGGTAGCCACGATGTTACCACCGAAGGCGGGACGAATCTGATAGAGCAGGTTCTCATAGACCTTACCTTCTTTCTTATTCTCATAAGAACCAATCTCCAGCTCTGTACAATCGGCTGTCAGACCAGAAGTCAATGATGATGACACACGTGGACCGAGGTCACGACCTATGACAGTAGCACCCATCAGACAGATCTGAGGCTGTTCCTCCTTGAAAAGGTTCACCAAGATGTCCGTGTGGGGCGCGGAAGTATATGGGAACAATCCTTCACCATCGAAGACAAACAGTTTGTCGACGCCATACGGCAGAATCTGATCCTCTACCTTGCCCTTGATACCAGTACCGGCAACAACTGCGTGTAGTTCTACCTTCAGTTCATTGGCGAGCTTACGACCCTTGGTCAGCAACTCCTGAGATACCTCCTGTACCTGTGTACCTTCTATCTCAACATAAACAAATACATTCTCCATATCTCTTTATCCAATAATCTTCTCGTCCAACAATTCTTTGACCATTCCCTCTACGTCAGCATCTGAAGCCGTCAAAGTTTTCGACTCCTTAGCCTGGAACACTATGTTCTTTACTGCCTTCACCTTGGTTGGTGAACCGCTGAGACCACATTGTGACGCATCGCCGTCTACATCGGCAACACTCCACTGGTTTAGCGTCAGGTAAGGACGCTCGTCGTACAGATAGTCGTAAGCTGTACCATCTGCAGGCCTTTCCATAGGACAGGTAGCACGTTTGTACTTCATCACCAACTTGGCATTTTGGGGGCGACAGGGGGCAGCACTACCATTTACGGTAATTACTACAGGCAGAGGAGCCTCCACCGTCTCCACACCACCATCGATGACGCGCTTAATAGTAGCCTTGCCATCCTTCACGCTGATTACTTCCTCTGCGTAGGTGACCTGGTTGAGACCCAGCTTCTGGGCAACCTGCGGTCCCACCTGTGCTGTATCGCCATCAATAGCCTGACGACCACCAATCACGATGTCAACATCACCTATCTTCTTGATGGCCGTTGCCAGCGCATAAGAGGTTGCAAGTGTGTCGGCACCAGCAAACAAACGGTCGGTCAAAAGCCAACCGGTATCGGCACCACGATATAATCCTTGACGGATAATCTCACCTGCACGTGGAGGTCCCATCGTGAGGATTCCAACTGTAGAACCCGGATGCTGCTCTTTCAGACGAAGAGCCTGCTCCAAAGCATTCAAATCTTCCGGATTAAAAATTGCAGGTAAGGCGGCACGGTTCACCGTTCCTTCAGCGGTCATTGCGTCCTTACCCACATTACGGGTGTCTGGCACTTGCTTGGCCAGAACAACAATCTTTAAAGCCATAAATTATTAATTAAACAATGTGTAATCTTTTATAAAAGCGGTGCAAAGGTAAGCCTTTTTTACTTGACACACAAAAAAAATGCACAAAATCAAACAAAATGCGCACACATTGAATGATTTGTGCAAAGATAATGCTAAAGCGAAGAGAGTCTGCCGTCTGCGGCGGCAGACTCATTAGACATTGTTTTATCAGACTCCCGCCACGGACGGGAGTCTGCCGTCTGCGGCGGCAGACTCATAGACAATGTTTTATCAGACTCCCGCCACGGACGGGAGTCTGAGCAATAGCAACAATACTTTGCAGTATAACAACCATTATTACCGCTGTTCTTAAAAATATCCTCATGGCAGTATTATATTATCACCCTACAAAGATAAGGAAAACCGAAGACAATACAAAAAGAAATATTCTTTTTTTTATGAAGAATCGGCTTGCGCCGTCGCATCAGTGGCTGGTAACTACCGAAGGGAATTCTTCATTAAAAAACAAATAATAAGACAATTTCTTGGAAAATTGAAAAAAAAACATTTACTTTGCAGCCATAAAACATAATTACAATATTTATAATCAATTAAGTATCATTATGAAAAAGTTTTTCTTAGCTATTGCGGCAATGGCATTGACCGCACCAGCATTTGCACAATTCAGTAGTGGTGGCTTTGACCTCGACAAAGAAAATGTTTATTATGGCATACGCCTCGGTATCACGGCGGCAAGCATCAGTAGCAGTGATGCAGACTTTAAGGATCTGAACTCAAAAGTAGGTATGACCCTTGGTGGTGTCATCGGTCTTCGTTGCTCTAAGACAACCCCTATCTTCCTTGAGAGTGGTCTGTATTATACACAGCGTGGTGGTAAGGGTGACATCACAAAGAAATGGCAGGGATATGAAACCCCAACAAAGAGAGGTGCCACCGCAAACATTAACTATCTCGAGATTCCTATCCTCATCAAGTATGGCATTCAGGCAGGTGACAATATTGCCATCCTTCCATACGTAGGTCCTTATTTTGCAATGGCTATTGCCGGTGATACGAAATTAGACGCCATAGGCGAATTGCCAAGCGAGAAACCCAGTTCGTTCGATAGTGGTTACTTCAATCGTCCAGACATGGGCTTCAAGTTAGGTTGCGGTTTGGAATACAACAACCTGTATGTAGAGGTAGGCTACCAGTTCGGTGTCGCAAACATCGCTGACGGTGATGACGTGACCGCTCACGGCAATGCCTTCATCGCAAACTTCGGTGTTAACTTCTAACAAATTATTATCAGATAGAAATCCATATTAAAACGCACCCGGTATCGGGTGCGTTTTTCTTATTCTGCTTTTCCCTTCGGCCAGCGACCGTTGGTTCCAGTCGTCAGAGTCTTCCGTCTGCGGCGGCAGACTCATAGACAATGTTTATCAGACTTCCGCCACAGACGGAAGTCTGCCGAAAACGTTTCTTTTAGTCGCTTCGCTTTGTAAAAGCGCTAAGGCGATTTCCTCTCAGGAACACTTCTTTAATCAACGGTGTGGTATAAGCGTATGGAATAAAGTCAAGAGAAGGCACAGGCTCTGTTATAAGGAAATTAGCGACTTTCCCCTTTGTTATCGTGCCATATTCACTGCTCAGTCCCATCGCACAGGCACTGTTTAATGTAGCGGCATTAAAAGCTTCTACCGGCATCATACGCATTTTTATACATGCCAATGACATCACGAACTTCATGTCACCCGATGGAGTTGACCCTGGATTATAATCACTTGCGATAGCTAACGGCAACCCTTTGTCAATAATCTTACGAGCAGGGGCATAAGGCATGTTAAGGAAGAATGACGTACCTGGCAATGCTGTAGGCATAGTTACGCTATTACACGACACCTCTGACGAGGTGGAAATACTGTCATAGTGCCTCTGAAGCAGTTTAATATCACTATCGGTCATACTCTCTAAATGATCCACCGACAACGCATGATAGCGCAACGCCACCTCCACACCGCCAGAGTCAGCCAGTTCCTGACCATGTATCTTAGGACGTAAACCGAACTTGGCACCAGCTTCCAAAATACGAGAGGTTTCTTCAGGAGTGAAAAATCCTTTATCGCAGAACACATCAATAAAATCAGCAAGATGCTGCCGTCCTACCTCTGGGATCATCTCATTTACAACTAAATCCACATAGTCAGACTGTCTGCCGGAATAAGCACGTCCCACCGCATGAGCTCCAAGGAATGTACTTACAACCTTCAAAGGTGTAGTGTCTTTGATTCGCCTGATTACTCTAAGCATCTTCAGCTCATCCTCAGTATTCAAACCATAGCCACTCTTTATTTCAACAGCACCCGTACCTTTATGGATAATTTCAGAAACCCGTAACTTTGCCTGCTCATACAACTCGTCCTCTGTAAGCTCATGCAGGCGATCAGCCGAATTGAGTATGCCGCCACCACGACGAGCAATCTCTGCATAGCTCAATCCTCGTATCTTATCAACAAACTCTCCCTCCCTACTACCAGCATATACAAGATGGGTATGAGAGTCGCAGAATGAAGGCAGAACCATGCCACCACCGGCATCGTACTCGATTATTGATTCACTTTCAATATCATTGAATTCGCCAGTGCCATAATCTTTTATTATACCATTCTCAACATAAAGCCAGGCATCATTCAGATATTCCGTAACTGCCATTTCTGCACCTTGCCGGAAATGACGTTTCTCTGAGTCGATGCCAGCTATCGTCCGGATGTTCTTTATTAATAGCCTCATAAAACAAGTTTGTCAACTATGAAATAGCTCAAGGTTCCCTTTGGAAAGTCTGCCGTCTGCGGCGGCAGACTAATAGACAATGTTTTATCAGACTCCCGCCGCAGATGGGAGTCTGCCGTCTGCGGCGGCAGACTCATAGACAATGTTTTATAGAACTCCCGCCGCAGACGGGAGTCCTCAGAAATTCAATAGATTTCTCTATATATGGATACATCAGTTCATCGTTCAATATAAACGGAACAACTTTCCTATATTCCGCATGAATATTGCATATCTGCGCTGACGAGCGCAGTGGCAAACGGAAATCCAGAGCTTGTGCGGCATTGAACAATTCTATTGCGAGCACACGCTCAGTGTTTTTTATCACCTTATACAATTTGATTGCCGCATTCGCACCCATTGACACATGATCTTCCTGATCTTGACATGACGGTATGCTATCTACCGATGATGGCATCGCCAGTGACTTGTTTAGGCTTACTACCGACGCTGCCGTATATTGTGTAATCATAAATCCACTGTTCACACCAGGATTTGCCACAAGGAAGTTCGGCAACCCACGCGTTCCTGATACTAATCGGTAGATTCGTCGTTCTGAGATATTTGCGAGCTCGCTCATGGCTATTGATAAAAAGTCAATAGGTAATGCTATCGGTTCACCATGGAAGTTACCGGCAGAAATTACCAAATCTTCATCAGGACATACCGTAGGATTATCTGTCGCTGAATTTATCTCTATGTCTATTACTGACTTCACATAGCGGATTGTGTCTTTCACACTACCATGCACCTGAGGCACACAACGGAAAGAATACGGATCCTGCACATGAGCCTTGACGTTATTGAGAATTTGGCTACCTTCCAACAGCTCACGCATGCGCTTGGCGGTCTCTATCTGACCTTGATGAGGACGAACAGCATGTACGGCATGTATAAATGGCTCAATACGTCCATCATAAGCATCGAGTGACATTGCGGCAATTTTATCTGCCCAATCGCTCAACCGCTGTGCCTGTAACAAAGACCACACCGCAAAGGCACTCATATTCTGTGTACCATTAAGTAATGCCAGCCCTTCCTTGGAAGCTAACTCTATCGGCTTCCAACGCTTTTTGCGTAGAATCTCAGCGCCATTTATAATTCGTCCCTGATATTCCACTTCACCCAAACCCACCAATGGCAGGCACAGATGAGCCAAAGGCACGAGATCGCCAGATGCTCCTAACGAACCTTGCTTGTAGACGACTGGATAAATATCGTTATTGAAAAAAGAAATAAGCCGCTGCACCGTATCCAGTTTGCATCCTGAATAGCCATAGCTCAGTGACTGTATCTTCAGTAACAACATAATCTTCACGATTACGTTAGGTACTCGCTCGCCAGTACCACATGCATGTGACTTTATAAGGTTGATTTGAAGCTTTGACAACTGGTCTTTTCCTATACTGACATTGCAAAGAGATCCAAACCCTGTAGTTACGCCATAAATAGGTTCACCATTGCTACTGATCTTCTTATCCAGATAAGAACGACATCTCTTTATACGCTGTTTAGCATCTTCGCTAAGTTCTAACTTACTATTGCTTTCTATTATCTCACCGATATGCTCTATGGTTAGATGATCGGCTGTAATCTGGTGTATCATGGTTTTTAAATATTAATTGTTTAGAAAGATTATATTGATTATATTAGCATTAGAAGCACCCTTCTATTATACTATCATCTACCAAGTTAGGAAGTGTAACCTTTAGATTAGGTGTGCGAGCCATCTCGCGACGTATGGCATCAATTGAACCTTTATTTCTCGCCCATGAGCGACGGGCTATGCCATTATTAACGTCCCAGAACAACATATTACGGATATGACGGTCAGCATCCTCACTTCCATCGATGACCATACCAAAGCCACCGTTGATAACTTCACCCCAGCCTACGCCACCGCCATTATGTATACTAACCCACGTGGCTCCACGGAAGGCATCACCTATAACATTCTGCACTGCCATGTCGGCACAGAACTGAGAGCCATCATAGATATTGGAAGTTTCACGGAATGGTGAGTCTGTACCTGACACATCATGATGGTCACGTCCCAATACGACAGGACGGCTGATCTCACCGCGGCGAATAGCGTCATTGAATGCCAAAGCTATCTTTGTCCTACCTTCAGCATCTGCGTATAGAATGCGTGCCTGCGAGCCAACAACCAAGTGGTTTTTTCCCGCCTCAAGTATCCAGTGAAGGTTATCTGCCAGCTGTCCTTGAATATCAGAGGGTGCCGTGTCAAGCATCTCTGACAAGACTTCGGCTGCCAGACGATCGGTGACTTCCAAATCTTTTGGATCACCCGACGAGCATACCCAACGGAAAGGTCCGAAACCATAGTCGAAGAACAGCGGTCCCATGATATCCTGAACATATGACGGATAGCGGAAAACAGATTTGGAATTATCAGAAAACACATCAGCTCCAGCTCTGCCTGACTCCAACAAGAAAGCATTACCATAATCAAAGAAATACATTCCATCTTCCGCCAATCGGTTGATTGCAGACACTTGGCGACGTAGAGATTCCTGAACCTTCTCCTTGAACAATGCCGGATTGTCAGCCATCATACGTTGCGACTCTTCGAAAGTTTGTCCAACAGGGTAATATCCTCCTGCCCATGGATTATGAAGTGATGTCTGGTCACTGCCCAAGTCCACATGTATATGTTCTTCCGCAAGTCGTTCCCAAAGATCCACAACATTACCCACATATGCCATTGAGACAACGCGTTTCTCAGCGACTGCCTTGATAATCGCAGGTATAAGTTCGTCAAGGTTGTCATGCAACTCATCAACCCACCCCTGCTCATAACGCTTTCCAGCTGCAAGTGGATTTATTTCAGCAGTTACACTTACAACCCCAGCGATATTGCCAGCCTTAGGTTGCGCACCCGACATACCACCAAGTCCTGCGGTAACAAATAGAGGAATACGATCAGAACCATCAGACTCCCGTCCGTGGCGGGACTTCAATCGTCTTGCCGCATTCAATACAGTTATAGTTGTTCCATGAACAATTCCCTGTGGTCCGATATACATATACGAGCCTGCGGTCATTTGTCCGTACTGGCTCACTCCTAAAGCATTATCGCGCTCCCAGTCATCAGGCTTAGAGTAGTTGGGTATCACCATGCCATTGGTTACGACTACACGCGGCGCATTCTTGTGAGACGGGAACAGCCCCAGAGGATGACCGGAATACATAACTAATGTCTGCTCGTCGGTCATTTCGCTAAGATACTTCATCACAAGTCTGTACTGGGCCCAGTTCTGGAATACAGCCCCATTACCACCATAAGTGATAAGCTCATGGGGATGTTGTGCCACACAAGGGTCGAGATTGTTTTGTATCATCATCATGATGGCAGCAGCCTGCTTGCTCTTATGTGGATACTCATCTATAGGACGAGCATACATCTTATACGTAGGACGATAACGATACATGTAGATACGTCCATAGTCTTTCAACTCCTCCATGAATTCAGGAGCCAATTGAGAATGCAGTTCTTTTGGGAAATATCTCAATGCATTACGCATAGCAAGTTTTTTCTCCTCCAAAGTTAGGATATCCTTACGTTTCGGAGCATGGCTAACTCGCTTGTCATATTCTTGTTTCTCTGGCAGATAAGAAGGTATTCCTTCCTGTATGTCTTTTCTAAAATCTTGTGGTATCATATAAGGTTCTATTTTAGGTTCTCAGGTTTCGTATATATAAGTCTTCACGCTTCAGAGTTTTGAGTTTACGATTTCCATAACAGCGGTCTCCTCCGCATTAGCAATCTTTATTAAGGAGTCTGCCTCGTCGATGAGTTGAGTTGCCATATCTGCCGTCTGCGGCGGCAGACTATTAGACTTTGTAGCCTTTAAAGACCCCGCATTGATTTTCACATTCAAGCCGGCACCCAATACAGCTGCACGGGCTGCCAAGGCTCCCACGCCAGCATCACTGACGCTGTTAGGATTCCCTGTCTCTGCCATGACTCGACAGAGCTCAAAGACACGTAATGACGCTTTCATTGTTCGCAAAGGCACCTGTGCGGCATAGAGCGTAGCCTCCTGTATCGCAGCAGAGCGGACCTGTCGCTCTTCATCTGTATTCTTAGGCATACCAAAGGCTGCCATTATACGATTGAAAGCCTCCGTGTCTTCATCTACCAGACGTAAAAGCTCTGACATCAGTTCCTGACCTTGGTCAGCATAACGGCTGAACTCTTGCCAGCGGTCATCCCATCCTGCCTTATGGCTCGACAGGTTGGCAACCATTGTACCCAACGCGGCACCCAATGCTCCAATATAGGCGGCTATCGTACCACCGCCAGGAGCAGGACTCTCTCTTGAAGTTTCCTCAGCAAACTCTTTTGCAGTCAGATCAACCAGTCTATGCGTTTCTTTATTATCGTCTTCAAGCATATACTCAATAACCTTCTCTTTGGGATTGAAAGGTTTCCAGTCTGTCGTCTGTGGCGACAGACACGATGTTTTATATGACTTCTGCCGCGGACAGAAGTCATCGAGTCCCATTGACTTGACCGCAATCTTTACGATGTCCGCTTCAGGGATACCAGTTGAACGATGTTGCTTCTCTAAAAAATACTTCCCCGCATCAATCAAGGTCTTTTTGGGAATAAGGCCGACGATCTCTGTTCCTGTTACACGAACACCACGATTTGAGGCACAACGGCAGACCTCGTCAAAAGCCACATGCAACGGAGTGACATTCAGATTTGTAATATTCATTGACACCTGTGCAATACCATATTCATCAATATACCAGCCAATGGCTTTTGTGCACTTCAACGTTCCTGGTCTCATAATAGGCTCACCGTTCTCATAACGAAGGATCTTACCTGTAATGGGATTGCCTTCACGCATGGGACGACCTTTCTCCCGCACATCAAACGCAATGGCGTTGGCGCGACGGGTAGAAGTGGTGTTAAGATTAAAGTTTACGGCAATCAGGAAGTCACGGGCACCCACAGCCGTACAGCCTGTCTGCATGAAATGCGAATCTATGACGGCAGACTGCTCACTAATATCAGGCATGCAGTCTGGCTGTTTTCCTTCTGTAGTAAGCTTTTCCTTCAAAGCTTCATACTCACCCTCTCTACATACGGCAAGGTTTTTACGCTCCGGGGTATAAGCGGCGGCTTCATAACAGTAGCATGGAATTCTCAGTTCATCGGCAATACGATGCGCCAGCTGCCGTGCCAGCTCTGCACATTCCTCTAAGGTTATGCCAGTGACAGGAATCAGAGGTAAGACATCTGTCGCTCCCATACGCGGGTGAGCGCCATGATGTTTCCGCATGTCAATAAGTTGTCCTGCTTTTGCCACTGCCTGGAAGGCTGCCTCTACAACTGCCTCGGGAGAGCCTACAAAAGTAACTACGGTACGATTGGTTGCTTCTCCCGGATCAACATCAAGCAGCTTAACGTCTTCTACAGCCTCAATAACATCGGTAATCTGCTTGATAACATTCATATCGCGCCCCTCGCTGAAATTCGGGACACATTCAATAATCCTTTGTTTGTTCATTTAAAGTTTAAAGGTTAGAGGTTAGTATTCTTAATTCTTCATTCTTAATTTTATTGACACATGGCGGCACACACTTTGTCTTGGAAGCGCCTGCCGTCACTGGTTTTACTTATTCCCTGGTTAATGATACAGAAACATAAGACATGCCCATTGGCAGCCTGCGCATATCCGGCAAGAGAGCTCACACCAGTAACAGTGCCTGTCTTTGCGAATATCTTTTTCCATGCGGCTGTGTTCTTCATCCGACTCTTCAGAGTCCCATCGACACCTGCGACAGGCAAAGCGGTAGACAAGAACGCATAAATATCCTTGTGTCTCCATGCATATCTCAACAACTGTACTTCCAGGTTTGGCGTAACGTAATTATACAAGGAGAGTCCGGAGCCATCTGCAATATCATCCTCACTGGTGTTTACCCCTGCCTTGGCAAGTACCTGCCTCACGGCTGTGCGGGCTTGTTTCGAAGAGGCTCCTTTGGATATCCCTTTATTACTAGTAGCAGCTGCGATGTTATAAAACAACGATTCGGCAAAGAGATTGTCGCTTTCCTTGAGTGTCTGCGTAATAATCTCCTTTATGGAATGCCGCCGTTCACATATGAGTTTGCTTGACCCTATAGGTACTGTGGAATTTTGTACTCCCCCACCAATCATAATGATGCCCGCCCTGCGCAATTCGCTCAGGAACCTCAATGAGAACTCATCCTTCTTGTCACAAAGCAAAGGCGTCAGAACAGGATTGTCATCATCCCAACACCAGCCATACCCTAACCGGTCTTTATCCTTGAAAGAGTCATCAAAACTGATACTCCCCCTGATAGTGTCTATACCCAAAGACTTGATTGCCTGCACAAAGGCAGACATATCCTTACTCCCGAACTTCGGATCCATGCCGCCGATACAGTAAATGTCACCGGCAAGTGTACGGAGACTGTCAATTATCATTCCTTTGTAATAGAGGGAGGTCTTAAACTGATAATCCAACCCAAGGACATCAATGGCTGTCACCGCAGTCAGGTTCTTCATTATTGAGGCAGGACGCATACGCTGTCGCTCATTGTGCTTATACACACATGAGTCTGCTGTCAAGTCCCATACCATCAGTCCAAGCTGTGTGGTCTCAAAAAGCGGGTCATTCAACAGTGCGTCAAGACGGCAACGCAACAACCGGTCCCATTCGGCAGACTCCCGTCCGTGTCGGGAGTCTGATAAAACATTGTCTATGTGTCTGCCGCCGCAGACGGCAGACTTCCGTCCGTGGCGGAAGTCTGATAAAACATTGTCTATGTGTCTGCCGCCGCAGACGGCAGACACAAGAAATGAAGAATCGGTTTGCATCGTCGCGTCTGCGGCAGGTAACCCGAAAGATAATTCTTCATTTGGCAAAGGCTCACAATCATCCTGCGATACCATTTGCGCCGGTATTGTATCTGGCTGTATTGTTCTTACTCTCTGTGCCTGAGCAGAAAGAACCATTAAGGCCGTAACAAGAAAAGCCAAAAACAAATTCTTATTCATATAACCTTTAACCTCTCATCCCGCACATGATGCGGGACCTCCTCTAACCATTATTCGGGTACAAATTTATATAAAAATTCTGATTAAATGCGTAAAACGATTTGTTTTATTTGCAAGATTGAAGAAAAAGCACTATTTTTGCGAAAAAGTAAAATCATTAAGTCATGACCTACAAATACGATTTCCTGATTATCGGTGCTGGCGTTGCCGGTATGAGTTATGCTTTGAAAGTCGCACGGGCACATAAAGGCAAGATTTGTCTTATCTGCAAGACAAGTCTCGATGAGGCTAACACATCTTTCGCACAAGGTGGCGTAGCATCAGTCACAAACTTGGAAGTAGACAATTTCGAGAAACACATCAAAGACACCATGATTGCAGGCGACTATATCTCCGACCCTGCGGCAGTGGAACAAGTCGTAAGGATGGCACCAGAGCAGATTCAGGAGTTAGTAAGGTGGGGCGTGAACTTCGACAAGCGGAAAGATGGCTCATTCGATTTGCACCGCGAAGGCGGTCACTCGGAATTCCGAATCCTGCATCATGCCGACGACACTGGCGCAGAGATTCAGCGAGGGCTGATGGAAGCCGTACGCAACCATCCGAACATTGATATCAAAGAAAACCATTTTGCCGTGGAGATTATTACCCAGCACCATCTTGGCATAGAGGTGACACGCCGCACGCCGGATATTGAATGCTATGGCGCCTATGTGCTTAACCCAAAGACACAAAAAGTTGACACATACCTTAGTAAGGTGACACTGATGTGCACCGGTGGTGTCGGGGCTGTATACATGACCACCTCCAACCCTGTCATTGCGACAGGCGACGGCATCGCTATGGTGTATCGCGCCAAGGGAACAGTTGCCGACATGGAGTTTGTACAGTTCCACCCTACAGTACTACATCATGTAGGCGAGACCCATCCCGCTTTCCTCATCACTGAGGCCATGCGCGGCTATGGCGGCATCCTTCGGTTGCCTACGGGGGAGTCATTCATGGAGAAATATGATGAGAGACTGTCATTGGCTCCGCGCGACATTGTGGCACGCGCCATAGACAAAGAGATGAAGATTCACGGAATCGACCATGTTTGCCTTGACGTGACTCATAAGGATGCTGATGAGACAAAGCGTCACTTCCCTAATATCTACCACAAATGTCTGTCTATTGGCATTGACATCACAAAGGAATATATCCCAGTGCGTCCTGCGGCACATTATATGTGTGGAGGTATTAAAGTAGACCTCAACGGCTGTTCGAGCATCAACCGCCTCTATGCCATCGGCGAATGCTCATGTACGGGGCTGCATGGCGGCAACCGTCTGGCATCGAACTCACTTATTGAGGCTGTGGTATATGCTGAGACAGCTGCAAGACATTCTCTTGAGCACGTCGACGAATATTCTTTCAATACCAACGTGCCAAAGTGGAACGATGACGGAACGATGACAAATGAAGAAAAAGTACTTATCACCCAGAGCATCAAGGAGGTTAATGAGATTATGGCGAACTATGTCGGCATTGTGCGTTCCGACCTCCGTCTGAAACGTGCCTGGGACCGTCTTGACCTCATATATGAGGAGACGGAGGCCCTCTTCAAGCGCGTCAAGGCCAGCAAGGACATCTGCGAGCTGCGCAACATCATCAACGTAGGCTACCTCATCACCCGATGGGCAATAGAGCGTAAGGAATGCCGCGGCCTGCACTTCACCACCGACTATCCTCATGTTTAGATTACTGATTTCATGATTGTTTCGGGATTATGAAATAACGAAATAACGAAATAACGAAATAACGAAAACTGTCATTGACAAGCCTCATCACCTCGTCAATGACAGTTTCATATTTACACCAAAGTCGTGAGTTGTCGTAGGATAACTGCTCGAAGACAACAATGGTGTGTTAGTCTGCATGTCATAATATAGACTCATCGTCAACAGACGGCTGAGCGTATAGTCTGCCATAAAGCTAAGCTTAAAGGCCTTGTTTCCATTGCTTGCGGCACTGGTAAGAGATGCGATATCTCTTGTTACCGAGGCCTGCTGGCGATACGAGATATCGAGCCTGAGGTTCAAGTCATGGTTAAGACCACCTCTCTTATTGCTTGAGGTGTTGTTTTTCTTATTTTTTGCACCCTCTTCGTCACCACTATTCTTCTTTCCGCTTTTAACCTTACGATGGTTTCCACCACCAAAGAGATTGAAGTTATTGATTTTATAACCCATACCGACAACCCAGTCTTTACTTAAAGCCTCGCTGACTTGTATACTCGTCATTGAGAGAGACAGTACACGAGTCTGGCGGTATTCCAACTTAGCAGTCAGATTATTCTGTAAGGTCACATCTACACCAAGAAGTGGCGAGAATGCCTCGTTAATGCTCACTTGAGAGACGTTATACATGGAGCTTGGAACCAACATGTCTGTTGTGGCATCACGCACATAGCCCAGTCCGTTCATATACTCTTGCCATGTACTGTAGCTCTGATATGAGCCTACCGCATATATACTCTTATAAGAATGGTTGATGTTGACACTCTTAAAGATGTCGCGGAACCAAGGCAGCTGTGTCAATCCGCTATATCGAATCGTCCAGTTAGGTAAGACACTTGCCAATGACGGGAAGATCTTCAAGCCATTGCCACCCATACTGGTATAGGTGTTGAGAAAGGCAGGAATCATCACATCGGCACTGTACTTATTAACCTCGCCATATTGCTCACCGACAGCTGTTGCCGAGCGAGGTCCACTCTCAGGATACTGTGCCTGAACCTTTCCACGGAAGCTTTCGAGAGAATTAACAAACTTCTCGAAGGAAGAGCTATAATAACCATTGTTTGCGTCACCCATCGACTCAAAGGAAGAACCAATAGAGAGCGTTGTCATTGTAAAGGTTCCACTCTGCGTTGTAGGATTGCCCTCATACACATACTGCACGCTCTTCGACACCGTCTCCGTACGGCTGGCATTAAGATCTATCTTCAAGTTTTTCACTGGTTCCAGTGTCGCACGTATCTGCAGGTCTTCTGTCTTGCTGGTCGCCGCATTAGTAACGTTATCATTAGATATCAGCCAATCGTTCTCCTTTGCTTTGTCAATGTAACAATCATCTATCAAGCCGAACGCGAAGTCTAGACCTGGAGACATCAGTCCCATTGAGTTTGTCTGACCGAACGCATTCCCTACTGTTGGCATGAATCCCGGCAAAGACATAGCATACTGATCACGGTACGAGAAACTTACGTTACGCACCATCATCATCACGCGGGCAAGACACTGAGCCGTCTTATACCATCCTTTGTCATCCAACGGCTCCTTTGCGGTAACCGTGAGCTTTACCTTTATTGCTGAGTCTGTCTTATTAAAGACCTTAATCTTATTGTCGCTCAACTTCTTCCACTTAAGCTTATAAGGCTTACCTTCGGTGGTCTTGGCACTAACGATAATACGTCTGGTCTTTTTGCCATGGCTCACCTCAATGGCCGTATCTGCTCCAAGAGTCAACTCTTTCTCAAAACTGTTCTTATTCTTGGGCAGTTCCTTCTTTTTGTTATCCTTTCCGGAGTTCTCGTCTTTTCCTTCCTTACCACCATTACCATCCTTTCCTTTGCTATCATCTTTGCCTTTCTTATCGCCATTCTTCTTGGTGTTTCGCTTGTTAGATGAACGATTAGTCTTGTTGAAACGGTCATTGGTCTTCTTTAAGAATGGGAAATGATTGTAAAGTTTCTCCATGTTCAGCGTACCGTTGAGATTCACTGTACGGTTTGTGGTAATAGAATTGCCAAGCGACGTTCCATCCTCAAGGTCTGTTCCACGCAACCATGTATATGTTGAATTATAATTGGCATCGGCATTCACCCAGTCAAGTATCGGTATCTGATTCAGTGGAAGCTGATATGATGCTGTCACTGTCTGGTTATAATCCAATGGTGTTCCAAGATTCCTTATACTTGTCATCACAGAATCCTTCCATGCCGCATAACGGTCAGGATAGAGGTCTTTGTTCACTGGTGCATACGGTTCCTCTATCTCAGCATGAGTAGCACTACGGAAGTTGAAGTGGAAATTCTTCGTAAGGTCCCATCGCAAGGAGAATTCCCTGTTCCAAAGGAACTGCTTATCAAAGATCAAAGGCAGTGACGTTCCCTCAGTACTTTCCATGTCACGCTCTTGCAATTCCTTATAGTAGCGTATCATTTCGGTATTGAACGTAAGGTTCTGCGGCAGCCAGTTAAATCCAAAGCGCTTAAATAGGTCAAACCACTTTGACTTGCTCTTTATCTTCTTGAATGGTTCCCATGCTTTATACACAGGTGTCCATGAATAGTTGATGGAACCCCGCCAGTTATCCTCATTTTCATATACAGTTGTCTCTCCACTGGTATGATTATGGGAGTGACTATATGTAAAAGAGAAATTCGCAGGGTCGTAAGGCATAGGATGTCCTTTTGTGGCTATTCCAACCCTGACGTTCGACAATGAGAAGTTTCGGTTAAACACCTTAGTTACAGCTATTGCCTCTAAGGAGTCACGTTCTCTGGTATCCATTGCATCGAGAGCATCCTTAAGCTCCATATCAGTATCCAATGGATTATACTTAGGCCGGGACTCCTCATTGCTTACACTGAAGTACAATGGTGCCGACACTTTTGCCTTGTCTGGGAAGAATTTACCAAGTTCAAGATTAGTGGTCACGGTATAGCTGCCATCATTAGATTTTGAACGTTGACTGACGCCTTCCTCCAATCCTCCGAAGCCTTCTGTGATATACCGTCCTTGAAGATTCAGGCTTCCAAAGTCAGACATCTGTACCTGTAACGTTCCTTGAGCAGCCCATCCGCCTTGATTGGTGTATTCAAGCAAACGAAGTTCATTTACCCACACTTCACCGGTCTTCTCCTCTCCCGCAAGGTTGCGCACACCGATTATCATTGTCTTCACCTCACCAAGAGTAGGATTACCCATAATCGTTATCTTGTTTCCAGGACGATTCTCATCGTATATGCTAAACTCACGGTTATAACTTGCTGTTCCTGCCGCCTTTGCCTGATTACGCTGCTTCTTCAGGGATGTTAATACCGAAAGTGATATATCAAGCATATTAACTTCCGGCCATACAGCCTCACAACCGGCACGAGAATACTTGTCATACACACCAGGAGGTGTGAGCTTCAATGGTATCTCATACTCATAATAGTTATTCTTGTAATCACTGCCAAGTCGTACAAACACTGCCAATTGGTTATCTGTAAGATTCGTAACATTCTGCTCCATGGCATTGGCATGTACAAACATTTGCAAGCGTTTATACTGACGAAGGTCAACCGTAGTGTTTTTATACACAGCCTTCGACTCACCTGTGCCAAGATTGGTCACTGTCATGGCAAGAGCCTGTTCATTAGCCTCCACAAGTTGTGGCTGTGTAGGATCTTGAGCACGCTCAATACCCGGAGGTAAGACATAGTTTACAGGGGTCTTGTCGTTGTTTTCTTCAATATTGACTGCACTGACAGCCATACGTCCAGAAGTGGATGCCGAGTTAGTGAGATTCTGCTCATATACGCGCCACTCGCCACGGACGAGATCCAAGCTTCCAAATCGCAATACTATCGGTTTTTCAAAACCAGTAAGAAACATACGCATGAATCGAATGCTCGTAAAGTCGTTTATCGAGCCTTCCTTATTAGTATATTCCCTAAGAGGTATACGGAATTGATACCAGGTAACCTTCTCATTATCTGGATTGCCATTGCGAAGCGGCGGTGTTGCCACACGCTTGTCAACGATGAAGTTCTCGCCTACCACCATATCCTCAGGACGCAAAGACACTTTATACTGATAGTATTTCTCATATTCATTCAACGTATAGTCCTGATTGATATCCTCAACGTCTGGCGTTGTCTTATATGATGTGTCATAGCTCTCACTGCGAGTATCACTATCCGGTGAGTTTCCTTGAGGGTTGTTGATTCGTTTGTATCGTTGGAGGATTGATGCCTGAACTTGGTCATAGTCACTACCGCGGAAATAATGGTAATTATCATTAGCTGGGTCTGCCATGATAGAGTCACGCACATCCTGATCAACATTAAGACTGTTTAGGAAAGCCTGATATGATCCGAATTGCCGTTCCTGCTCATCAGTTAATCCGTTGAAACCAACATCCTGTAACGAACGACTGCCAGAGGTCGTAGCAAAAGCATATGTCACAGTTGCCTGCGTAGGAATACGTCCCCAGTTCGTCTCTGTATAGCTCTGCGTACCATCAACAGCCATACCGCTCTCATAGAATTTCTTACCATCACGTAAGATGTCCTCGCTCATCTCACCAAGGTTGATATACAGGTCACCTCCGTATGAAGACGCATCTGCCTGCTTACTTGAATAGATGAACGGGTCGAGAAGCCAGAACTCAATATATTCTATATTGGCAGTCTCAAAATCATTGGTATCCAACTTACGCATCATACCGCCCCAATTGTCCTTTGGAGAACTTAGCCTTCCTCTGTTATCAAGATTTGGGTTAAAGTTATACGGTCCACGTTCTGTAGGATAGTAGGCAAGGTTCAGGATGGGCAACGTCGAGGTTGCTCCATTATAAGAGCTTTGATCACGGTTTGGATAAAGCTCACTGACATAAACCTCGCGGACATAATGGTTACTCAACTGCTCTATGTCACTCTTTATGTGCGACGGTGTAAGAGATGAAGAGCGTCGTGTAAACAATGGGTCAATATTATACCATGCAAGCAAACTACGATGATATCCGCCTTGCAGGTCATTAATGTAAGAAGCATCGTTCTTGAACAGTGACGGCACGCTGGAGATTATCCATGATGTCGGCGCACTTACATCAATGGCATTCTTCGTATTCTCAAAGTCATCAAGATAAGAGGCATTGTCCTGTGTGCCGTGACTCTGTCCAGCTATCAATTGAGCAAACTCTGCCGAGAAAGATATATTCGATGGCTGCGTAACATGCAGGAATGGTATTTTATCAAGAAGATTCGTAAGCCATTGGCTTTCTTTCTTCCAATTGACATTCAGTCCCCATATAGTATTCTTCAGAGGTTCACTTCCCATTGCAACCTTAGTCGTCAAGGCCTGCTCTGTAAGATGTTGCAGCGTACCACCTATCTGGAAGTTCTTAGAGAAATCGTATTCCCAGTTCACTCCTAACATTGTCTTACGAGACTGGGCGTAATCGGTATTACTTTCCAAAGAGACATTTACAGACGTACCGGCATCAATAATACTTTGATTAAGAATCGTAACCTCTCCTGCGGAATAGTCAACGGTATAATCAGAACCTTCGCTCAGGGTTACACCACCTGCCGTAACAACTACTGAACCCTGTGGCACATTATATGCCCCAAGAGAGATAACGTTAGCTGACGTCCCCTTAAACTGACCGACAAGAGTGTACTTGTCTTTCTCCGCAATCTGCTTGGCTACCGTCTTCGTTGAGTCATATAACTCTGTAAAAGCATATTGCGCAGCTTTGTCTGCAGAGATTCCCTTTGACACAAGATAGCTATACATATAGCTGCCAAAAGGCTCTGCCGATGGGAAGAATACTCGTCCGTTAGAGACGGTATATCCTTCTACGAAATCAAAATATCCATTAGGATGCGTCCGGTTGTTATTGTCAAGGCGATCAGCTCCCAACAGTTTGATAATGGTCATATCCTTAACCTGCGGCTCAGGTATGTAGGATATATATACACCCGCAGTATCACTTTGGAACTTCACATCCAAGCGGAACTTCTCTTTCTGGACTGATGAGGCAAGGTAATACACGTTCTTCATCATCAGCCCCCAGTTGCTCTGATGAGGGTTGTTACTCGTATTTTTCAGAGACTTTACTATCAATGCGCTGTTTACATCATTGATATCCGACGCAAACTCACCAACCTGATATGTAACACCACCGGCTGTATACTCCAGCGCGACAGCCAACACCTGATCGGTCTGCAAAGCTGTCTTCAAGGAAATATATCCAAGCTCCTTATTGATAGTATATTCTGAGCTGTTAAGCAGACGGGCACTTGAGAGCTTTTCGAAATCAGAACCTCCTGACATACCTATACCTTGCAGTGCCTGGCTTGCCTGATCGATATCACGTACGTTGGGAAGTGATTTCACATTATTATATATATTATTACTTGAGTTCGACGGCAATACATTAGGTGAGCCTTCACCCAAGTCAGCTAAAGCAATAATGTCACGGGTATTCGTTGTTGTCCCGGTCTTGTTTGTTACCCAAACCTCAATACGATTAATATTGATACCTGTCAGTACATTGGGAAGGGTCTTCATTGCGTCGTCATACCTACTCCGGAAATATTGGGAAAGAAAGAAGTGGCGGTTCTCCTCATAATCGGCGACATCTATCTCAAAGGGAGTGAGTTGCACACCTCCCTTAGAAGACACGCTCTTTGAGTTGGACTTCTTCTGCGACAGCACTGTCTGTAGCTTCAGCTTGCCGAACTGCAGGTCTGTACGAAGACCAAACAACGAGCTGGCTCCCCTCACCAAGGAGTTATTTGACGGGAAAGAGATGTTGCCGCCTTCCACAAGTTTTATAATCTCATCCTCCTTACCATCATACTTCAGTTTAAGGTTCTGTGAGTCAAAATCAAAGGTCGCATCTGTGTTATAGTTCAGATTCATGTTTACCTTGTCACCGACCTTACCATTCACGTTAAGATTTATCTTCTCATCGAAGTCCATCGTAGTAGTCTTCCTGTTACGGATAGGCAACGACGGGTTATCAATATTTTTAAGCGTAGCACCAAACTTTAGCTCAGCCGTTCCCTGAGTCTTTATTCGCACTCCGCCAGGACCGAATATTTTCTCCGCGGGACCTAAAGAGAAGTGCATGTCGGTGAAATCAAATTTCTCCTTACCTTGTGTCTGTAGGATTTCCTGGTTCTTAGAGCGATAATAATCTGAAAAACTACGTTTCTCACTCCACTTCCGGTATTCCTCCGGAGTCATCATAATCGGAGCTTCCACATAAGTACCACCTATCTTGTTACCTATGATATACATCCCGAGAGTGTCGTTATACTCCACTGTCTGCTTCATATTCTCAGGACGCTGCAAGTCGTATGAGCCTTGATCGAGGTCGCCGAATGTGATAGGAGTGGTACGTTGTACCGGCCACCGTGGGTGAAGCAGAGAGTCAGGAATCTCCTCCTCATCAATTTCCACCTCCGGCATGTTTATCTTCTTGTTTCTGGCGGTATCAGCTGGAACAGCCCCGGCAGACTCCCATCCGTGGCGGAAGTCTGATAAAACATTGTCTAAGAGTCTGCCGTCCGTGGCGAGAGCTCTATAAACATTGTCTAAGAGTCTGCCACTAAAGAAGGCAGACTCCCTTGAGCGGAGCCCTCCCACAGCCAGTAAGCTGACACACAGCAACACCAGCACAATGAGCCATATCTTTTTAGCCGTATTCATAACTCAAAAGTCCCACCCAAGAAAATGTTGGGGGGAGGCTTTTTATTTAATTTCTTTCAACGCCATCTTGACAACCTGTTCCACAGGAATATCCGGATGTGCCTTCAAGATAGAAGTGACAACTTTTGCCGAAGGAGCAGGCGAGAACCCAAGCATTGTCAATGCAGAAACAGCCTCATCCCTTACCGCATGGTCTACAGCCACGCTACCAGACTGCCCCCCGGCATGGATTTCATCAGCGATACCCAACGATAATATTTTATCTTTAAGATCTACTATAATGCGCTGGGCTGTCTTCATCCCAATACCTTTGACGCCTTTGAGCATACGCTCATCACCATTGGCAATGACATTGCATAACTCTGCAGGTGTCAACGACGAGAGAATCATCCGAGCAGTGTTCGCTCCCACCCCACTTACTGTTATAAGTTGGCGGTAGAGAGTCCGTTCTTGCTGATTGAAAAAGCCATAAAGGGTGAATGAGTCGTCGCGTCCACCCGTTACCAAGGACTCATGAACATAAAGTTTCACATCCTTCTTGCCTTGTATGGCAGTATAAGTATTGAGCGAAATGTTAAGCGCATACCCAACTCCAGCAGCCTCTATAACAGCAAGCGCCGGTGTCAGGTCAGCCAACTCGCCCCTGATATATTCTATCATTGAAAATTCTTCATTCTTAATTCTAAACTCTAACCTAAATTGTATATATACGTTAACAATAACGTCTTTCAGCCCACTTTATTGCATTTATTTAGTTTCTTTTACAAGATTCTCATTTTGATTAATTCTGTATCTGTCTAAGAGTCTGCCGCCGCAGACGGCAGACTTCCGTCCGTGGCGGAAGTCTGATAAAACATTGTCTATGAGTCTGCCGACATTGACGGCAGACTTTATAGAATTATCGCTTCCAAAAGTCCATCTGTATAACATTTTGCAAAAATTCCATGCATAACGTGTCGTATTTAACAGAAAAAGTGTAATTTTGCAACCGAAACCAAGATTTTAACAACTTAACAACACAACCGATATGGAAAAAATTAGAGCAGCCGTAGTTGGCTACGGAAACATTGGAAAGTTTACAATAGAAGCACTTGAGGCTTCTCCTGATTTCGAGATAGCAGGAGTGGTACGCCGTAAAGGTGCGGAAAACAAACCAGCAGAATTAGCAAACTATCCTGTAGTAAAGGACATAAAAGAACTCAAGAACGTCGACGTGGCTATACTCGCCACACCAACACGCTCATGTCCTGAATATGCCAAAGCCATTATCCCACAAGGAATCAACACCGTAGACTCCTTTGACATCCATACCAGCATACTTGACTACCGTCAGGAGATGATGCCGATATGCAAGGAAGCAGGAAAGGTAAGCGTTATAGCAGCTGGATGGGATCCGGGTTCTGATTCCGTAGTACGCACACTGATGCAAAGTCTGGCTCCAAAAGGACTCAGCTATACCAATTTCGGACCAGGTATGTCAATGGGACATAGCGTCTGTGTACGGTCAAAGAAAGGTGTTAAGGATGCCTTGTCAATGACCATCCCTCTTGGCGAGGGAATCCACCGCCGCATGGTTTATGTGGAGTTAGAGGACGGAGCCAAACTGGAAGATGTCACAAAGGACATTAAGGCTGACCCATATTTCGCAAATGATGAGACACATGTCTTTGCCGTTCCTTCTGTTGATGAGGTAAAAGATATGGGACATGGCGTGAATCTTGTACGCAAAGGTGTAAGCGGCAAGACTCAAAACCAACGTCTGGAATTCAACATGAGTATCAACAACCCGGCTCTTACGGCACAGGTCCTTGTCAATGTGGCACGAGCCTCAATGCGTCTGCAACCTGGTTGCTACACAATGGTGGAGATTCCTGTTATTGACATGCTACCTGGGAATCGCGAAGATCTTATACCACATCTGGTGTAATAAAAAACCACATACTCCCGTCTTGGACGGGAGTATGATAAACATTGTCTATGAGTCTGCCGACATTGACGGCAGACTTCCGTCCGTGGCGGAAGTCTGATAAAACATTGTCTATGAGTCTGCCGACATTGACGGCAGACTTCATAATGTGATTCGATTATTAATATGGCTCTACAATACAGTCATAATATAGCATAAACGCATCATGCATGAAGTTAACGTCCTTAAAAGCTTTTATTCTGAAAGAAATAACGGAATTTTCTTCATATTGCATTCCAGAAAGGTCAGACTCGGAAAAATACACACGCGTTCCTGCTGTTGGAATATTCTTCTCACTTGCGTCCTGCGGAGCGGTGAGGATAACGGCGGCGACCCTACCGTCCCCTTGTCCAAGGACTTTTGCCGTATAGGAATCTCCTTTCCCATAGCCTTTAATCTCCGTATAGTTGTCTGCTCCAATGACAGTGAAGATCCCGTCATCCGTACTACATGCAAAAAGCAATCCTGCCATCACAAGTATAATTCCTGTTTTAAGATTCATAATAATGATTTTTAATTCATACTTATTACATATTTCGGGTGCAATATTAAGACATTAATTTTATTCCTGCAAGCTTTTTGCCGAAAAATAGTTCACACTTTGAATGATAATACTGATTCGGCACGCTTATGCGTGGGAATCGCATTCTGTATTTTGTTTGCTTCGCAAAGCGAGTAAACTCGATTACCAGCCGTAAGGCTGCCGAAAATCTGCGCTTGGGATTTGCAAGTCCAGCCGAGTGTTTGCTAAAAACTAATTTTAAAAAAACGTATTTTTGCGTCACGCGTCACACTTTGGGGTAAAGGTTAAAGGAGATCTCGCATCAAGTGTGGGATGAGGGAATGGGTTGTGCGGGATGAGGGTTTAGAGGTTAAAGATGACGGAGCGATTCTGTAAAAATAAAGCTTCTGGAGGAAAGTTGTTACAAGAATTTGAAAAGTTGTAACAACTTTTTTCTCATAGCATTGATATTTGAATGGAAGATGTATGCTTTAGCAAGTCTATATGATAGCTCTTCGATGTCAATATCAATGCTAATGGAGATTCTTTCAGTCGCTTCGCTTTGTGAAAGCGCTAAGGCGATTACCGCATCGAGTGCGGGAT
>CAJOPT010000072.1 GCA_905236455.1 uncultured Prevotella sp. | reverse complement strand
CTTCTGTCCCACGGAGTGTGCCGTGCTCATGGGTATGTCCATCAGTGCCCTGTCGAACCTACGCAAGCGACTCAATACCCGTATGTTTGGCATATCTGGCGGAGCACGTGAGTTCGACGAGAAGGTCCGCCGGCTCTGAGTCTTGGCAGCCTTACGGCTGGTAATCAAGTTTGCTCGCTTTGCTCGTAAATAATTATATCGGCACGCCGTCATAATTTCTTTCAGTCGCTTCGCTTGGTGAAAGCGTACTGAAGAAACGATTTCTTTCAGTCACTTCGTTTGGTGAAAGCGTACTAAAGAAACTGTTGTGTAAAGAATAAGCGGACAAAATTTAAGTTCAAACAGGCGGGGATATATCTGTTTCCCAGACATACCCCCGTCGTTTTGTGTCTTTCATATACTACATCAATTCCGTTGTTAAGTTGCGAGAACTTTAACTTAGAACTGTGACAAAGATACAGCTATTTTCCCACAAGTGACGCTTAAATTACAATTTTAACCAATTGTGTAGCGAAAATTCTGCGTATCAACCACTTCCGTTGCCGTTCTCCCTATTTTACTTGCAGTTTCAGAGACTGTTCCAAGCCTCTGGCATCGTCGCGAACCTTTAGCGTAAGAGTTCCCGCCTTGGCACCAGCCTGCACAACAACCACGAGCTGTCCATGGAAGAGGCACATCTGAGGTTTGGTGAACGGTTCGAGTGACGTGGCATCACCGTTGCATACCGCCCGGAATGTGCCCGCGCCATCGACAGAGAATGTCAGTTGGTCGGAGGCATCAGGCAATAACGTGCCGTTCTCGTCGGTAAGAGAGACGGTGACGAAAGCCAGATCCTGTCCGTTAGCATTCAGCCGCAGCTTATCGGAATCGAGCCTCAGCTGCGACGCAAATCCGGCCGTACGTTGTGTGGCACCGCCGACAGCTTTTCCGTTCTCATCGTATGCCACGACACGAATCTCTCCCGGCTCATATACCACATCATTCCAGCGTAGGCGGTAACGGTCAAGCAGTTCCTCGTTGCATCCTTTACTATCCGGATTACAGATTATCTGATTAGCCGAGAGGTTCTTTTTGCGTCGTCCCTGACTCTTTCCGTTGACAAACAGCTCAGCCTCTGGGAAGTCAGTATACACATATACAGGTGTGACCTGTCCCTCACGTCCATGCCACGTCCAGTGAGGTAGTATATGTAACGTATGTTCTTTTTTGTTCCACTGCGAGCGATACAGATAATAGCGGTCTTTTGGCAATCCTGCGAGGTCACAGATTCCAAAATAGCTTGACCGTGACGGCCAGTACTCATCGTATGGCGTTGGTTCACCAAGATAGTCAAAGCCAGTCCACACGAACTGTCCTATCGTCCAGTCCCTGTCGTCCATCATCAGGAAATCGTCATCAGGGAGGTTGCTCCATGAGCAATACTCCGTATCATAGCTACTGCACTGACCGTCAGGATAGACCCCTTGGTTAGTAACCACAACAGGAAACTTATAGACACCTCGCGAGCTTACCGTAGATGCCGTCTCAGAGCCCAGCAGGAATCCTTTTGGCAACTGGGTGATGTTACGGTCATATTTATGTACACGATAATTGAATCCCGGCACATCCATAACCTGTGCGAAGCCCGACTTCAGAGCATCATCGGCACGATCCATTCCCTGTGTCACAGGACGCGTCGGGTCAAGCTGATGTATGAGGTTTTGCAAATGCTCAGACCAGTATACGCCCTCATTGGCATCCCACTGCTCAGGAATCTCATTACCTATCGACCACATCACTATTGACGGATGGTTACGGTGATTCAGCACAAGGTTTGTGATATCCTTGTCAGCCCATTCCTTGAAGAAACGCGCATATCCGTTCTTGCACTTCGGATAGATCCACATGTCGAAGCTCTCCGCCATCACCATCATACCCATCTCGTCGCACACCTCCATCTGCCATGTTGAAGGCATATTATGAGCGGTACGGATAGCGTCACATCCCATATCCTTCAGTATACGAATCTGGCGAGCAAGTGCCGCTTTGTTTACTGCCGCACCCAACGGTCCGAGGTCATGGTGCAGACACACTCCCTGTATTTTCCTTGGCACGCCATTCAGCTCAAAGCCACGCTCCTTTGACACGCCAACCGTTCGTATGCCGAATCTTACAAACTGACTGTCGAGGAGCTTACTCATGTCAGCAACCGGCTTATTAGTAACAGCCCCCTGTCCCTTACGGACGACGGTCTCATACAGTGTGGCATGGAGCTGATAGAGATGCGGAGACTCCGGTGACCACAGCTCAGGATTATCAACGGTTATATCTATAGTGAAATCACCATTGTCAAGGACGGTGACCTCATGAGCCTGCAGGTTTACATCACCATTCCTCAGCTTTATGGAGACCATCTGTCCCGGATGCGGGTCGATTACTTTTCCGCTGATACGCACCACCGCCTTATCTGCAGAGGCAGACAAGGTACGCACAAAGATGCTCCAGTCGTCGATATGTGACTTCTGCTCGACGACATACCTCACCGGACGATACAAGCCTGCACCAGGATACCAGCGCGAGCTCTCCTCAAGGTTTTGTAGCTCCACCTCCACAAAAGCCTTCTGGGCTGCTACAATACTCTTGTCATGCAGCAATGATGTTATATCCACACGAAAGGCATTATAGCCATACTTCCATCCACCGGCAACCTTGCCATTGATACGCACTACAGGCTCCGCCATGGCACCGTCGAACACCAGCTCTGCGTGACCGACATAACCGTCAACGTTTATCTTAGTACGGTAGTATCCCTTACCTATCCAAGGTAAGGCACCGCTACGCCCGGATTTCTCCGTAGCCTCTTTCTCACCATTCTGCTCTATGGCAACCTTCTGCAGGTCCCATTTTTTATCGAACGGTCCGCTGATAGCCCAGTCATGCGGTACAGTTACTGGAATCCACGTCTGCCTGTCGCGTGAGAACTCCCATTTAGTAAGCTCCTCCCACTGCGCCAGGACTTCCATGGGAAGTAATGCCATGATGAATAATGAAAGGATGCTTTTCATCCATGTGTTTCCTCTCGTTGCTGTCTTTGTCTGTGCTTTCTTTCTCATTTTTGTCTAAGATTTCATTCCAACTGCAATATTACACAATTTTTGTGAAACCACCAAGAATTGCTACACCTTTAGTTATATTTTTAGCAAGACCGAAAAAAAGAAATTACTTTCTTTCATGACACATCTTTTTATACTATCTTTGCATAAGATAAGCTGTTAAATTTAATTCTATATGAGAGCACAAATCATAGCAATTATAGGTTTATTCCTTTGCATTGGAGAAATAGCGATGGCACAACAACACCACGAGTGGGAAATGCTTGTCAGTGAACTAATAGACGACGAGGAGCAAGAAGGTACGGTTTGGGAAGAGACCTTCGACATACTTTGCGAGCTGGAAGAACATCCTTTGGATATCAACACCGCGGAACGCGAGGAGTTGGAACGCATTCCGTTTCTCACGGTTCAGCAAGTAGAGGACATCCTTGAATACCGCTACCATAATGGTGAGCTGAAAAGCCTCGGAGAGCTTTCGATGATTGAGTCACTCGACCGCACACGTTGCCGTTTGCTGTCGTACTTCGTCACTCTCGTCTCGTCACCAAGAAAATCATTCCCTACACTTAACCAGCTTGGGAAATATGGTAAGCATGACCTCCTTCTAACAGGAAAGATACCTTTTTATAAGCGTAAAGGCGATGAAGACGGCTATCTGGGATATCCATACCGTCATTCTTTCCGCTATACGTTTCATTACAGCGACTTCGTACAAGTGGGGGCAATAGGCTCGCAGGATGCGGGAGAGCCCTTCCTTGCCAACCGAAACAGATGGGGTTACGACCACTACTCCCTATATCTTCTTCTTCGTAAGCGCGGAAGGCTCAAGACCTTGGTGACAGGCAGATACCTGCTGAAGTTCGGAGCCGGTCTTGTGATGAATACCAATATGAGTTTCGGAAAGTCAGCGGCTGCAACAACCCTCGGACGCTCAAATGGTATAGTACGCGGTTATTCTTCCCGTTCCAACTATAATTATCTTCAAGGGGCTGCCGCCACAGTATCCTTACGCAAAGGAGTAGATCTAACCGGTTTTATATCTTACCGCCATCTTGACGCTACGATGAACAAAGATGACAGCACAGTCTCGACAATACAGAAGACCGGCTATCATCGCACAAAGACAGAGATGGACAAAAAGAACAACGTTGTCCAGACGGTGGCAGGAGGAAACCTCAACTATTTCACACGTGGGTTTCATGTCGGCATAACAGGACTATACACCACCTTCGACCATCAGCTGAAGCCAGTGGCAGACAAGACATCCGTATCAGAAAGCCAAAGATACCGGCTTTTCTCACCTTCCGGGAAGACCTTTTGGAATATCAGCGCAGACTACGGCTACGTGAGCCGCAGACTTACTATATGCGGCGAGACCGCCACTGGCGACTGTCATGCCGTAGCCACCTTGAACATGTTGAGCTGGATGGTCTCACCAGAATGGTCATTACAAATATTGCAACGTTTCTATTCATACAAGTATTATGCCTTGATGGGAGAAAGCTTCCACGAAGGCAGCAGTGTGCAGAACGAGAGTGGTATATATATGTGTGTTAACTGGCAGCCGTCACGAAAGCTGAGCCTTTCCACATATCTTGACTATGCCTACTTTCCTTGGGCAAGATACCAGACCACCGAATCTTCGCAAACTTTAGACTATCAGCTCAAGATGACATACAGCATAAAGAAAAGTATCTTTTCGGCACGCTACAGAATGAAGCGAGCTACCAGTTCTTCCACATCCACACACCGTACAAGGATGTCTTGGATATACGACAACGCTCTTTTCAAGATCAAGACACAAGCCGACATGACATTACATGCCGGCAAACAGCAGTCGTTTGGATGGATGCTCGCCGAGGAATGTCGCTGGCGGTGCAGAAAGGCAATACAACTCTCCGCAAATGTAGGATATTTCCATACCCAAGACTACAACTCACGTGTGTACTCCTACGAGCAGAGTCTTCCCTACTCTTTCTCCTTTCCAGCGTTCTACGGTGAGGGAATACGATATGCCTTAATGGCACGGATAGAAAAGACATTGCCTAAAAGACTGTCGTCTGTGGCGACAGTCTTATTGACAATGTTTTATCTGACGTCCGCCGCGGACGGGCGTCAGTCGCCTTCGGCGACAGTTCCTTCTTTGTCGCTCATCCTCCGCTTGGGAACGACAAACTATTTCGACAGGGATAAGATCTCCAGCGGGCTACAGGAGATCAATCATTCATCGATGACAGACATGGATGTATGTCTGAGTTTTAAGTTTTGAATTACTCAACACACATACTCTTGTATACCTTCAGGACTTGACTGGCAACGTCAGAGCTTTCAAAACGGCGTACATACTCACGACTATGAGCGATACGCTCCTCACGCCCTGGCGCTCCTTTGAGAACCTTACCTATAGCGGTTGCCATACCCTCAGCATCATCAGGGGCGACATATAGACAATGAGGACCACCAGCCTCCTCAAGACAAGAGCCACTGCATGCCACTACGGGCAAGCCACTCTGCACAGCCTCTATTATCGGAATCCCAAAACCTTCGTAACGGGAGGGATAGACAAAAGCCTCAGCCATCTGGTATAACGCAGGAAGATCATCGTTGGGCACTCCCTGTAAGAGATGCACCCGCGCCTGCAAGCCATTAGTATTGACGTAGCTGAGTATCTTCTCAACATACTCTGTTTGTCTTCCCACAATAACAATATGTATGTCATCCGGCAAGTCTCGCAGTGCCCTTACTGCCAGAAGGACATTCTTTCGCTCCTCCACCGTTCCAACACTCAAGACAAACCGCACAGGTAACTCATACTCGGCATGCACATCCTGCATCTTCTCCTCGCTGACACCCAGGCTGAACCTTGCGCCACAGCTTTGATATATTAAGTCTATGTTTTTCTCAGGGAAGTCACCGAAATACAAGATGTCACGTTTCGTACACTCACTGATGGCAATAATACGCTCAGCCTCCTTAAGAGTCTGGTAGAACTTACGTTTGTATATCTCTACATCCCAACGATGGTAGTATTCGGGATGGCGAAGGAAGATAAGGTCATGGATAGTAACGACGCCATGTATTCCGGCTGCCTTCAAGCCATGAGGCAGCTCACCGGAGAGACCATGGTATACGGTTACACCTTCACGAAGCAAGTCCTTGACTATTCCCCTCGACCTCCATACTGCTTTTCTCACCCCCTTGAGCACTGAAGGACTATTAGGATAAACAAACCTTACATGTGACGGCTGCTCCACCTGTAAGCGCAGGTCATCAAGCCCCTCGTCAGGAGCAAACAGCAACAGCTCGTCATCAGTGTCAAGGCGGGCAATCTCGTTTACCAATGTCCTGCCATAACTACCCAGTCCTGTCCTGTTGCGTACAATCCTTTTAGCGTCGAAAGCTATCTTCATGGTGCAAAGATACGAAATTTTAGCGAAGCGCAATCCGCACAAGCATAAAAAAAGGCTGCGCCATTAAACGCAGCCCTTGTTTTACTATGTTTATCTGCCTTATCAGACTCTCGTCCGTGACGACAGACTCTTTTAAAGCTGTGGACCGGCAGCAACCAGTGCCTTACCAGCCTCATTACCCTCATACTTCTTGAAGTTCTTGATGAAGCGTGCAGCCAAATCCTTAGCCTTCTCCTCCCACTGAGCAGCGTCAGCATAGGTGTCGCGTGGGTCAAGGATATTTGTGTCAACACCCTCAAGCTCTGTCGGAACCTCGAAATCGAAGTAAGGAATCTTCTTTGTAGGAGCCTTCAGGATTGCACCACCGAGGATAGCGTCGATGATACCGCGGGTATCTTTGATAGAGATACGCTTGCCTGTGCCATTCCATCCTGTGTTAACGAGATAAGCCTTGGCACCACTCTTCTCCATCTTCTTAACCAGCTCCTCAGCATACTTGGTAGGATGCAACTCGAGGAAAGCCTGACCGAAGCAAGCAGAGAATGTTGGAGTAGGCTCTGTGATACCACGCTCTGTACCTGCGAGCTTTGCCGTGAAACCAGAGAGGAAGTAATACTTGGTCTGCTCTGGAGTCAGGATAGATACTGGAGGCAGCACACCGAATGCGTCAGCACTCAGGAAGATAACGTTCTGTGCGTCAGGACCGGCGCTCTTACCGTTAACCTTCTGTGCAATCTTCTCAATATGGTTGATTGGATAGCTTACGCGGGTATTCTCGGTAACGCTCTTGTCAGCGAAGTCGATCTTGCCATTCTCATCAACGGTAACATTCTCCAGAAGAGCATCGCGACGAATAGCGTTGTAGATGTCTGGCTCGCTCTCCTTGTCAAGGTTGATAACCTTAGCGTAGCAGCCACCCTCAAGGTTAAATACGCCCTCATCGTCCCATCCGTGCTCGTCATCACCGATGAGCAAGCGCTTCGGATCAGTGCTCAATGTGGTCTTACCTGTACCAGAGAGACCGAAGAAGATAGCGGTGTTCTTACCTTCCATATCGGTATTGGCAGAGCAGTGCATTGATGCGATACCCTGCAGAGGCAGATAGTAGTTCTGCATAGAGAACATACCCTTCTTCATCTCACCGCCATACCATGTGTTGATGATACACTGCTCACGGCTGGTGGTGTTGAAGGCAACACAAGTCTCTGAGTTCAGACCCAGCTCCTTGTAGTTCTCAACCTTTGCCTTTGATGCGTTATATATCACGAAGTTTGGCTCGAAGTTTGCCAACTCCTCCTCTGTAGGACGAATGAACATGTTCTCAACAAAGTGAGCCTGCCATGCAACCTCAACAATG
>CAJOPT010000071.1 GCA_905236455.1 uncultured Prevotella sp. | reverse complement strand
TCACCAAGCGGAGCGACTGAAAGAAATCGTTTCTTTAGTACGCTTTCACCAAACGAAGTAACTGAAAGAAATCGCATAATTCAGAATTAAAAATATTGTATACTTCTTTTATATAAACTTGCAGGTTAAAAAATAATTGAGTAAATTTGCAGCAATATGACGAAATAGCGATTTCTGTTTCATATACTTTTTGGAAAATGGACTTAAAAGTCCTCGTTCCGGGTCGTCGAATAACCGCCAAAATATTCAGTACAAAGGAACTTGTGACGAGTAAGTTCATGCCCCTTGGGGCGTGGACTGTTCGTGCTTGTTTATGTACGTGGTTTGCTTGGCGGTTAACCTGACGATCAGATAAGCATGGAACAGCGCGCCTTTTTTATTGAATTTATGGTTAATATAGGGCAAATCATCAGGGATGAGTTAATACGTCAAGAGCGAACTGTTAGTTGGTTGGCTCGCAAATTGAATTGTAATCGTGCTGCAGTGTATCGGATTTTTAATAAAAACAGTATTGACACTGCTCAGCTTGCAATAATTTCACAGGTCCTTAATCGTGACTTCTTTCAGGAATTATCTGAGGATTTGGATATGAATGAGCGAAAATAGATACACTTGTGTATCATTTGGGGTACAGTGTTTGTTTCCTGTTTGTTTCTAAAAGCTATATCTTTGCATAAAATTTATTAACTAAAAGATTAATTATGAAAAGAACATTATTAGTAGCTTTTGCTTTATTATTGTGTGTGTTAGGTTATGCACAAAAAACAGAATTCAGATTTCAAGACACGCAAGCTCGTCTTTTGGATGTTACTTCAAATGCATATGTTAAGCCTTTAACTGTAGAATTAAAAGTTTTAACTGATACACGTGTTTCTGAAATAATAAAATTAACAAAACAAGAAGTAGAGCTTGACATGAAAGGTGAGTTAAGCAATATTCGAAGTTATGCTGTTTACAGGGCATCTCAGATGCATAATTGTGATGTTATAGTTGCTGCCACTTTTAATATAAGGACAGCAGGTGATGGGTATGAAGTTAATATTATTGGATATCCTGCTAATTTCGTTAATTGGAAAACAGCCACACAAGCGGATTATGAATGGATAAAAATGGAAAAGACCGTAACAACATCAGAGCGTGAAAAAATATCAGCAGCAATAAGAAAATAATCATTAAATATTTTGAATCATGAAAAAATTTTTTATTTTTGTCTTTATGACAATGTTTACTCTTGCTTCTCAAGCACAAATTGTATCTTCACAGAGTTCCCGAATAACTAGAGAAAAAGGTGTTTATAATCCAGCTATTTGGGTAGATTTTGGTCTCGGTACTTATACAGGAGATCCAGAGGATACAGGTCTTGGTCTTGACCTCGGTTTTCGTTGGAACCATATGTTTACCGAAAATATAGGTTGGGATATTTTGAAGATTAGTGCTCAAACGGATACTAAGAGTTTTGGAGAGTCTCTAAATGTTCAAGCTAAAACAGGTATCCGTGGCGTATCTCCAGTATTATTTGGGAATTCATCTCTTTATGCGAATTTTGCAGGAGGTTATGGGTATTATACTGATATAGAAGAAGGCGGCTTTGTATGGGAAATAGGTGCTGGAGTTAATGTAACTTCCCGCTTCTCTGTAGGTATTAATTATAATAGTGCTAATTACAGTATTGAGGTTCCTCGCTATGGCGATCAAGATGTAAAGGTTGGTCTGCTAAGCCTTCGCCTTTCTTATGGATTTTAATGGATAATATTAATATATAAAAAAGCAGTCCCTATGCTTTTCTTATAAAGCAATAGAGGCTGCTTTTATCTTGATTATGGAGAAACGAAAGATTTTTTTCTTAATACTCATATTGAATCTTAGTATTTTGTATGTTCAGGCTCAGTCATTTGTAGAGATGAAACAAACGTATCCTGTGAGTATGGATAACGGACGTCGTGTTATTACGGGCTTTCAACCTTTTAGTTGTAGTGACGATGTGATATTCTCTAACACAATGAAGTGGGTGATTAATGATTTTTGCAAGGAAAAGAGAGATGAGATGTTTGATATATTTGTCAACAAGAAGTCTTTCTCTTTTAACATGACATTGGAATATTCTGCCAATGGGAAGGTTAAATACGTTTTCTTCTGCAAAGCAAATATAAAAGTGGTTGAGGGAAAATTGGTTTATACATTGTATGACATCCAATATAAGTCCAGCTCTATAATATCTTTCTCTCAGGTGATATCTTTAGATAAACTCACTCCAGAAAAGAAGGAGAAACACAAAGAAGTTATCCTTGCTTTTCAAGAGTTGGCTTCAGCAAAACTGAATCAAATGTTTGATGCCGTGATAGAAAATCAATGTGCGGCGATTACGCATTGGAGTGACATAAATATACAGCGACCTGTAAAAGGAATGAACGAGGATGAGTGTCTTCTTGCTTTTGGTAAGCCAACTAATAATTATGAAGATAATCATAACAGAATCCAATGGTCTTATGGATTAAACTTTATTCTTATTTTTAAAGAGGGCAAATTGGAAACAATTATAAAATGAATTAAACAAAGAACTACACTTAAAAATTTTATCTTTCTCTATTTAAAAAGCTGGATGCGATCTATAACTATAAATGAGATTCCGTCTGGCTTTTTTCTTGTAGAATAATTTTGTCATGTTGATAAAATGGTGTAAATTTGCCACTGATGAAATAATAGCAATTTAAATTATTACAAAAATGAAAAGACTTAGTGTTATACTTACATTTATTCTTGCGTCAGTTTCTTTGTTTGCAGCTAAACGTCTGGTGTCTATAACCCAATCAGGTTCAGCTTATAGTGAGCGACGTGGAGATATTACTTATGGAGCAGATGGCAGAATAAGTAAATTTGTCGTAACTGAAGGCTATAATACTGAGAGTTACGAATATAGTTATAATGGAAATTCTGAAATTTTGATTGACTATTGGTATGATAACAGACAGGGGCACGATACATACAAGTTTTCTATTTCAAATGGGAAGATAATTAGCGAAGACTATAATATTGATGGGGATGATGTGTCAGGCAGATGCTCGTATGGTTATACTGGAGAACATCTTACCTCGTTAAATGTAGCAGAGAGCTGTGAGGGAATGACGGAGTATAATAATTTCACATGGAGCTGGAATGGTGATGTACTCTCAGAGATGAATGGTACCGAATATGGTGATAATGTTTATTCAAGATATACCTATAGCCCGGACGTACATAATACAGATATGGATAGTCCAATGATATGTGCTATTTTTGGATTTACTAATGCTACAGATATGAATTTCTACCGTGTGGATTGTATGTTCAAATCAATAGTATTATATCCGTATATTGGGAATTTACCGCAAAAGTTGATTTCATATCTTGAGGACTATGATGGCGAAAAGACCCAGACCTATTCGATTTCCTACGAACGAGATGCGGACGGATATGTAAATGTTGTTAATATCACAACTGGTGGTTCAACAATTACCTATAATTTAGGGTGGGAGGTTGAAACAGGTATATCAGATGTGTCAATGAGAAAACACAACTTTAATACTTATTATACGCTGTCTGGACAAAGAGTGTCGGAGAATTATATTAAAACTTACAAGGCTCCATATATATTAAATGGAAAAGTTGTTATAGGAAACTATTGATTTATTCCTTTGGCTTAACGAATACGTTGCCACATTTTGTTCGCACATACTAAAGGTGGGTATCGTTGATGCGATACCCACCTTGGCGTTAATAATACACAGTTACATCAGATTAAAACAAATATGTTTTTTCTACCCAATAACAAATGATACCTGCCAGATAACCTGCGAAAGCAATCCATGAGACATGCTTCATATACCAGCCAAATGTAATCTTCTCCAGTCCCATGACTACAACACCTGCCGCAGACCCTATTATGAGCATTGAGCCTCCGACACCGGCACAATATGCCAGCAATTGCCAAAAGATGCCGTCAACAGCCATATCGCCAGAAGGAGCTATGGGGTACATGCCCATGCAGCCGGCTACCAACGGCACATTGTCGACAATAGAGGATAACACGCCGATAATACCGGTTATCAGATAGCAGTTTCCGTTGAAAGCGGTATTCAGTCCTTGTCCTAACATAGTGAGTACCCCGATAGTCTCCAAGCAGGCTACAGCCATCAGGATACCTAAGAAGAACAGAATAGTGGACATGTCGATGCGTGTCAGCATCTGTGTGACACGTTTCTGCATGGCTCCTTTCTCCTCAGATGATTTCAGGTTGGCATAGAACACCTCGGTCACCGTCCCTATAGAGGTTGTCAGGTTGTCGAGGATGGCAGAGAGGAAGAATGTCATGAAAGCAATGCGCCATAGTAATGTCCGCTTGCTGTGTGTCTGCATTATATCACGTACGAAATTGAAGCCGCCATTCTGGTCTACGAGCTCGACAATCGTCATGGCTCCCATAAGGAAGAATAGCGTAGTAGAGGTAGACCCCAGATGGTGCTCAATGGTTTCGCTCACGACAGAAGCCATCTGCTCTCCAATTGCGGCTGGTAGATAGTCTGCGGGTGCATATTCCAAAACTGTCACCTTCACTGGACTCATCGTAGGAGTATAAATGGCTTTTGTGGAGAAAAATGATTTCTTGATAGTAATATTCTTATATGTGGAGACAGCAGCAGCCATCTCCAAGTTCTTAATACTTGGCATAGTTGTTGTGAAAATTATGATTATTAATAATGTTAGTAAATAGTTGTATGTGTCTCGGAAAAACTTATTTCCACATTGACACATAACGTGTGACAACAACTATGCTAACGAATGATATGCCTCAGCGCAATAACATAATAATCGCGCGAGACCGACAGGCAGAAGGGGGCCGTTTCGTGCCTCTGCCCTCATTTACTCGTTGCATTCTTTGCAAACTCAAATAAAGACAGAGGCAGATGGCAATATCCCGTGGGATTCTTGTCGAGATAATCCTGATGATACTCTTCGGCTGAATAGAAGTTCTCTAAGGGCTGTTTCTCTACAGCTAAAGGTTGCTGGTAGTCCTTCTGTATCTCGTTAAACACTTTTTCAATAACCGGCAGATCCTCAGCATTAGTATAGTAGATACCTGTACGGTAACGAGTACCTTCGTCATGCCCCTGCTTGTTGAGACTTGTAGGATCGATGGCCTTGAAATACATCTGCAAAAGAAATTCCAGGCTAACCACATCGGGATTGTATCTCACATGTACAGTCTCGGCATATCCAGTCGTATCGGTGTATACTTCCTTGTATGTAGGGTTTGCGGTGTGTCCGTTGGCAAATCCTACGGATGTTTCTATCACACCCTTAATCTGTTTGAAGAAGTGCTCTGTACCCCAGAAGCATCCCCCCGCGAGAAATATATCCTTGCCTTTCTTTATCTCTAAGATACCATCAACCTCATGCTCGACAAAAGGACCAGCCTTGCACTCCAGCAGGACACTCTCCTCAACGCACTCCAAACTGTGCCAGACATTCTTGGGAATATCTACACCGTATCTACCGCTCTCTTGGCTGATGGCACAAGAAGAGAGGATCTCTCCTTGATCATTGTAGGTTGAGACCCTTACCTTACCTTTCAGAATCACAAAGGTCTCATCTTTGTCTGGATGGTGATGCACAGGGATAAACGTACCGGGTTCCAAGGCATTAAGGAACCGGTGGCATTTGTCCTGAAGGCTTTGGTGAAAGTTGTAGTTCATCCTCAGTCGTGGAGATTTCTTTGCCTGTTCCACTACACCGTTAATCAGTTGGTTGTCTATTATTTTCATTTCATTCAATATTTGTTGTTGCCGCTAAATAATTGTAATCACCGTCAGAAGAAGTCATCTTAACGCTCTCTGCATAATCCTTATTGACATGTGATGGCATTGTCCTGTAATTTCAAATGGCAAAGTTATGATATTTTTTTAAATTTCTTATGGGAACTACTTGTTTTTTACACGGATTTCCGCAATTTTACTTTACGTATATTATAAAGCCAACCAACAAACTTGTACTTGCTGGTTGGCTTTATATACTATACCACCTTCAAAACGGAGAGAGTACTTATAGTACGACTTCTGGCACTATCTGACCGTCAAGGAGATTTATTATACGCTGAGCATAACCAGCATCGCGCTCGGAGTGAGTTACCATCACGACGGTGGTGCCTTCTTGATTCAGTTGGGTGAGCATTTGCATTACTTCCAAGCCGTTCTTTGAGTCGAGGTTACCTGTAGGCTCATCAGCAAGAATAAGTTTGGGATTCATCACGACAGCACGGGCAATGGCTACGCGTTGCTGCTGACCGCCAGAGAGTTGCTGGGGGAAGTGGTGTGCACGATGCGAGATAGCCATGCGGCGTAGAACCTCTTCCACTCTCACCTTACGTTCCTTCTTGGGCACGCCGAGATAAGTCAGTGGCAGTTCTACGTTCTCCTCTACGTTCAGCTCGTCAATGAGGTTAAAACTTTGGAACACAAAGCCGATTTGACCCTTACGAACCTTTGTGCGTTGACTCTCCTTCAGCTGTCCCACGTTCTCGCCGTCCAGCAGATAAGTGCCACTGGTAGGGTTGTCGAGCAGGCCCAGGATGTTGAGCAAAGTGGACTTGCCACACCCTGATGGTCCCATGATAGCTACAAACTCACCTTTCTTTACTTCGAGCGATACACCGCCCAATGCCACGGTCTCCACCTCTTCCGTGCGGAATACCTTCTGAATGTTTTCTAACTTAATCATAATTTTATTCGTTTTTAATACTTTCTACAGGATTGGTTATGACGGCCTTGATGATCTGGATACCGACGGAAAGGATAGCCACAAGGAGTGCAAAGGCACAGGTGGCGATGAATATCCAGGGCGAGAGCGTGATGCGATAGCTGAAGTTCGTGAGCCAGTCGCGCATGATGTACCAAGAGAGAGGCACGGCGATGACGAACGACAGCAGCAACGGTGAGCAGAAGATGCGCAGCATCAAGGCTATCACCTCGCCCGACGTCGAGCCCATGATTTTGCGTATGCCAATCTCCTTTTGTCGCTGACGGATGAAGAAGAGAGACATGCCCACGTAGCCCATCACGGAGATGATAATGGCAATCAGGGTGAAGAGCGTAACGATGTGCAGCGTGTTCTGCTGGTCGTTGAAAGTCTCGGCGATGCCCTCTTCCAGACTGCTGACGCTCCACTCCATTTCTTCCTCTGAGACGCCAAGTTCTCTTGCCATTTCGACGAAGGCAGCCTTCGCCTGCTTGTCACCATTTGTCTTGACGAGGAAGTTCGGCTCCTGCACATGCTCCTGCACACGGATAGCAAAAGGTTCTGCTTCTGTCAGCACATTGATGCGATGGAAGTCCTTGAGGATGCCACTGATGGGTGCCGTCTCGTCTTTGTCCCAGACCATCTCACGGTCATCATCCGTCAGCTCTAACCGGCGCTTGGCTTCCTCGTTCAGATAGTAGCCACCGCTGGTGTTGCCGTAGTCCTTGAGGATTTCCAGGTTGTAGAGGTCGAAGGCTGTCGAGTCCAGATCGGTCAGAAACAGGCTTGTCAGTTTGTCGCCGCGGGTGATACTCCTGATGCTACTGCTATAGGTGACAAAGGTCGTTCCGCTATACTCACCGATGCGCTCTACGAAGGGCATTTTTTCTAATTGGCTCCTCACCGTCTGGCTCTTTCCCTCTGGCGCGTTCACATAATAGAGTCGTTCCGTATTGAAGCCTAAGGGCGCGTGGATGAGGTGGTTCAGCTGTAGCCAGATGACGAGGGCTGCCGTGAGCATGGTGACCGTAACGACATTCTGCACAATAATAAAGAGCCGCCCCATCACCATCTTGGAGTGATAGCGGAAGTTGCCCTTCACGATGTCGATGGGCTGGAAACGGGAAATCTGATACGAGGGCATGATGCCCGAGACGATGCCCACAAACAGGATGAAGCCGAGGCATACGCTCACCGTGCCGATGCTGACGTCGTTGAGCAAGGCTATCTTGCCTTTGAAGAGTTTCGCCGCATCGTCCTGGAAGCAGAACGCCAAAGCAAGGCCTATGAGGAAGGCGATGGCTATCATCAGTGTCGATTCGGCTATTAGTTTCAGCGAAATCTCCATCTGGCTACTGCCAAAGAGCCGTCGCGTAGCCATCTCCTTGGCGCGAAAGCCCGTATTCGCCACCGTCAGGTTGATGTAGTTACTCACGGCGAAGAACAGGATGGCCAGCACGGCGGCCAGCAGGATGCGGAGCCGCGTCTTGTCGCCCTTCTGCATGCCGTAGCCATTGTTCTGCGGTGCAAACATGATGTCGGTCAGTGGCGTTGCAAAAAACTCTTGATGGCCCATGTGCGTCCACATGTAGTTCTTGGCCAGATGGTCTTCTATCAGTTTCTTCTTGGCATCAAGTGTCGCGCCTGGACGCAGCATGAAGAATGCTTTGCAGGCTCCTGTATCACTATATGCGAAAGAACGGGGCCTGAGATTATAGCCCATCACCTGGGGGAAACGCTCCATGCTGGCAATGAGTTGCGTCTCGTTGGGCAGCACCGTATGGTCGAAATCCTTCACGATGCCGCTGACGGTATAGACCAGCGTCGAGTCGTAGGGATCTTCATTGTTCATGAAGATAGCGCGCTTGCCAACAATCTGTAACGACTCGCCTATGGGATCCTTCCCGCCGAAGAGCCTCTGAGCCAGCCTTTCGGTAATGACGCACTTGTCTGGCGCATCGAGGGCTGTCCGTTTGTCGCCCTTCACCAGTTTGAAGTCGAAGAAACGGAAGAAGGTGGAGTCTGTCAGCATGATGATGCCATTCTCCTTCGCCTCCTCCTTCACTTCTCGCTGACCGTACTTAATGCGTCCGTTCTGACTCATCACGCAGCAGGTCTGTTCTACTTCCGGGCACATCTCCTTGATCTCCTGTGCCGCCTGCGGCCACATAAAGAATTCCTCGCCACTACCCGTAAGGTAGATGCGGTCAGCATTCTTGTGCCATGAGTCGATACTATACTGGCGCCACGTGTAGTCACCCATCAGGATGATGAACATCAGCGATACCACGAGGCCCGCTATATTAATAACGGTGTAAGCCTTGTTGCGCGACAGGAATTTCAGATAACTTTTCATATTTCGTTTTGTTTTCTATTCGGTCTTAATACTATTGATGGGATTCTCGTTGGCATTCTTCCAACTTTGGTAGGTTACCGTCAGCATGGTAATCATGGTGATGAGCAGGAAAGATACCACGAACAGCAAGGGCGAGATGGCGGTGCGGACAGCAAAGTCGTCGAGCCAGTGCACGCCTAACAGGTAACCAATGGGGGCTGCCACCGCGAAACAAGCCAGCAGGATATACAGGTAGCGGCGGTTGAACATCAGCAGTATCTCCTTGGTGGAACTGCCAAAGACCTTGCGGATGCCTATCTCCTTGCGGCGGTATTCGCTCTCGAACATGGTCATGCCGAACACGCCGATGACGCTGATGAGGATGGCCAGCAAGGAGAACAGCAGAATCTGCTTGGTGAAGAGTCTTTCTTGCTGGTAGGCACTCTCCAGCACTTCGTCCATGTAGCGCAGTCCGCTGATGTCGAGTGGGTTGCCTTTCTCGTACTTATTGACTATTTCCATTACTTTCTGCTTGGCTTCTCGCTTGTCCATGCCTTTGGCTACCCGCACCATCAAGTGGTTGCGCCAATAGCCGTCGTTCCAATAGTAGCCCTTCGGGCCAGGAACCATGAAGGCTATCGGCTGCTCGCTATCGTCCACTCGCAGCGAGGAATATTTGATGTCCTCGCAGAAACCGACCACAGGCATGCCTTCATCGTTGATAGGCTTATCGACGGCGAGCCAGGGATATTGTTTCTTTGCCGACTCATTGAAGATATACACGTCGCCATCGTCCTTGCGAAAATTGCGCCCCTCCACGATGTCAATGCCCATCACGTCGAGGAACCGCCAATCCACGAAGATGCAGGTAAACGTCATGTGCTTGTCGCCTTCACCTCGGCTCCACTTCTGGTAATGGTCGCTGCTGCCTAAGATGTTCTGCGCGAGGCTTGCTCCCTCAATGCCTGGAATCGTGCGCAGGTCTGTGTCGATGGCATCCACGTTGTTGCGCGTGTCTGGAGCCGTAGCTACTGCCATCACTTCATCCTTGTCGAAACCGTAGTCGGTGTGATATATGAAATAGCTCTGCAGATACATGATGCCCACGCCGATGACCAGCATAAAGGAAACAACGAACTGCAGGCATATCAAGATGGTACGCAGGATGCGGCCTTTGGGCGAGAGTCCGAAAGAACCTTTCAGCACCAGGGCTGGCGGAAAGGAGGTGACATAATACGCAGGATAAGCACCCGCCAGCAGACCCACGCCGGTGCCCAGCAGCAAGATGAGGGCAATGAGTGGCAGATGGTCCTGCAGCAGGATGCTGCCCTGCACCAGTTCCTGCAAGCCCAAGTCGTGGGCTATATACACGATGCCTAAGGCCACCAAGAATGCTATCAGACTCATCATCAGCGCTTCAGCTATGAGACTTCCTCTTAATCCGGCTGTTGTTGCTCCCAACACTTTCTGAGTATTGATGCTGCGGATACGCATAGGCGTTTCAGCCAACGAGAAGTTCATGAAGTTGACGGCTGCTATCACCACGATGAGCAGCGAGAAGCAGATGAGCAGATAGACGGAACTCCTGCCAGGCGCAGCCTTATTCAGATCCTTCGAGAAATGGGTGTCAGCCACGTTGGTTAACACCACTTGCAAGGCTTCTTCCTCTGTCTTGGTTTTCATGTTGAAATCCTCCTTGAAGAATTCAATGGCCGTTTGGCGCATGGCACTTTGCACGGCAGGCAGATTAGCGGCGTCGTCCACCCGTACGTAGGCATCATAGTTCCAGTTCTGATAATTGCCTTCGTTGGAATCAGTGCCTCTAAAACTGATACCGTGCAGGAAGTTGTTTTCAGGATAGTCTTCTATTACGGCACACACATTGAAGAGCCACTCGTCCCGCCATTTGTATTTCATGGTTTTGCCCACAGCATGGGCAGTGCCAAAGATGCGCACAGCCTCAGAACGGGGCAGTACGATATTGGGAAGTTGGTTCAAGCCCTCCAGATTTCCCTCAATGACTGTTGGCTTGTAGACGCTCACGAAGTCGTGGATGCCATACACAAGATTCAGCGAATACTCTTTATTGTCCACCATAAACTGGTCGTAGTTGGTCCATCCATGAGTCACGCCATAGCCTGTGACGTGTGGCGAGACCGCCGCCAAGCGTTCTGCCAGCGGACGAGGTAGCGTGGTGCCGTAATCCTCCATGCCAGGTCCCAACTTCATGGTCAGTCGGAACAGGTTCTCATGTTCTGTAAAACTCTTGTTATACCCCAGGTCGTAGTTGACCTGCGTCATGATAACGAAGAAAGATGCGAAGGCAAGACTCAGCCCCAACAGATTCAACACGTACGCCGTCTTGAAGCGGCGCGCCATATACCATAGATTTCTGAATACGTTCAACATAATAATATAATGATTCTGATAAAATGATTATTGTTTTATAATCAACACTTCATTGTCTTTGAATGCCTCGTAGCCGCTGGTGATGACGCGCTCGCCAGGTTCTAATCCTTCGAGGACTTCGTAAAATTGTGGATTCTGACGACCTATGCGGATATTCCGGCGATATGCTTTTGAACCGCTTTTGTCGAGGACGAAGATCCATTGTCCGCCGGTAGTCTGAAAGAACGTACCGCGAGGAATGAGCACAGCCTGTTCGGGCTGACCCAGTTCGAGGTCAATGTAATAGGTCTGACCTGTACGGATATTCTCTGGACGCTCGCCCCGGAAGATGAAGTCGCAACGGAACTTGCCTTCACGCACTTCGGGATAGACCTTGCGCACCTGCAATTGGTACTGACGGTCACCACGCGTAAAAGTAGCTGTCAGTCCTTGACGCACACGATCGATATAGTGCTCATCGATCTGTGCCTGTACCTTATAGTCTGACAGGTCGTTCAACTGACCGATCTTCTGACCAGGCTGGATGCTCTGTCCCAACTCCACATCAAGCAAGCCTAATTCGCCGTCGATGGCTGAGCGCACTTCGAGTTTGTCCTTACGCTGACGGACCATCACCACGTTCTTGCGCATGTTCTGCAGGTTGTCCTCCATCTGGTTCATCTGCGTGGTGCGGTAGAGTGAGTCCTGTTTCAAGCGTTTCGATACCAAGGAGCGTTTCTTGGCAGATAGTTGGTAGTCCTCCTGCGACTGGATATAGTCCTCTTTGCTGATGAGCTTCTCTTGATAGAGCCGTTTGTTCTGCTCGAAGGTGCGCTGTCTGCGCAGGGTGTTCATCTCGAGTTGTGCCTGCTCCGTCTGGTTGTTCAGCCGGTCTTGCTGCATGGCTACCTGCGTGTTTCGCAGCAGGTTCTGTTTTTCAGCCAGTTCTGCTTCTGCATTCAGAATCTGCAGATCGAGGTTCGAGTTACTAAGACGGACAATGACTTCACCTTTTTTGACGTGCGTGCCTTCTTCTACCACCTTTTCCATTACTATTCCACCTTCCTCTGGCGAGATCTGTACCACCTGAATAGGCATTACCTGTCCGTTAGTACGCACATAGTCCTTGAACTCTGCTTTTGTTACCTCGCTCACGGTCAGGTCATCGGTATTGACTTTCAGCGTGGCGGCATGGCTGCCGAACACGAACCAACACAATATCACCATCAGCAGGCAACTGCCAACCACATACAGCCAATACCTCTTTAACCGTTGAGCCTTTGTTTTTTCGATTACTCGGTCCATATATTTTAACTTTGTTGAACTCATTTGCTACTCGGGATAGCAGGAGTAAACTCCGCTCTCCGTTCTCTGATCCATATCGTTTCTCCGTTGTAATACCTTACCAGTTGTTCTTTTACCATCGCCATCAGCTGACACTGCAACAGGGTGGCTTTCGACTTCAGCAGTTGTGAGGAAGTAGTGTGCAGGTCAATGACCGTCGAGAGTCCTTCTTCAAACTGTCGGCGTGTAAGTTGGTAGGCAAGACTGTCGGCGTGTACTTTCTTCTTCATTTGCTCTGTTAGTATCAGGTATCCATGCCAATCCTGCCAAGCTTCACGACACAGTTTGTCCAACTCCAGCTGTTTCTGTTCGTAGTCCTCGCAGGCTATCTGATAGTTGTTCTTGGCACGGCGGATGCTAGTTATAGTCTGTAAGCGGTTAAACAAAGGAATGCTTAATGTGACACCAAAGTATTCTCCCATATTGTTCTTGAACTGATTGCGGAAAGACTGTCCGACATCAGAGTGCTGGGTGTGATAGTAAGTGGTGTTCAACCCCGCATTTAACGAGAGAGATGGAAATAAGGATGCACGGGCCTGATACCACTCGTGTTTAGATGTTTGCATTTGATAACGCAATGCCATAAGTTCTGGATGCTCCTGCGCTAAGGATTGTCTGTAGGTGATGGACTCAGAACTTGTTTCTGAAGGAGTAAGAGTCTGATCCTTTAGGAATGACAGCGAAAGCGTATCTGTAATGGGGAATGCCATTTCCTTTTTCAAGTCTAAAAGTGCTGAAGCTAAGAGATTCTGCTGGCGAGTTAATTCATAGTTGGCCTCTGCCTGCTGCGATTCCACTTGCGCCACATCGGCTGCACTCTTGCGCCCCACCTCTTCCAGTATGCGCGTTTGTCTGAGCAGAAGAGTAGTTTCCTCAACCTTCTCTTCCGCCATTTTTACAAGTCCTTTATAGTAGGCAGCATTGGTAAAAGCCTGGAGCACGTTCAGAGCTGTTTGGTCTTGCTGCTGGCGAAGAGTCATTCGTCCCATCAGCACACCAGCCTTGGCAGCACGAAGCGCATGCAAACGGTTGAATCCGTCGAATACGGGCAAAGAGGCACTAAGAGAATAGCCGTTATAGAAGGTACTCACATCTGTATAACCATTCGTTTCAGGATCGATGGCTCGTCCAAAATTGTATTGTGCTCCGATGCCTGCATCTACTTCGGGCAGGAAACGTCCGATGGCACCTGTCTCGTCGGTTTTGTAATTGTCAAGCTCAAGTTCTCTACGCTTAACCTCATGGTTGTGTTCTACGGCATACCTCATACACTGATGTATTGTCCACGGTTGTGCCCCTGCGGGACATAAGTGACAAATGACAAATAATAAACCTATCAGACGTTTCATACCTTCGTTACGTTTTTATGCTGCAAAATTATCATTTTTCATTTATACTTTATCGTTTAGCGAAGCGCAGAAGTACAGATCGTCTAAAAGTTAGACAGTTTTCTGTATAATTTTTAGACAGAATCTTCGTAACTTTGCAGGCGAAACCTGCGAGTCTTGGCAACTCTTGGTATAAACGAGTTTTCTGCTCTTGACTTGCGCAAGACTTGTCGCTGAAATGAAATATGGTACTATATTAGTTGTTGATGACAATGCTTCCATTCTTACGGCTATGCGCTATCTCCTGGATAGTGTATTTGAACGTATATTGACACTGGAAAGACCGGATGATATCCTGAAAACAATGGCACAGGAAGAGGTCGACATTGTATTGCTCGATATGAATTTTACACTTGGTGTGAACAGCGGACAGGAAGGTCTACTCTGGCTTCGCTCTATCCGCAAACAGCATCCTCAGACACCAGTGGTATTGCTGACAGCCTATGCTGACGTATCGCTGGCAGTGCGAGGGTTGAAGAGTGGTGCTGCTGATTTCATCACCAAACCTTGGGATAATGACGAGCTAATCCGCAAATTAAAGGATGTTATCGAAATGCAGAATGAGATTGTCACACTTGACGAAATGGAAAAAGATCATATCCGCAGAACCATTGACCATTGTCACGGCAATCTCACTCATGCAGCAGAACTTCTTGGCATCACGCGACAAACACTTTATAATAAGATGCGACGGTTATGATGTTGTCCTTAATTGTAATAGGTGTTCTCTTGGCTTCACTTATAGTCTGGATTGTTTGCCGGCAGCACTCGCTGAAGGTACGTGCCCATCTGATGCAAGAGGCAATCCGCAATCGTGACTTCACCTTTCGTCTTCCTACCGACGGCTTGCTCCCAGGAGAGCGAGCCATGCAGCAGACGCTGAACCAACTGGGAGAAGTCATCCGTCAGCAAGTGAATCAGAATGAGGTGGAGTCATGGGAACGGTTAACACGTGTACTGACTCATGAGGTGATGAACGGAACAGCTCCCATTACCAGTATCAGCCAGTCTATGCTTCACAGAGACGATGTAAAAGGTTCTCCTCTTGAGCCAGGCATTCAGGCTATCTTCGACACCAGCCGTCATTTGAGTGACTTCGTGGCTAATTACCGTAAGATATCGACTTTGGAGAAACCTATTTTGGAAGATGTGTCTTTTCATCCTGTTCTTGATGAAGTCTGCAAAACATATCCAGAACTGACTTGGGAGATAAATATTCCCACAGATCTTATTGTTCGAGCAGATGTTGGGATGTTACGGCAAGTGCTGATGAATCTGGCAAAGAATGCGGTGGAAGCAGAAGCGAAGAAAATAGTGATAGAGCAGATTGAGGAACTCACAGACAGCCGGGATTTGACGCTTTATATTGGCAATGATGGTCTGCCAATTCCAGCAGAGAACCGCCAGTCGCTCTTTGTACCTTTCTTTACTACAAAACGTAACGGCAGCGGTATTGGTCTTTCTCTAAGTCGTCGTATGATGATACAGCAAGGTGGCATACTCGATCTTGCGGAAAAGTCAATAGGAGGATGTCGTGTTGGGTTCATCTTTACCATTAACAAACGTGTTATACCAGAGAAGCGATCCACGACTTTTCTTTTGTGAATAGATATGTTTCCGATGATATTGTTGGCTATTCTTCCCGAACCAACTGTTCCTTTATTCTTTCGGTGATTGGAAACATTCCAGAATACTTCTTGTAATCTTCCTGCAACAATTTTGACGAAGACAATTCCTTTGTATCAGTATATTCATATTCGACAACGTAGAATACATCTTCAACATCAATATCCCTTACAAGATTTTCTTTTTTATGGG
>CAJOPT010000070.1 GCA_905236455.1 uncultured Prevotella sp. | reverse complement strand
GGGAGACTTTCGCATCTGGAACCACAGAAGACAAGTCTACAGGCTTGCATTCAAACCTTATGGCATCAACCTGGCGCATAGCCTGTGAGCTGAGAATGGTATATAGTTCTTTATAATATGTCGCAAGCTCGGATATCGACTGGAGGTTCTCGTCATTGCCGTCTACAAGCTGGCGGATTCGTGAAGGATAATACATAGTCTCATGCTTCAATGTGGAAAGGCAGTTATCAAGGACACTGTTACTGATATGAAGTTTCTCGTCTTCATAATGTGCCCTTCGACGTTCATCCTCCATAAGCTCAATACTAACCTGACTTGCCTTGCGCCTTTCAATAGATACACGAAGGGAATCAAGAATCTCCTGGACTATATTCTGCAACTCTTGCGGAAAACGATCTGATGCTATCTTATTAATCTCGACCATTTTTTTCTCTGCAGTAGCGTCTCCTAATAAGATCTCATTAATACGCTTAAGACGGTCAATACAGAACTGCTCATATAAACGGTGTCTGTAATATATAAAATAATATGCCGGGAACAATAGCAAGAGCAACAACACCAATATTACGATCGCAACATTCTTATTCGTTTCTGAGCGTTGCATAACCTTACAATACTCTTCAAGACGCCGGTCAGCTGAGCGTTCCTTGAAAAGCTGAGTGTATACCTTATTATTATATTTATATAACTGCCACTCGTGCAATGCGAGAGCTGCCACGGCACACTCATTCCTAAGTGACAATATTACCTCATAATTGGTCTTTAGACTATCACGAAACCATTGTATCTCAGCCGGTTCTTCAGCTCCGAGTCCATCAGGTGTCATTAATTGTCTTCCGTCAGGATTCTTCTCAAGGTAATACTTATTGAGGTAACAAATACAACTGTCAGCATACTCTAATGTTTTTCTATATTCACCATTGACATTACAATTATATACAGAATCCGCAAAAAAAGCAGCCATTTGTAAAGAGAATGGAGCGTTGTCCCTCATAGTCCTCTGCGCAAAGGCAAAAGATGAAGGAAGCAACAAGGAAGCTATTATAAGTATACGGACGACACCCTTAGGCAGATTAAAGAAAAAGCGACTACCCCTACCCTCTTCACTAACGGCAGAGATATTGCATACCTTGAATATAGGACTTATTTTCTTGTATTTCTCAATAATACCCTTACAATTCATCAATCCAAAGCCATGTCCATTGTAAACTTTATGGTCAAATATCCCAGACAACTGCTCGGGACTCATTCCTTTGCCATTATCCTCAACAGAGATTTCCACGGAGTCGGACTTTTGAGTAGCAGACACTTTTACAAAACCGCCTTTATCAGTAAATTTCCTTGCATTGTCTGCAATTGTATTAATCATAAAGAGCGTAAGGATTTTGTCTGCTTTCACATAAGTGTCGGTTTTGTCAACTTGCAGGTCTATACCTTTCATCTGAAAGCTCATCCGACTTTTGCCAACAATATCAAATAAATGTTGCAAAGGAAAGCTCTCTATCTGTAAGCTCAGCTCTCCTTGGCGCAATTGAATCCATTCTGTCAGTACATCATTGTAACTATTTATAGTATCTGCCAGTTCACCAATATAAGCATAACGTTCCTTTCTCACCTCACTTGACTCTGAGACATTGAGAAGGCGTTTTATCTCATGAAGCATCCTATCGATAAAAGGAGTTATCTGATTTACTAACGAGACCTTGGCACGTTGCTCCATGTTTCGCTTTTTGTTATTAGTAATATGAATAACATTAAGCGCATAGTCCTCATTTATTTCCTCATAAAGGCTCTCCAGCTCACTCATATGCGCCTCATTGCGACGCTGCCATTCCTTCAACGGCGCATACAACAATTGTATCGGATTTTTCTTTGCGTTACGACGTCGGAGCCAATCAAACAAGGCAATAAGAAGAACTACCATGACAATCATCATAACAACGGAAGATATCATGATATTAAGTTGTGATGAGGATTTGTCAAGCTGGTCTGCCCGTGACTCAAGATAACGGTCCTGGCGGGTCTGTTCCTGAAGGTCAAGATAAATATTTCTATTATAGTCGCTGCTTTGTTTATCACCAATGGCAGAATAAGCCACACATAACTGCTCACGTATGGAGGCTACAAGGTCGGGAGCCTGTTCTATTTGCTTATTCTTCTCAAGCGCGTTTTTCAAACAAGTAATGGCAGACATGTAATCCTTTATCTGCCAGTAGCATTGTCCAAGAGTACGGTAAGAGCCAGCTATCTGGTACACATCGCCGAACTTCTCAAAAGTCTGCAAAGACCGTTGAGCCAGATTTCCGGCAAGGAGGCTATCCGGCATATTTTCTATATTAATGGCTTCTATTACGGGATAATTGTCGTTAATCAGCTGAACTCGCTCTTCTTTTACTTGCAAGTGCTCGCTCAATGCCTGCAAGGAGTTTGCTATCCAGAATGAATAATCCTCCTGGCACGCCAGCTCATAGCAATAGATCAGATAATCAAACTCTTGCTGACAAATCTCTTGCTGAGTACCTTCTGTAATGATTCCGCCAGCACCCACATTATAATAATATGCCAACAATTGTGCCGTGTCTTTGCGGATATCTCCTTCTATGTTGATTTTATCTAATGCCTGTATAGAAGGCTTTTCCAAACCCACATAATAATAATAGGTGGATGTGACGATATAAAACTCAGATGTAGCATATATCATCCGCCTATTTAAATGTTCGGAAAGCTTTTGCTCTTCTTCATTAATGCGCTGTATACGATGTTGTGCCTGTTCATGGTAATCATAAAACTCCTTGTTATGCGACTCACGCTGACATAATCTCATATGTCCTATATCAGCGATAAGCAGCTCTATCTGATTATCAGTCAACATATATACAGAGTCCAGCAACTGATAGGCTCGCTGATAGTTCATCTCCGCCATACACACGAAAGCAAGATTGTTATATGCCTCTGCTTTGCCGGCACCATACCTGCCAGCTGTCGCCATTGCTTTTTGAGCATATAAGCGTGTGGAATCCAAGCTACGGTAATGGAAAGAGTATGACAGCTCATTCAAGCGATCCGTCTCTTTTATGTTTTGCTCATAGCACCCGGTTAACGAGAAGGTGGAAAGAATAAATAAGAAGACAAAAAAGAAAGAATGAAAAAATGAAAAATGCATTTTCCGCCTCATCATAACGAGACGTACAGCTGATAATAATTTTGTGTCAGCAGTCATGCTTTCATCTTTTCATTCTTTCTCTATCATTACTTTTATGCGCGTGCCTTAGCTACATAGCCAAGAGCTTCCTTGCACTTGTCCGTGACATATTGCCAGTCACCAGCCTGAACTTTGTCTTTTGGGAAGAGCTTGGAGCCCATACCGACACAATATACGCCAGCCTTGAACCAACCTTTAAGGTTCTCTTCCTCAGGAGCAACGCCACCAGTAACCATAATCTTTGACCATGGCATCGGAGCTTTCAAGCCTTTAACCATGTTAGGACCGACAACATCACCTGGGAATACCTTTGTAAGATCACAGCCAAGCTCCTGTGCCTTGCCAATCTCGCTTACGGTCATACAACCTGGGCAATATGGAACAAGACGACGGTTACATACCGGTGCGATATCAGGATTGAACAATGGACCTACAACGAAATTAGCACCAAGCTGGATGTAAAGAGATGCTGTAGGAGCATCAACAACAGAACCAATACCCAATGCCAATTCAGGACATTCCTTATCAGCCCATTTTACGAGCTCACCAAAAATCTCATGTGCGAAATCGCCACGGTTAGTAAACTCGAAGGCGCGTACACCACCTTCATAACAAGCCTTTACCACGTTCTTACAGGTCTCAAGGTCTTTGTGATAGAAGACTGGCACCATACCGGTGTCGCCAATCTTCTTCAACACTGCTATTTTATCAAATTTTGCCATTTTTGTCTTTATTTTTTCGATATTTCGTTATGACGACATCTCGTTATGACGTTATTTCGTTATTACGGGATGCTTATCTCTGCACACGCCCATTGGCATTACCACCTGCCAATGATTCGACCTCATCAACACCTACCAGGTTGAAGTCGCCATTGATGGTATGCTTCAGAGCGGAAGCCGCAACAGCAAACTCAAGAGCCTCACCCTGTGTTGGTTTTGTGAGCAGACCATGAATCAAGCCACCAGAGAAAGAGTCTCCACCGCCGACACGGTCAATAATCGGATTAATCTCATAACGCTTACTCTGATAGAACTCCTTACCGTCATAGATAAGAGCCTTCCAGCCATTGAATGTTGCAGAGAAGCTCTCACGGAGTGTAGAGACAACATACTTGAATCCGAATTGCTCCTTCATCTGCTTGAAGATCGTCTCATATCCAGATGCGTCTGTCACACCACCCTCTACGTCTGCATCCGGCTTGAATCCGAGGCAAAGCTCTGCGTCTTCCTCATTACCAATACATACATCAACATATTGCATCAAAGGACGCATTATTGATATTGCCTTCTCTGAGGTCCACAGCTTCTTGCGGAAATTCAAGTCTACAGAAACTGTAACACCATGACGCTTTGCAGCCTCACAAGCGAGTTTTGTCAGCTCTGCTGCCTTGTCTGAAATAGCAGGAGTGATACCAGACCAGTGGAACCATGCGGCGCCATCCATAATCTTATCAAAATCGAAGTCAGACGGATCTGCCTCTGCGATTGAAGAATGTGCGCGGTCGTAAATAACTTTTGAAGGACGCATGGAAGCGCCAGTCTCAGCATAGTAAAGTCCGACACGGTCGCCACCACGTGCGACAAAATCGGTGTTTACACCATAACGGCGTAACGCGTTCACGGCAATCTGACCGATTTCATGTTTAGGAAGTTTTGACACGAAGTAAGCATCATGACCGTAATTAGCCACACTAACTGCCACGTTAGCCTCACCACCACCTGGGATGATACGGAATGAGTCACTCTGGATAAAACGATCGTTGCCTTCGGGCGAAAGGCGGAGCATAATCTCGCCCAATGTTACAATTTTTGCCATTGTTTTTAAATTGTTTGTTTATTGAAAAAATAAGTCATTCGTTTACAAGCGCAAAAATACAATTATTTTTTGAAACGGCAAAACATTCTAATGTAAAAAGACGCAAAAAGACGCAAAAAGGAAATAACACAAAGAATTTGTCATAAAAGTTTTAAGAATAGCTTTTTTTTGATTATCTTTGCATGTGAAAAGTGAACTACATAAAAACATGACACAGAAAATCAGAATCAAGGATATTGCCGAACGTGCAGGAGTATCTGTCGGAACGGTGGACAGAGTCCTTCACAAACGCCCTAACGTCTCAAAGCCAGCAAGAGAGAAGGTTGAGAAAGCATTAAAGGAGATGAACTATCAGCCCAACATGTATGCAAGCGCATTGGCTTACAACCGCTCATATACATTCTACTGCATCATCCCCAAGCACGCATCCGAGGCGTATTGGGAAGAGATTGAGCAAGGTATCTCAAAGGCGGTAGAGCTCAGGCGCGACTTCCATATCGACGTAAAGGTAATGTATTATCAGCGTTTCAAGAATGACACATTCGTTGAGCAATACACAAAATGCCTTGATGCTAATCCTGCCGGTGTCATCATAGTACCTGCAGAGCTTGAAGTCACGAGGAGATTCACTGACATATTACATGAGAGAGACGTACCATTCATCCTTTTAGACTCTTACTTGCCAGACCTCAAGCCTCTGTCGTTCTTTGGGCAAGACTCTTTCCAAAGTGGGTACTTCGCTGCGAAAATGCTGATGATGCTTGCCAAGGAAGAGAAGGAAATCATGCTCATGAAACAAACGAAAGACGGACATGTGGCATCAAAGCAGCAAGCCAACCGTGAGGTGGGGTTCCGGCACTATATGAAGGACCACTTCCCGTCGGTCACCATCCATGAGGTTGAGTTGCCACTTGACGAGGAACGCAAGAGATACGACGGCACTTTGGAGAAATTCTTCTCCACACATCCTGGAGTACACCATTGTATAACCCTTGCGTCAAAGGCACATATCGTGGGTGAGTTCCTTCTTAAGACCAACCGAAGGAATGTGCAGATAATGGGTTATGACCTCGTAGGTAAGAATGTGGAATGCGTACACCAAGGGTCTATATCATTCCTTATAGCCCAACATGCTTTCATGCAAGGCTATTCTTGCGTGGAGACCCTTTTCCGCGCCATTGTATTGAAAAAAGAGGTGCCGCCAGTAAACTATATGCCGATAGAGCTACTTATGAAAGAGAATATCGTTTTCTACAAGAGAGACTCTATTTAATCATTACCACGACAACTCATTATTTAATCATCACTACGATTTAATCAGAAATCACAACTTAAGCAGAATATAACAAAACCCTATAAAAAAAGACATTATGAAACAAGCAGCATTCTTGAAAATCAACCCAGCCGACTCCGTTGTCGTTTGCCTACGTCCCATGACTAAGGGAGAGACCATTGAAGTTGACGGCAAACAGATCACACTATTGCAAGACACGCCAGCTGGTCACAAAGTATTACTCAACGACACACCTGAGGGGAAAGACATAATTAAATATGGCTATCCTATCGGGCATGCCCGCCAAGACCTCAAGGCTGGCGAATGGGTCAATGAGAACAATCTGAAGACAAATCTCGCGGGCACACTCGAATACCAGTATAAGCCTGTAAGCGAGGAGCTCAACATCCCTGTAGAGAACCGTACATTCATGGGATATGTGAGAAAGAACGGCGAAGTAGGCATCAGAAATGAGATATGGGTAGTTCCGACCGTAGGATGCGTGAACGGAATAGCAGAGCGACTTGTGGAGCTATTGAAAGAAGAGACAAAAATGGAAGGCATTGACGCAATCCACTCTTGGCATCATAACTTTGGGTGCTCTCAATTAAGTGGAGATCATGAGAACACTCGCAAAATACTCCGTGACATCGTACTTCACCCCAATGCCGGAGGTGTGCTTGTATTAGGTCTTGGTTGTGAGAACAACCAGCCAGATGACTTCATGGCAACGCTTGGAGACTATGACAAAGACCGCATCAAACTACTTGTGACACAGAAGGTTGAAGGTGATGAGTTAGAGGAAGGAATGAAGATATTGCGCTCTATCTATAACATCGCTAAGAATGACGTGCGCAAGGAAGTTCCAATAAGCAAACTTCGTGTCGGCTTGAAGTGCGGAGGCTCTGATGGGTTTAGTGGAATCACCGCCAACCCGTTGGTTGGGGAGTTCTCTGACTATCTGGTGGCACAAGGAGGCACAAGTATACTTACAGAGGTTCCTGAGATGTTTGGTGCCGAGACTATACTTATGAACCGTTGCAAGACACCTGAGCTCTTCGACCAGACGGTTAGCCTTATCAACAATTTCAAGGAATATTTCCTTTCTCATGGCGAGCCTGTCGGAGAAAATCCGTCACCAGGCAACAAGGCTGGCGGTATCTCAACACTTGAGGACAAGGCACTCGGATGTACCCAGAAATGCGGCCGGGCACCTGTCAGCGGTGTGTTGGAATATGGTGACCGCTTGCAAGTCAACGGTCTAAACCTACTTTCCGCTCCTGGCAATGACCTTGTTGCTGCAACCGCCCTCGCATCAGCAGGTTGCCAGATTGTTCTTTTCACCACCGGTCGCGGCACACCATTTGGAACATTTATCCCGACAATGAAGATTTCCACTAATAGCGGTTTGTACCAACGCAAGCCTAATTGGATAGACTTCAATGCCGGAAGCCTCACCGAAGGTACAGAGATGGGCGACTTGCTCAAGCAGTTTATTGACAAAATAATCGCCGTGGCTAATGGTGAGCCAACAAGAAATGAGATCAACGGCTATAGGGAAATCTCTATATTCAAGAATGGCGTGACTCTTTAAATTATTCGTACACAACTTAGTATAAACATAAAAACATATAAAAAAAGAGGTGGGATTTCTTAGTCTCACCTTTTTTATGTAATTTTGCACGGTTTATAAGACTGCGTTCATTTCCGAAAAATAAATAAACAAACAGAATATTACAAATTATGAGCAAGCAAACAGAAAAAATCAAAGAGCTCATCGCCAAACGGGAGCAGGCAAGACTTGGCGGCGGTGAGAAGGCGATAGAGAAACAGCACCAACGTGGCAAGTATACTGCCCGTGAGCGTATTGACATGTTGGTTGACGAGGGCAGTTTCGAGGAATATGACATGTTTAAGCTTCATCGTTGCCATAACTTCGGCATGGAGAAGAAGCAATTCCTTGGTGACGGTGTCGTGGTAGGCTCTGCAACTATCGACGGACGCCTTGTCTACGTAAGTGCGCAAGACTTCACCGTAAACGGAGGATCCTTGTCAGAGACCATGAGCCAGAAGATTTGTAAAGTCATGGACATGGCTATGCAGAATGGCGCACCGATGATATGTATCAACGACTCTGGCGGCGCACGTATCCAAGAAGGCATCTGCTCGCTTGCCGGCTACGGTGAGATTTTCGAGCGTAACATACTCGCCAGTGGTGTTATCCCACAGATCTCCGGAATATTCGGACCATGCGCGGGTGGCGCGGTTTACTCCCCTGCCCTCACCGACTTCATTCTTATGATGGAAAACACCTCATACATGTTCCTGACTGGTCCTGCCGTGGTGAAGACCGTTACCGGCGAGGATGTTGACGCGGAGCACCTCGGAGGCGCATCCGTACATGCCTCTAAGAGCGGAGTGACCTCTTTCACCGCCAAGACCGAGGAGGAGGCGATGGAGATGATCAAGACATTACTCAGCTATATTCCGAGCAACAACATGGAAGAGGCTCCACGCATTGAGTGCGACGACCCTATAGACCGCAAGGAAGACCTGCTTAACGAGATTATCCCGGATGATCCCAACAAAGCCTATGACATGTACAAGGTCATATCAGCCATCACGGATAATGGCGAGTTCTTTGAGGTTCAGCCGAAGTTTGCGAAAAACATCATCATTGGTTTCGCACGGTTCAATGGACAAAGCGTGGGAATCGTCGCCAACCAGCCATCGGCGTATGCGGGAGTCCTCGACACCAATGCCTCACGCAAAGGTGCTCGTTTCGTCCGCTTCTGCGATGCATTCAACATACCTATCGTATCATTAGTAGACGTACCAGGATTCCTTCCAGGTACAGGTCAGGAATACAATGCCGTAATCCTTCATGGAGCACAATTGCTCTATGCCTACGGAGAGGCGACAGTCCCGAAGATTACCATTACGTTACGTAAGAGCTATGGTGGCAGCCATATCGTGATGGGATGTAAACAACTCCGCGCCGACCTTAACTTCGCATGGCCATCATCCGAGATTGCGGTTATGGGAGCCTCCGGTGCCGTCGCCATCCTATCAGCTCGCGAGGCGAAGGCAAAGAAAGAGGCTGGCGAAGATGTCAGGGCTTTCCTCGCCGAGAAGGAGCAGGAGTATACCGACCTGTTTGCCAATCCATACCAGGCAGCCCAATATGGATATATTGACGATGTGATAGAGCCACGCAACACTCGTTTCCGTATATGTCGCGGATTAGCTCAACTGGCTTGCAAGAAGCAAAGCCTTCCGGCAAAGAAACATGGTTGCATGCCGATGTAGTTTTTTTATCAGATTAATCCGGAAAAACCGGAAAGTCCGGAAAAGACAGAAAAGACAGAAAAGTCAGAAAAAAAAATGAGACAAGACAAAAACATATATGCCGCAATAGCCCTGGCACTACATGAGTACCAGGGTAACAACGTTCATGACAAGGAGCCAGGGGTTATCACTATTAAGCCTCGCCACACCTTGTGGAACGCAAAGTTTCAAATAATGACAAAAAAACCATAACACAATGAAAGAGTATAAATATACCATTGACGGAAAAGAATATAAAGTAGCCATTGGCGACATTGTGGACAATATCGCGGAGGTGACTGTAAACGGAGAGACGTTTAAAGTGGAGATGGAACCGGAGGCAGAGCCGGAGAAGAAGAAAGTCGTGCTTGGCAAACCATCAGACAACGATGCCGCCAAGGAGACCACACCAGCAGCTGACGTAAACACAGCCAACGCCATCAAAGCACCATTACCTGGCGTGATAACCTCTATTGAGGTGGAGGTTGGACAAGAGGTGAAGGCTGGCGACACCGTGGTAGTCCTTGAGGCCATGAAGATGGCTAACAACATTGAGGCGGAGAAAGACGGTAAGGTTACCGCCATCTGTGTCAGACAAGGCGAGAGTGTGCTTGAGGACTCGCCACTTGTTGTCATCGAGTAAAAGCGCTGCGCTATTACGCTTCGCTAAATGATAATGTATAAATGATAATGTATAAAAGTAAGAGTTAAAGAGTTTATCATTTATCATTTGTCATTTATCATTTAGCGAAGCGTAGCGGATGCGCACGCTTACATTTATTTCAACCTTTTATAATAATCCCTCAACACAGCTTTAGAGACACCTAATGTAATAAGGTAGTCTAACCCACGACGAGCCTCGGTGTACTTTTCCTCCATAATAAGCACATCAGACAACGCCAGAATATATTCTTTGTTTTTGGAGTCGCGTTTCAAAGCCTGGATAAAATCATATTCGGCAAGCTCCAGCTGTCCACGGTCACGCTCCATACCTGCCCTTGCCGCGTATGCGACGGTACTGTCAGGATATTGCTCGACAAGCCTGTTCATCTGGTCCATAGCCTCAGTATAGTGCTTGTCTTTCTCATTAAGCAAGGCCAATCCCAGAGAAGCCTCAAAATGCCCGGGAACGATGCGGAGGAAAGACTCGTAGTCGATACGGGCGAAATTGTATCGCCCCATTTTCTCATTGGCAAAAGCCCTGAAGAACAATGCGGCGAGGTTGTCGGGATGGTACCTTAGTATCTTGTCATACTCCTCTTTGGCATATTCCCATTGGTTAAGCTCAAGGTTCCATGCCGCCTTCCTCAACCTTAGGTCTACGCTGTCGGGATGATACTCCAGCTGGTCGATGGCTCTCTCCAAAGAGTCACGCAACGCCTGGTTGGTTTGCGCGGATGCAACGTTTCCGCTAAATAATAATGCACAAATGATTAATGATAAACTCTTTAACCTATTACTTTTATCCATTGTCATTTATACATTATCATTTAGCGAAGCTCACATTGCTCGATGTACTTGACAATCCACTCACCGACTTCCTTTGTACCGTAATGAGCGCCACCCTCAACCTGAATCTCAGGAGTACGCACATTGGCGTCAAGGCTCGCGTTGACAGCCTCACGGATCATCGCACCTTCCTCACTCAAGCCGAAATGCTCCAGCAACATGGCAGCGGAGAGTATCTGTGCCAAGGGGTTAGCGAGATTCTTGCCTGCCGCCTGGGGCCATGAGCCGTGTACGGGCTCAAACAACGGAGTATGCTCGCCCAACGACGATGATGGCTGCAATCCCATGGAGCCGGTAATACATGAGGTCTCATCGGTAAGAATGTCACCAAAGGTATTCTCCGTGACTATCACGTCAAAGAAACGAGGCTCGGTAAGCACCCTCATCGAGGCATTGTCGATAAACATATAGTCGGTAGTGACGTCTGGATATTGTGGCTCCATCTCCTTGGCTATCTGACGCCACAAGCGTGATGACGCCAAGACGTTGGCTTTGTCGACAACCGTAAGGTGCTTCCTGCGCTGCCGTGCATACTCAAAAGCAACTTTCAGAATCCGCTCAATCTCATGACGATAATATATATCGGTGTCGTAAGCCTTATCGTTGTCCTGATACTTCTCACCGAAATACATTCCGCCCGTAAGCTCACGGATAACAATAAAGTCGGCGCCCCGGAGAAGCTCATCCTTCAATGGAGACTTGTGGATTAGACAATCGAAGGTTGCCACAGGACGGATGTTGGCAAACAAGCCCAGCTGCTTACGCATGGCGAGCAAGCCCTGCTCAGGACGAACCTTGGCAGTAGGGTCATTGTCGTACCTGAGATCGCCCACCGCCGCGAAGAGCACAGCGTCGGCTCTCATACAGACATCATGCGTGGCCTGAGGGTAAGGGTCACCCACCGCGTCAATTGCCGAGGCACCAGCAAGTGCCTCCTCATATTCAAACTCATGACCGAACTTCTTTGCCACAGCATCGAGCACCGCCACACCTTGTCTCATTATCTCTGGTCCAATACCGTCACCCGGTAGTATCGCAATCTTTAATCTCATAACTTTTTGCTTATATTACTTTGGTTTATATTCTAAATTGTATTTGGCAGACAAACAATCTTAATATTCACTTTGCTTATTCCCAATTCTCATTTTATGGATGCAAATTTATAATAATTATATGACTCATGCAAAAAAATCAACAAAAAGAGTAAAGGTTAAGGCGCAATGCGCCTTAACCTTACACAAATGATTCTGTGGTAAGAGTCGTCAGTACGGCGGCAATGATGGACAGGTATGGGTATAAACACACGGAAAAACGAAAACTCGCAAGTATGCTACCCGACAAACAGAAAGCTGCCCAACATTCAGCATTATGCCGACGGCACTGCCAGCATGATGCGCAAGGCTGTGGTATATACAGAGCTGCGGTTCTATAAGCGCAGCGATGTGCTGTACCAGTTGACGCAGGTGTTCTGCCAGCGCTACCTGCCCCGCTATGGTGACCGCACCGTTGACCAGATGGTACAGGCAGCGCGGAGCACCAAGCAGAACATAGCCGAGGGCAGCACGGATGGTCGGACATCCACCGCGACAGAACTGAAACTGTTGGGTATTGCGCGAGGCAGCGACCAAGAACTATTAGAGGATTACCAGGACTATTTGAAACGAAAGGGCATGACGGAATGGTTCGGACACAATGAACGCTTCGATCGTCTGCACCGTTTCTGTCAGGAGCACACGCTCTGGGATGACTACCGCCCGCTGACGGAACGCATGAACGACGAAGAACTTGCTAATATGGCCATCTGCCTGTGCCATCAGGTAGATAAGGCAATGGTCAAGTATATCGAGCGCAAAGAACGCGAGTTCACAACGGAAGGCGGCATCCGCGAGCGCATGACAGCGGCAAGGTTGGGACAGCGCGAGACGCAGCGCCAGATAATAGAGCGGCAGACAGCAGAGATTGCCACTCTCCGCCAGGAGAATGCCCGTCTGAAGGAAATACTCAAAGAGACCGGAATCACCGGATAAGCCGGAATGTCCGGAAACTCCGGAAAGACCGGATATTCTGGATAGCCCGGATATTCCAGAAAAACCTGTGATGAACTCAAATATATGGCAGCATCGCCTGACTAAGAAAATTGAGGAAACAAAGAACCGTGGGGAAGCCGTCTGGCTTACGATGGTCTGAGCGGGATACGGGAATCGAACCCGCCTCTCAGGCTTGGGAAGCCCACGCACTACCGATGTGCTAATCCCGCAAACTCTCTGGTTTCAGGGTTCTGGTTTCAGTAACTTGAATCCTGAAACCAAAAAAACTTTAAACTTGAGACTTCAAAAAAAATATCCCTCATCCGAGGGAAAGAGCCGATACCCGGACTCGAACCGGGGACCTACGCATTACGAATGCGTTGCTCTACCAACTGAGCCATATCGGCAAACCCTTCACACTAACTTTTTAATGCGGATGCAAAGATAGTATATTTTTTCGGTTCCTGCAAAAGATTCCTTTCTTTTTTTATCTCAAATCACCTCTATGCCCATCTTCTCGCATAGCTTAAGACTCATTTCCTTCAGTTTGAACTTCTGGATCTTACCTGAGCCTGTCAACGGGAACTCGTCGATGAAGAAAACATATTTTGGAGTTTTGTAGCGTGCTATCTTTCCTTTGCAGAAATCACGTACATCCTCCGGAGCCATCTTCACTCCCTCCTGAAGAATAATAAAGGCTCCAACCTCCTCGCCGTATTTCTTCGACGGTACGGCAGCCACCTGCACGTCCTTTATGCCAGGCATGTGGTAGAGGAACTCCTCAATCTCACGCGGATAGACATTCTCTCCACCACGTATAATCATATCTTTGATGCGTCCCGTGATACGATAGTAGCCTTTCTCATCCTTGACACCCAAGTCGCCGGAATGAAGGAATCCGTTCTTGTCGATGACCTCTTCTGTGGCTTTAGGGTTCTTGTAATAACCTTTCATAACATTAAAGCCACGGCAACACATCTCTCCCTGTACTCCCACAGGGCACTCCTCTCCGGTCTCAGGGTCAAGCACCTTAACCTCAACAAAGGGATAGTCACGTCCCACCGTGGTGCAACGTTGCTCGAAAGTGTCTTCCAAACATGTCTGGGTCATACCTGGCGAGCTCTCGGTAAGACCATATACGCTTGTAATGGTCATGAACATCTTGTCGCTCACCTGTTTCATAAGTTCCACCGGACATAATGAGCCTGCCATGATACCTGTGCGGAGGGAGCTCATGTCAAACATGTTGAACATTGGATGATTCAGCTCCGCAATAAACATCGTAGGAACGCCATAGAGGGCTGTGCATCTCTCTTTGTGAACCGATGCCAGGACCAATAACGGATCGAATTTCTCCACCATCACCTGTGTGCAACCATGCGTAAGGCAATTCATAGTCGCAAGAACTACGCCGAAGCAATGGAACAACGGAACACAAACGCAGAGCTTGTCATTCTGGGTGAACTTCATGTTCTCACCTGTGAAGAAACCGTCGTTTGATATGTTATAGTGGGTGAGCATCACTCCCTTTGGGAAACCTGTGGTGCCGGATGTGTATTGCATGTTAACCACATCATGACAAGTAACCTTTTTCTTTACCTCAGAGAGTGTGTCGTCATCAATGTTCTGTCCCAGAAGCAAAAGCTCAGCGGTGTTATACATTCCCCTGTATTTCTCCATGCCGATATATACGACATTCTTCAGACAAGGGAAACGCTCGCTGGAAAGGTGCCCGCGCTCACTTGTCCGCAGCTCTGGCAGCATCTTATAAGTCATGTCAACATAGTCGCACTCCCAAGTTCCGTCAGTTATACACAATGTATGCATGTCTGAGTCCTTACAAAGATACTCCAACTCGCTTTGTTTGTAATTGGTGTTAACCGTAACCAGAACTGCGCCGATCTTAGCCGTAGCATAGAGGAATGTCAACCAGTCGGGCACATTGGTTGCCCATATACCGACATTACTACCCTTCTTGACGCCAATGGCAAGCAGACCCTTGGCGAGGTTGTCAACACGTTCGTTGAAAACCTTCCATGTAAACCGCAGGTCACGGTCAGAATAGACAATATATTCTTTGTCGGGGGTTTTCTCAGCCCAATACTCAAGCCAACCGCCAAGTGTTCTCTCTGATAACTGATACATCTTCTAATTCTAAATTGTTTGAAAATCAGAATGGAATATATATTACCGCAAGGATTCTCGCGCCTTGTCCATTTGCACCATGCACATGGTGCTCAACAATGGAGTCGTAGAAAATACTGTCGCCTTCCTTAAGTGTATATTTCTCTTTTCCGTAATCTATCTCCAACTCGCCCTTCATGACATAGATAAACTCCTCACCCTCGTGGGCAGAGATCTTAAAGTTTTTCTCCTCGCTTGGCTGTATGTCAATAATAAACGGCTCCATGTGGCGACCAGCCTTCTGCTTTGCGAGGGGATGGTACTCCATGTGCTTACGGGCGTCAGCCGCTCCGTTTGAGAAGCTGATGCTGATGTCGTGATCATGCTCCTCGGCACGACAGACCACCGGACCAAGTGAGTCATTGTCGTCCAAGAAGGTTCCCAGACGTACACCTAAAGCCCTTGCCACCTTGATTAACGGTCCCAAGGAAGGAAGGTACTGGTCGTTCTCTATGGAGATAATTTGCTCTTCAGATAATCCACTACGTTCTGAAATCTCAGCTATGGAGAGGTTCTTCGCTTCCCTCATGCTCTTGATTTTAGAACCTACTACAGTATTCTTTTCAGGCATAAAAGTACAATTTTGTATCTGTATTATTAAAAACAGATGCAAAAGTACAAAATAAAACCGAAAAAGAATACAGTTTTTAGAAGATTAACGTTGTTTTATAACAAAACGTATTGTCATAGCAACGAAAATGCCACATCCATCATCTTAGTGAAAGTAGTCTGGCGCTCCTCCGCGGTCGTCGCCTCACCTTTGATGATATGGTCTGAAACCGTACAGATGCCTAAGGCGCGATTACCCGAACGCGCCGCATTCATATAAAGCGCGGCTATTTCCATCTCCACTGCTAAGACACCCATATTTATCCACTTCTCGTTATGTGGACTCTCCGTGTAGAATGTGTCAGATGACATTACGTTACCAACCTTATATTTGTATCCCAAACGGTCACATGTCTCAGCGGCTTTACGCATAAGTGAGAAATCAGCTATCGGCGCGAACGTACCTGGCAACTCATATTGGTCTACATAGTTAGAGTTAGTGCATGCACCGGAGGCGATAACCAAGTCGCCAAGATTCAAATCATCCTGTATAGACCCGGCGGAGCCCACGCGGATAATCGTTTTCACGCCATAGAAATTATATAGCTCGTAGGTATAGATACCAATAGAAGGCATTCCCATACCATGTCCCATCACACTCACACGTTTGCCTTGATACGTTCCTGTATAGCCCAACATTCCACGGACATTATTAAACTGAACGGGATTTTCCAGAAACTTTTCCGCCATGAACTTTGCGCGTAATGGATCACCAGCCATGATTACGGTTTCAGCGATTTCGCCAAATTTTGCCCCGATATGGGGAGTAGGAGTATTTGCCATGATATTTGAATTATTGATTATGCAGCAAAGTTAAACAAAATATTGAAGAATGTCATATTTTAGCTAATAAAAACTGTTAAAGTCGAACTAATAAAGTCAGAAATCACTATCTTTGCCAACACATTATAACGCAATAGGAAAATGAATTCAAACAAAAATCATTAACATGGTTAAGCATATAATTCTTTGGACACTTGATCCAGAACTTACAGAGGATGAGAAAAACAAAGTAAAGGAAGGTATAAAGGCTGGACTGGAAGGACTTGTCGGCAAGGTGCCTGGACTGCTTGATGTAAAAGTACACATCAGCGGAAGACTGGAATCGTCAACCGCTGATGTATTGCTTGAAAGCACACTGGAGTCACCAGAGGCTCTGAAAAACTACTCCACACATCCTGAGCATGTAGCAGTGGCAAGCACAAAGGTAAGACCATACACCTCCCTGCGCTCATGCCTTGACTTTGAGATATAGAAGAACGTTGGAGAAATCACGTCGTCTATGACTCAGCCTCTACCCTATGGGTAGGGGGTTGCTCTTTGTTGCGCCGGTTTACTACTGTCACTACGCTCTGAGCAAGCGAGAGGAACATTTGTCCCGTCATAGTCTCAGAGTTTAGTGCCGCAGGTATACCGTCGTCGCCATTCTGACAAATACTCTGTACTATTGGTATTTGCGCCAATAATGGGCACCCCATTTCTTCTGCCAGCTGCCTACAGCCATTCTTTCCGAAAATATAATAGCGGTTATCTGGCAGTTCCGCAGGGGTAAACCAAGCCATGTTCTCCACGAGACCGAGTATAGGAACATCTACCTTGTCGTTACGGTACATGTCTATGCCCTTCCTCGCATCTGCCAAAGCTACCTTCTGAGGTGTGCTGACAATAATCGCACCCGTAATGGCAAGTGTTTGTAAGAGAGTAAGATGTATGTCTGACGTCCCTGGAGGAGTGTCAAGAATAAAATAGTCAAGCTCGCCCCAATTGGCATCAGCCAAAAGCTGCCTCAACGCCGACGTAGCCATGCCCCCACGCCATAGCGTGGCAGTGTCAGGGCTGACAAAGAAACCTATGCTCAGAATTTTCACACCATATTGCTCAACTGGTTCTATGAGCTGTCTCCCGTCAACCTCTACCGCGTATGGACGCACATCCTCAACATGGAACATCTTAGGAATTGACGGACCGAATATATCTGTATCCAAAAGACCAACCCTGTACCCCAACTTCGCAAGAGCAATCGCAAGATTGGCAGACACCGTGCTCTTCCCCACTCCACCTTTACCGGAGCTGACAGCCACGATGTTCTTCACACCAGGCAACAACTTTTCCGGCTCAGGGCGTGGCTTCGACTTGAACTCAGTGACAATCTCCACCTCCACATCGTTTGACACATGGTAGTGGATAGCTGCCTCAGCCGCCTTTAGCGTGGACTTTAGAAAAGGATCGGTGCTACGAGGAAACTCGAGCACCAACCTTACTTTCATTCCATTGATAGACGGTGTGTCAACAACCATCCCACTTTCCACCAGGTTTTTCTTTGTGCCGGCATAGATAACCGTTGCCAGCGCGTCCATGATAAGTTTAGGATATAATGTCATCTCCACCTTGGTAAAAAACTACTGATGCTGTTCACGAAGAAGGTCATTCACGGTCTTTACGGGATTGAACGTTCCGAGAGGAACCTCAACGAAGATTGTACTCCAATCGCTCATCGCACCATTCCACAAACCTGGAAGCTCCAAAGCCTTAAGCTCTTTTCCGTTCTTCGACTTAGAGGAAATGAATCCTGTTGACTTGTCAACGAAGTCAGGAAGGTTAAAACGGTTACCCTTATAATCTTTAACCGCACAGACAAGGTCTACTGGATTGAAGTGAGTACCCTCGGTAAACATTTTCTGGTATTCCTCATTGCTCTTGTCAATCTGGGAAGACTCCAGGATCTGAAGACTGACAGTTCCGTCTTGATTATATGTAAGGAATGGACCGCCACCAGGCTCACCCACATTCTTAACAACGCCACAAACACGCATAGGGCGATTAAGCTTCTTCTTTAAATAGAGTACGAGGTCTGCATCTTCCAATTCCTTGATATCTGCTTTACGGCAACAGAGGTCGCGTTGTACGAATCGGATAATCTCCTCCAGATCCTCATGCGTATACTCACCACTATCTATCTTACGCAGATAGTCGAAAGCCTTCTGTTGCAAAGAGACAAGAATACCTGCAAGAAGCTGCTTGTAGGTTACAGTCTCATCTTTCAAGCGGTCAGGCACCACATTGTCAATGTTCTTAATAAAGATAATATCAGCCTCTATCTCATTAAGGTTTTCTATCAACGCACCGTGTCCACCTGGGCGGAAAAGCATTGAGCCGTCGTCATTACGGAACGGTGTATTGTCCGTATTGGCTGCGACGGTATCTGTGCTCGGTTTCTGCTCGGAGAAAGAGATATTGTACTTCACGCCATAACGCTGAGCGTACTTCTCTGCCTTGTCTGCAACCTTCTGCTTGAACAACTCCAAGTGGTCATGGGAAACGGTAAAATGTACGTTAGCCTCTCCATTGGAAGAAGCATAAAGGGCTGCCTCTACAAGATGTTCCTCCATTGGTGTGCGAGGACCGTCTTCATAATTATGGAAAAGAAGAAGTCCCTTTGGCAATTGTCCGTAATTCAGTCCCTTTGCCTCCAACATATTAGCAACGACAGCCTTATAGTTGCCTTCACTAATTAGTTGCATTATTTTCTTGCCTTCATTTTCATGGCACTTCCCACATAACTCCTCTCTGAAGGCAAACTCTTTGATGTGCTCAAAGAACTGTTTCTCAAAAGGTGTTGTCGGAACGTCATAGTCTGCCGAAAGGAACGCAAACATATCCTTGAACATACGGCTGGCAGCACCTGAGGCGGGAACGAACTTCAGTATCTGATGTCCCTCTGCCTTATAACTGTCCCAAGCTTTAATGTAGTTTTCACGCTCTTCTTCCGTTGGAGCCATGATACCATGTCCTATACTGGCTGCCGCTTCCAGTCTCAAGAACGGGAATCCAGTTTTAAACGACTCTAACTGTTTGTTAAGTTTCTCTTCGGAGATGCCTTTTGCGGCAAGTTGGTTTTGATCTTGTTGTGACAACATAATTATTTATAGGTTTTATAGTTATTCATTACATTTACAAATTCCCCACAAAATTAATCACTTTTTCCTAAAAAGAGAAACATTTATGATTTTTTTATATTTAGATAATATAAGAACGTTCAACTATAAAAATAAAAAGTCGTATCTTTGCAAATGAAATGAGCGAGAAATTAACTTTTACATACAGAGAGAAGAAAGATTCGATTTATCTTTCCAAAACAATTCGTAGCGTCATTGGCAATGCATTGCAACCTGATGACGAGGATAAGCTACGCAAGCATATAGAAAATGGGATAACGGAACAGAGAACCCAACGCGACATGTTTGGACTCAATCCAGTCTTATCGTCTTTACAAACGGCTTGGATTGCTGTTGACGAGATCGGTCTTAGCAGGGATGGTGTGCTTGCCATTCTGCTATATCACACCATTCAAAACGACTCTAACGCAATTAATGTTATTGAGAACGAGTTTGGCAAGGGTGTCGCCACCATTCTAAAAGGTCTTGTGCGCATACAAGAGCTATATAAGAAGAACCCTGTCGTGGAGAGTGAGAACTTCAGGAATCTTCTATTGTCGTTTGCGGAAGACATGCGCGTCATACTTATTATGATTGCCGACAGGGTTAACATTATGCGGCAAATCCGCGACACCGATAACGAGGAGGCACGTCATCAGGTTAGCGAAGAAGCAAGCTACCTTTACGCGCCACTCGCCCACAAGCTTGGATTGTATAAGTTGAAGAGTGAGCTTGAAGATCTTTCCTTGAAATACATTGAGCATGACGCATATTACATGATAAAGGATAAGCTCAATGCCACCAAGCGCTCGCGTGACGCATACATTGAACGCTTTATAACCCCTATTGACCAGAAGCTCAAGGATGCAGGTCTGCATTACCACATGAAAGGCCGAACAAAAAGCATCCATTCCATTTGGCAGAAGATGAAAAAGCAGAAATGCGGCTTTGAAGGCATCTATGATCTTTTTGCTATCCGTATTATCATTGACACTCCTGAGGACATCGCCACCTTGTCCGACACAGAACTACGGAAGTTGAAAGAAAGGGAGAAAATGCAATGTTGGCAAACATTCTCTATTATAACCGACATGTATCAGCCAAATCCCAAAAGGCTGAGAGACTGGCTTAGCGTTCCTAAGACGAACGGATACGAGAGTCTTCACATCACTGTCCTGGGACCGGAAAACAAATGGGTGGAGGTACAGATACGAACTCAACGCATGGATGATGTCGCGGAACATGGCCTTGCGGCACATTGGCGATATAAGGGTATCAAGAGTGACGAGAACGGTGTTGATGACTGGCTTGCAAATATTCGGTCAGCATTGGAAGTAGGCGACAACCTTCAGGTTATGGATCAGTTCAAAATGGACTTATATGAGGATGAGGTTTATGTCTTCACCCCTAAAGGCGACCTGTTGAAATTCGCGAAAGGTGCAACCATCCTTGATTTCGCTTATCACATACACTCCAAGATAGGCAACAAATGTATTGGCGGAAAAATCAATGGCAAGAATGTCTCAATACGGCAGGAACTCCATAGCGGAGATACCGTTGAGGTCATGACATCCAACAATCAGACGCCAAGACAAGAATGGCTCAAGATTGTAAAAAGCTCGAGGGCAAAATCAAAGATAAGGCTGGCGCTGAAAGAGACCCAAGTCAAAGAGGGACGCTATGCCAAAGAGATGCTTGAGCGCCGGTTCAAGAACAAGAAGATTGAGATTGAGGAAAGCATTATGATGCACCTCATCAAGAAATTGAGATTCAAAGAGGTCAGCGATTTCTATAAACAAATCGCTGACGGAAAATTAGATGTCAATGACGTCATTGAGAAATATCTCGAAGTACGCGACCATGACCTGAACCTCAATGCGCCAAAGGCCGCACAAAGCGCAAGTGATTTTGAATTTGAAAGTCCTGGTGCGGAGATTGCAAGAAAGAATGATGACGTACTTGTCATTGACAGGAATCTGAAAGGTCTGGATTTCACATTGGCACAATGCTGTCACCCTATTTACGGCGACGAAGTCTTCGGTTTCGTAACAGTGAATGGCGGAATAAAGATACATCGCAAGGACTGCCCTAACGCCCCAGAGTTACGAAAGAGGTTTGGCTACCGCATTGTGAAAGCTCGCTGGAGCGGTAAAGGCAGTAACCAATATGCTACTACCTTACGTGTTATCGGAGTTGATGACATCGGTATCGTAAGCAATATCACCAACGTCATTTCAAAGGATGAAAAGATTGTGATGCGGAGCATCAATATCGATTCTAACGACGGACTTTTCTCTGGCAATATAGTAGTGCAGCTTGAGGACACTGGCAAGATGGAAAGCCTCATCAAAAAACTACGCACTATAAAGGGAGTCAAGCAGGTAACCCGAATATGATTTATCTCAGAACTGGAAGTATATAAACGGCTGCACCTCTGATGTCTTTATTTGTATCACCAAATAAATAACGGCTACAAGAAGGACGGCACTGCCTACTATGCCACATTTCTTTATATATAGGACTAACCTGTCTTGCCATGCGTCAGGAAGCCAATGTGTCAAAAAGGCAAAACATATCATCATGAACACATACCTGTATGCGTATATTACTTGAGGGAGCAGCTGAGGAGAGAAGTTTCCAAAAATCTGACTTATCATCAACCATGCATTGGAGAAATCCTGATTGCGGAAAAATATCCAAGTGAATGCCACAAGATGGAATGTCAGGAATATAGACACAATGCGACGCCAACCTATCGGATGGTAATGGCGGTCGTGACGCATTACCGTTTGCTGAAAGAATTTATGCAGACACACTAAAACCCCATGCATACCACCCCATAACACGAAGTTAAGACTTGCGCCATGCCATAGTCCGCAAAGGGTCATGGCAACGACCTGATTGAGGAACATTCTCACATTTCCTTTCCTGTTTCCACCTAATGATATATACACATAGTCACGAATCCACGTTGACAATGAGATGTGCCATCTCCGCCAGAAGTCAGACAAGGAGTCTGCCTTGTATGGGGCGTTGAAGTTCACGGGGAAACGGAATCCCAACAACAAGGCAATACCTATTGCCATATCACTATAACCGGAGAAATCACAATATATCTGCACACAATAGCCATAAAGCCCCAACAATATCTCACCGCCAGAATAGAAAGCAGGATTGTCAAATATACGGTCTACAAAGTTCAGACTAATATAATCGCTTATGACTGCTTTCTTAAACAGACCTACCACAATAAGATATACTCCTTGCGCAAACATGTCCCGTGATATACGTATCGGTTTTCTTATCTGAGGTATAAAATCCGTAGCACGCACGATAGGTCCTGCAACCAACTGTGGGAAGAATGAGACATAAAACGCATAGTCGAGCAACGATGACAACGGTTTTATCTTTCCACGATATACGTCAATGGTATAGCTCATGCTCTGAAAAGTAAAGAAGCTGATGCCAACAGGAAGGAATATGTCCCAAGGCTGGAAGTTGGAGCCTATGGCATTCGCTATCATTCCCACAAAGAAATTAGTATATTTGAAGTATAGCAGGAATCCGATGTCAATAACCATACTTAGCGCAAGCATCCATCTTGCAGACGTCTTCCCTCTCTCCCGCTCTATGACCATCGCCAATATAAAGTCGCTAACCGTCACTATGGCAAGCAGGAGGAAATAAAGACCAGAGCTTTTATAATAGAAATAATATGAGAATGCCGTGACAAATGCCAAACGTGCCGTGAGCTTTTTACGCAGCAGCATGTACACAAAGGTGAACCCCAGGAACAAAAACAAAAATATCCCAGACGAGAATATCATGGGTTCCTTTGGATTGTATTGTAGTATCTCTAACAATTTGTCAATCATGCTTGATAGTCTCCTTACGTTTAGAGAATGAGTCAAATATACACTTAGCGACACGCTCACCTCCCTTAACCTTAAGGTGAACAAAATCCTTGTTGGCAAGACCCTCATCGACAAGCCTGCCCATAGAGCCTCTTCCACCCATGGCGGCAAACAGATTATAGAAGCCCACATGGGTCTCAGCTGCCAACTCTTCCTGATATCCCACCAACGACTCAATGCCTTTCATCGTTGTCACCACGCCACCGCTACGAGTGCCACGGTCAGGAGTGCTCATCACAAGTATGCTGGCTTTCGGGAAACATTCCTTGAAATGCTCCACCACAGCTTTCATGTGTCTTATATAATTCTTATGGGTATCGTCATTCGAGCGTTCTGACACGGCATTTACGCCATATTGGAAGATAATAAGGTCATAAGGACGCACTGAGGCAAAGTCTCTCAGAGTCTGTTTAGACAATGATTGCAACGATATTCCCGCGGAACCTCTGACACTGAAATTGTCAACTATGATTCCATTATCCGACTCTAATGCCACACTATACAACACAGCCTTAGCGGAGTTTACGGTTACCGTGACGTCAGTCATCCTTGCTCCACACTCAACAACCTGTATATGGCTCGATGGCGAGGCATTCTTTGTCATCGGATTTCCATAAGAGCTCTTGAAAGTCACAGATGCCGGAGACGACGAAAGCATATACAATCTTGTATTGTTCCATGCAGCAAGATGAGGATACCCACCACGTGGATATATATACATTGAGGCTGTTCCTGCCAAGGGATAGTATCGTTCCGACAAACCTGCATCTGCCGCTCTGTAGGTATTACGCTTCATCACCATGTGTTCAGTCAACCCCTTGAACTTATTGTTGACAGTCAATCTGTAATATGCCAGGGAATTTCCAGCATCGACCCATCCGACACCCTCACCGCCATAATGAGCTTGCATGAGCTCACGCAGATTTGCAAGCATCATGTCACCTTCGATAAATGAGTCACCATAATATGCTATACGTACCGGACGCCCTATCTTCTGATGATGAGATAGCTTCTTCAACATATCATAGAAATGAGACATTCCACCAGGCTTGCCGTTAGAGAAATCCACAATCTTCTGCACACCTTTAGGCCACGACTCTTCTATCACTACAGAATCCTCATCGGCTCCTGTCCTACGCAACAATTTGGGCTCTATAGGTTTTGGTATCACCTCTGTCAGCTTGTCATCCAATGGGGAGTCTGAGACATCACTTAGAACACTAACAGGGCGAAACTTCACATCTCCTATAGTAAGAGGAGGCAATAGATGGAGGAAAAGCAGTATCACGACCACTAATGCCATCAGAATAAATGTCCTATGCGTCGAATTATTCATAGCTTTCGTCTTCTATTACAAAAGAACGGTCTAAATACTTAATTCCTTTCATAGTACATATACCCCTAAGGAAAAACAACATAACAGTGCGAAAAAACTCCTGAATACCATATTGCTTATAAAGAGACTTTTCCATAATATCCGTAAACAATATCCTTGTAAGCTTTTCTATTATTTGATAATTCAGGTTTGGAAGAAAATATCCCTCCTTCACGCCTCTCTCGAAAAACAAATATGAAAGGTTGGTTCTGGCTTCACTTTCCTTCCTAAGCATCTCCAGCAGTTTCGGATATTTCTGCATATCCTCAAGAAATAAAGGATTAACGGAACTCACTTCTTTCATACGCAAGCGAAACAATGCCACGAGAATATCCATGACATTTGCATCAGGAGTATCTAATTGCCTCAACACCTTACGGTTTTTCTCGTTATGATGCTTAATAACCTCAAAGAGCAGATCTTCCTTGTTTGCATAAATCTCATACATGGTACGCTTGGAAATGGATAGACACTTGGCTATATCATCCATCTTCACAGACTTTATCCCATGCCTGTAAAAAAGAGATGATGCCGTCGTCAGTATCTTTTCCTTAAGATCCTTACGGTATTCTGTATTCGCATTCTTATTATGATGCATCAGATTAATTTTGGCGCAAAGTTACGAAAAAAGGTTGTAACAAACGAGCGATTTTGGAGAATTAACGCAGAATGACCGTAAAATAAAGGCAATACGAAGAAAAGTGGGGAGATTAGGAACGAGGGAGAAATGCAACTTGATGTGGATTGGTGCAAGAGTTAGGGCTCTAAATCGGACTCGGCCATGCCGTTTGCCAGAGCAAGAACCCGCTTGAGC
>CAJOPT010000069.1 GCA_905236455.1 uncultured Prevotella sp. | reverse complement strand
TCTTTTGTACCTTTGAAACTAGAAAGAGCGTTCTTTGGATTTGTGTAAAACGTGTAGGAATATGTAAGTCCTCTCGTTTCCAAAGTGTTACCAATCCTATTTTGTTTTATAGGTAACACGCTGATTTCCAAAAGAATTTGAGAATAGTGATGCTTGAGTTGTTTTTCTCCACATGGTGATTAACAGCTCTCCAGATCTTGAAATCTCATAGTTGGTCAAGGAAAAGGAGTAGACGGTTAGTGACATTGACGCTGCTTACACCGGAGTCGAAGTCAAGGCTCAGGATGTTAAGGTCAGGGTATAGCTCACGCAGTTTCTTCTCAATACCTTTTGAGATGACATGGTTGGCAATGCATCCGAATGGTTGTAAAGAGATGACGTTGTGTACTCCAGACTGCTCAAAGGCTACGATATCGGCAGGCAGCAGCCAACCCTCGCCGAACTGTGCGGCAAACGACACCAGTCCCTTTGCACCTTCAGCATCTTCGTATATGCTCGTGAAGGGACGATAGTAACGGAAGGCGGATGCAGCTTTGTTCATTTTCTTCTCTTGTCTCCAGATGAGTTTCCATATTGAGCGTATTACGAACTTCGGCATGTTTGAGTTCGTTAGTCCTAAGCTTTTTTGCGTCTCTACGTTTACGAACTCCTGAAGGAAGAATGGTGAAATGAGCGGTGGTACGACCTCAATGCCATGTCTTGTGAGCTTGTCAGCAATGAACTGATGTGCGAAAGGATTGAATTTCAGGAATATCTCACCTACGATACCTACTTTAGGACAATCCTTTTCCACTACTATACTGTCGAACTCGCGGGCAGCTTCCTCGGTGAGTCTGATGATGCCAGGAGCATCATTCTTACGGATCACGTCATCAGCCAATCGGATATATTTTCGTTTGAGAGCCTCTGCCGTTCCTGGAGTCTTCTCCCTTACAGCCGCGGCATTGTAAAATTTCGATATTACATCGCAGAACAATACCGCATTGGTAGTGATGGTAGCCAGCTTAACCCATGGATAGGCAAACCCCTCCTGTTCGTTATCACCTCCCGCCGTGCTTACCCCAAGGGTTATCAGTGGCACATCAGCAAAGCCGTTTGCAATCATGGCACGCTTTATTAGAGCGGTATAGTTGGTAGCCCTGCATTGACCGCCAGTCTGGGTCATCACCAATGCAATATTGTCGGTGTCGTATTTGCCTGATTTCAAAGCTTTTATCATGTCTCCGACGATGAGCGTAGCAGGATAACATACTTCATTATTGGCATAGGCGAGTCCCAACTGAGCTGACTGCTCATCACTTGGAGGCAATATTTCCAGGTCATAGCCGGCGAGGTACATCAGCGGTGGCATTAATGGAGAGAAATATTCCGTAAAGAAAGGAGCGAGAATCTTACGTTTCCGATCCTGGTTACGGAACACACGTGTCTGTGGCAGACTGTGGTGAATGTGCGTTGTGGTGGAACTTCCGTTTTTCAGGCTCTCTACGAGGCTACGTATGCGAAGCTTCTGTGAACCGATGTTTGTTACGTCGTCAATCTTAAGTAGGGTATAAGGCTTGTTGTGCCGTCTCAAAATGTCGCGTACCTCATCCTGAATAAAGGCGTCGGGACCACATCCAAAGGATGTCATCTGCACAAAATGGACGTCATTGCCTTGGTTGGCAACCCATTGTGCCGCCTTTATAATTCTGTTGGTATATGCCCATTGCCTTACGAGGTAAGTCTCAGCGTCCTGTGAGTCATACGGCTCACATCTTACGGAGTCTGCCGTCTGCGGCGGCAGACTTTTAGACAATGTCTTATTGAAGACTCCGCCACGGACGGAGTCTTCATTTATAACGTTTACCCCTAAGGCCGCAATCATGTCTGAAATCTTGTGTTGTACGAGTGGGTCGGTATGATACGGTCTTCCTGCTAACAAGATTGTTATGTTGCCCTGTTTGCGGCTCTGTGAGAGAATCTCCAAGTTACGCTGCCGCAGCAAAGCTTCCGTCTCCTGCTTTGTCTCTAACGCCTCCTTGATGGCTCTCTTACAGGTGCTCGTTTTTACTCCCAGTCCTTTCAGATAGGTAGTGAGCTGTTTTCCCAGGAGCTTTTCGTCAGAGAAGTTTATTACAGGTGAGTCGACAGACGCATTAATGGTCATAGCACTTCGAATGACATCGGAGTATCCGCTCACAATAGGACAGTTGAAACTATTGTCGGTCTGTTTGTCATCTTGCTTCTCATATACTACGTATGGCATGAAGATACGCTCCACACCTTTCTCGTCGAGTTCCTTGATATGGCTGTGAACCAGTTTGGCCGGGAAACAGATATTGTCGCTCATCACCGAATTTAAGGCCCTTTCGTAGTGCTGGATTGTTGATTGCGATGAGAGTTGTATTGTGAAGCCGCATGCGGTGAACAGTGTGCGCCAGAATGGGTATTCTTCATACATGTTGAGTATGCGAGGAATCCCGATGGTAGGTTTTTGGTTGTCCTCTGGACTGTTGTGTGAGTCAGACCCGAAGATTAGCTCATACTTCTCAGGAAAGATGTTCTCACCTTGGTGGTGATTGTCATCATAGTTGTTGAAAATCCGTTCGCACTTATTGCCAGAGTAGAATTTCCTCTTTCCGCTAAAGGTATACTGGCTTACAATGCAATTATTCTCGCATCCCTTGCAGATGGTCTGTCGTGTACTGAACTCACAACCTTCAAGCAGGGAAGACAGCTGTTTAGCGTTAACGTCAACGTTCTCTTGAAGATCAATGGCATGAAGTGCACAGCCGTAGGCACCCATCAACTCAGGTTTGTTGCTGCGTACCACACTCTTTCCTGTCAGAAGCTCAAAGGCACGTACCACAGAGTCGTTGCGCATAGTTCCTCCCTGTACTACAATAGTCTTTCCGAAGTCATCATAGCCTTGGAGCTTCAGCACCTTGTACAGACAGTTCTTGACGACCGAATAGGAGAGTCCTGCGCTAATGTCTGCCGTCAGTGGCGGCAAACTATTAGACAATGTCTTATCAGACTCCCGTTCGCGCATCACCTGTTTAACCTTTGAGTTCATAAAGACGGTACAGCGTGTGCCTAAATCACATGGAGCTTTAGCCGTACAGGCAGCGTTGGCAAACTCCTCGACAGTATATCCTAAGTTGTTTGCAAAAGTTTGCAAGAACGTTCCGCAACCCGATGAGCAGGCCTCATTGAGCTCCATGCGTACTACCGTGCCATTTTCGACAAAGATAGCCTTCATGTCTTGTCCTCCGATGTCAAGGATGAACGACACATCAGGAACCTGTCTACTGGCTGCCTTATAATGCGCCATGGTCTCAATGATACCATAATCGAGGTTGAATGCGGTCTTTATCAGCTCCTCACCATATCCGGTGGAGCAGCTTCCAGCAACATATAAGCTAACACCTTTCTTGTCGGCATCAAGCTGGAGCTGTTTAAGACCTTCCTCCACAGCGTGTATGGGGTTGCCGAAGTTCTGACCATAATAGTCGAACACTACCGTTCCGTCTTTTCTTGCCGCTACGATCTTCGTTGTTGTAGACCCCGAGTCGATACCTATATACAGTGGCTCTTCATTGTCAGCTCGGAGCTTGTCTGTTTTCAAGGCATATCTGTCCTTTTCCTCTCTCCATCTTATATGCTCCTCCTCAGATGTGAATAGCGGACTAAGCTCTCCGCCTTTGAACTTAACTTTCACGGAGCTGATGCGGTGAAGCAATTCCGACACTCTCACCGGTTCGCCCTTCGCTCTAAGAGCACACCCCATTGCGGGAATCATATTGCTGTTGCCCGAGAAGATAAAGTCTGTCGCCTGTGGCGACAGACTTTTGGACAATGTTTTATCAGACTCCTTTTGTGGGAGGGGAGTCTCGGCAGATAAGTGGAGATAGTCGGCAAATGCTTTACGTAAAGCAGGCATGAATGTCAGGGGACCTCCACACAAAAGAATCGGCGGCTTGAACTCGCAGCCATGTGACAGCGAAGTTATTGTCTGTACGGCAATGGAGTGGAAAATGGAGGCAGCGACCTCTTCTTTTGGTATGTTGCGTGCCATCAGGTTCTGAATGTCAGTCTTGGCGAAGACACCACAGCGTGCTGCCATTGGATGAATGCGTTTGGCATTCATGGCAAGGTCGTTCATCGTCTTGTTGTCAATACCCATCAGCACAGACATCTGATCGAGAAAAGCACCTGTGCCGCCAGCGCAGTTGCCGTTCATACGCAACTCTTGACCCTTTTTGCCAAAGAATACTACTTTTGCGTCTTCTCCGCCAATATCAATAAGGCTTTTTACCTCCGGATGTTTGTGCCTTACATATTCTGTTGCGGCAACAACCTCTTGTACAAATTCACTCTGAAGCTGTTCGGCTATAGCCATACCCACGGAACCAGTTGTACATATTCGTACTAAAGGATTGTTGAAACGTTCGGAGATCTCCTTTAGATAGCTGAGCAGAAGCTCATTTGTCTTCGCATTATGGCGCTCATAGCGCGAGAACAATAACTCTCCTGTCTGGTCGATAACAGCTATCTTTGCGGTTGTTGAGCCGACATCTATTCCTATATTGACTGTTTCCCCTTGTTGCATATTTTGATGTGGTAGCGCTTTTGAATGTGCAAAAGTACAAAAAAAATATTATTTCTTCTGCTAAGCAAAAGAATTTCATCCCTTTTTCTCTCGCTTAACCGAATTTTTTGTATCTTTGCGGCGCAAGCAAAGCGTACAGAAGAAACGATATCGATAAATAATGAAGTTTGCTATTATAGCTGCAGGAGAGGGTTCACGACTCACACAAGAGGGTGTGACATGTCCGAAACCACTTGTGGAAGTGGGAGGGGAGCCCTTAATCATTCGTCTTATCCGTGTGTTCATGTCAATGGATGCCACGGAGATATGTATTGCTTGCAATGAACAGATGCCGGAGGTCGTTGAGCGGCTTCGTGAGATACAACTTCGCGAGCAAAGCAAACTAAAGAAACGATTGCCGTTGCGTGTGATTCCGGTTACGACACCCAGTTCAATGCATAGCTTTTATGCCCTTAGTGAATGGCTTGCTGGTGACGAGCCATTTGTCTTGACGACAGTCGATACTGTTTTCAGGGCTGATGAGTTTTCTGCTTATGTAAAAGCTTTCAGACAGGTCTTGGCTGAAGGATATGACGGTCTGATGGGGGTGACAGATTACATTGATGATGAGAAGCCGTTGTATGTCGGAACAGATAATGACATGATGGTTACTGGTTTTTATGACGATGTCTTATCAGGCTGCAAATATATTTCCGGAGGTATCTATGGGCTCACTCCCTCTGCCCTTACCGTTCTTCGTGATTGTGTGGAGAATGGGGTACACAGAATGCGTAACTTCCAGCGATCCCTTGTGGCAAGCGGCAAGCGGCTGAAGGCATACTCTTTCAGTAAGATACTTGATGTGGACCATCAGGCAGATATAGAGAAAGCGGAACGGTTCTTAGCGAAGCACCCTACAGTTATCGGATTGGCACGCGCAGAGGAGTTCTCACCCAATTCCGTAGAGAAAGACCGTGCTATATTGGAGAAGGTAGTAGAAAGACTAAACGGACAGATAGTGTCTGAAAGGGACTTTTTGCGCCTCGCTAATGGACAAATGACAAATGATAATGAAGAACCTTTATCATTCCATTATCCTTTATCATTTAGCAAAGCGCAAAAGTGTGTGATTCTCAATATGGGACGTCTTAAAGAGACGCAAGATGTCCTTAAGAAATGGGAACAGGCTGGGGCAATAGTCGTGAATCCTGCCAGAGGTGTGGAGAACTGTCGTAGGAGCAGGCTCGATGCGCTGATGCGTGAGAAGCATCTTCCTGTACCGCCACAGGAAGGGAACCATGGCTATTGGCTGAAACGTGGAGATATGTCGGCACAGGTTGCGGAAGATGTCGTTTTCTGTAAGGATTTGCAAGCTTTGGATGAGGCAAAGGCTCGCTTTGCCCGCAGAGGCTTAGCGGAAACAAACGCTAACGATGACGTTAACTTTCAACTTAAAAACTTCATAGTACAGGCGCACGTTCCAGGTGACTTGGTTAAATTCTATGGTGTTGAGGGAACGGGCTTCTTCCGTATCTTTTATCCGCAGGAAGATGGTGATTTTAAGTTTGGCGATGAGCAAAGAAACGGATTGCCGCAGTATTACTCTTTCCAAAAAGAAAAGCTCCAGTCTGTAGCGGAGTACGTTTCCCGTCTGACAGAGACACCAGTCTATGGCGGAGATGCCATCATCAAGTCAGATGGGGATTTCGTGATAATAGACTTTAACGACTGGCCGAGTTTCTCTCGGTGTCGGGATGATGCTGCCGCGGCAATATGTCTTCTTGTTAACGGGCTGCGCCCTAAATGACAAATGATAAATGAAAAAACCTTTATCCATTATCATTTAGCGAAGCGTTAGTATCAATTATAATTTTGCAAAGCGTAGAGAACAATGGAATCAGAAATAAAAGAAAAAGAAGATAATAAGAGCTTTAAGGAGTTACTTCAGGCAACGATGAAGTCAGAAGACACAGAAGAGTGGATTGATGTATGGTTTACCCGTCCCATAGGCTTGTTCTTTGCCTTGTTATGGAAACGTCTTGGAGTCCATCCTAATGTTATCACCGTCTTGTCAATATTCCTTGGAATAGGTGCGGCAGTGATGTTCTATCATACCGATTTGGCGCATAACCTTCTTGGAGTATTACTTTTAATGCTTGCAAACTTCTGTGACTCTACAGATGGGCAGCTGGCGAGGATGACAGGTCAGAAGACGTTGGTGGGAAGGATGCTTGACGGCTTTGCCGGCAATGTGTGGTTCTTCTCGATTTATGCAGCTATATGTCTGCGCGTAATGCCTCAGCCTATGCCCGGCATGGAAACCCAGAAATGGGGAATATGGATATGGGTTCTTGCGTTTGTGGCGGGAGTGTTGTGCCATTCTCCACAGGCGTCGTTGGCCGACTATTACCGGCAGATCCACCTGTTGTTTGTCAAGGGAAAGGAAGGGTCTGAACTTGACAGCTATGCGAGCCAACACGAAATCTATGCAAGCTTAAAAGGGAACGGTTCTTTAGTTGAGCGCCTGTTCTATTATAACTATCAGAACTATTGTAAAAGTCAGGAGCATCGCACCCCTTTGTTCCAGAGATTCTATTCCTCCTTGAAAGAGAAATACGGCTCAATAGACAATGTGCCGCAGGAGCTAAAAGACGAGTTCCGTAAAGGAAGTCTCCCACTGATGCCCCTTACAAATATCCTCTCGTTCAACGCTCGTGCGATATGTCTTTATATAGCCTGTGTCCTCGACTGCCCTTGGGTTTGCTTCCTGGTTGATATATTGGTATTTAATGTCATATATATTTACATGCACAAAAAGCATGAGTCGTTGTGTAAGACTATGATACAAAAGCTATGAGCGCATGGATGTAAAAGGTTACATATTTGACTACGGAGGGACTCTTGACACGGCAGGCAGTCATTGGGGAAAGATGCTGTGGCATGCATATGAGCGTCAGCACCTGCCTGTGACTGAAGAACAGTTCAGGGATGTGTATGTGCAAGTTGAAAAATTACTTGGCAGGGGCAGGAATATTACACAAGAGTATACGTTCTATAAGACGTTGGACACTAAGATAAACCTGGAGCTTGAATGTTTTCAGAAGCAAGGCTATATAAATGAGGGTAATTTCTCACTGGCACATCTCCAGACAGCTGTGCTCGAAGACCTTTATCAAGAGGTTCAAGAGACAACGAAAAAGAGTGTGGCTGTGCTTAAAGAAATTAAAAAGAGCCATCCGATGGTACTTGTAAGCAATTTTTATGGTAATATTAACGTTGTATTAAAAGAATTCGGTTTTGATGGACTGTTTGACCATGTAATTGAGTCGGCGGCGGTCGGAATACGTAAGCCCGACCCACGCATATTCCAACTTGGTGTGGAGGCTCTGAAGATGGAACCGCGGATGGTTGCTGTCGTTGGCGACAGTATCCGTAATGACATCATTCCCGCCGCAGAGCTTGGTTGCCAAACAATCTGGCTAAAGGGCGAGGGCTGGACTGCCGCCACGGACGGTAGTCCGATAGAACATGGTCTAATAGTCTGTGACCACAGACGACAGACACCCGTCCATGATGAGGAATGTGCTGGGCGCATTATAACGTCATTAGATGAACTATTGCAATAGAAAGATGAAAAATAAAATATAAATTATGGAAAAGAAGAACATAATGCCGGCAAGCGGCAAATTAGGTATTATGGTAGTAGGCAATGGTGCCGTTGCCACTACTTTCATGACTGGTGTACTGATGGCTCGCAAAGGATTAACAAAGCCTATTGGTTCCATGACGCAATATGACAAGATACGCGTAGGGCGTGGAGCGGAAAAGAAATATCTGCCAGTCGGTGAGATCGTTCCATTGGCAGACCTCAATGATATTGTTTTCGGAACATGGGACGTGTATCCTCAGAATGCTTATCAGTCAGCGATGTATGCACAAGTGTTGCAAGAGAAAGATATCAATCCTGTTCGTGAGGAACTTGAGAAAATCGTTCCGATGAAGGCGGCCTTCGACAAGAATTATGCCAAACGTCTCGATGGCGATAATGTGAAGGATTGTAAGACTCGTTGGGAGATGGTGGAGGCATTGCGTGAGGATATCCGCAATTTTAAAAAAGACAATCATTGCGAGCGTATCGTGGTTATCTGGGCTGCCTCAACCGAGATATACGTTCCTGTTGATGAGGGTTGTCATTATCACCTCTCAGACTTGGAGAAAGCTATGCAGGCCGATGATCGTGAGCATATCGCTCCGTCGATGTGCTATGCCTATGCAGCCTTAACAGAGGGTGCACCTTTTATCATGGGAGCGCCGAATACCACTGTCGACATTCCAGCCATGTGGGAACTTGCGGAAAAGACAAAAATGCCTATAGCAGGAAAGGACTTTAAGACTGGTCAGACCTTGGTGAAGAGCGGTTTTGCCCCGATTATAGGAACACGTTGTCTGGGATTGAGCGGATGGTTCTCTACAAACATACTCGGAAACCGTGACGGTCTTGTGCTTGACGAGCCCGATAATTTCCGCACTAAAGAGGTGAGCAAGTTGTCAACGCTTGAGACTATTCTAAAGGCGGAAGACCAGCCAGACCTGTATCAAGATTATTACCATAAAGTGCGTATAAACTATTATCCTCCCCGCAACGACAATAAGGAAGGCTGGGATAATATAGACATCTTCGGATGGATGGGATATCCAATGCAGATCAAGATAAATTTCCTTTGCAGAGACTCTATCCTCGCCGCACCATTACTGCTTGACTTGTCTTTGTTAAGCGACCTTGCCGCCCGTGCGGGAAGATATGGCATTCAGCGATTCCTTAGTTTCTTCCTTAAGAGTCCTATGCACGACTATACCCAAGGCGAGGAAGCCGTCAATAATTTGTATCAGCAATATACCATGCTGAAAAATGCTATCCGCGAGATGGGTGGCTATGAAGCAGATGAAGAGATTGATTAGAAATATTGCATTATTGTTGTATATGCTCGTGGCAGGCATGAGTGCCAATGCCCAGGATATACAAGTCTATGTCACCGATCAGCAGACCGGTGACAGCATTCCTTATGCAAGTATTGTATATAAAGAATTGAAGGTCTCGGTCGGCGGCGATGAAAAAGGCTACATGGTTATACCTCGTCATGAGGGAAAGATAATTACAGTCAGCGCGGTAGGGTATAAGCCTAAACGCTTGAGGATTGTGAAGACGACAAAGCCAGAGATACATGTGTCATTAATATCTGATTCCAAACGAATGGAAGAGGTGGTGGTAAAAGCTAAACGTCGTCACCGTTACACCCGTAAGAATAATCCTGCCGTCGAGCTAATGCGGCGTGTGATCGCTGCAAAGAAGCGTACAAGCCTGGAAAACCATGATTACTATCAATTTGACAAATATCAAAAGATTACGGTAGCAGTCAATAATCTGACACCAGAAGAGCTTGAGGGTAGCTTGTTTAAAAAGTTTCCGTGGCTTATGGATCAGGTGGAGGTCTGTCCATATAATATGAAGCTTATTCTTCCGATATCTGTAGAGGAGACCCTGACACATCATGGCTATAGGAAAACTCCAAGGTCTGAGAAGGATATAATAAAGGGGCAGACAGCCAAGGGTATAAACAAACTGGTTCAGACAGGAGAGGCGGTCAACACCGTTGTGAAGGATCTGTTTAGTGACATAGATATCTATGATGACCAGATCAGGTTGCTGCAGAAGCAATTCCCAAGTCCGATAGGCTCCACTGCTGTCTCGTTCTACCATTTCTATATAGACGACACTCTCTATGTGGATCAAGACCGGTGTATACGCCTGCAATTCATCCCTGCAAACCAACAGGATTTCGGTTTCAGGGGAGAGCTGTATGTGCTGTGTGACAGCTCTCTGCATGTAAAGAGATGTGACATGCAGTTGCCGGCTGGCACAGGAGTAAACTTTGTGGATGCTATGAAGATAGAGCAGGAGTATAGTAAGCTGGATAACGGTGAATGGGCACTTACTAAAGACAACATGGTGGCAGAGTTACAGGTTACAGATTTGTTCTCACGTGCTATTGTTATCAGGACTACGAATATGTCGAATTATTCGTTCCTGCCTATTGATAATCAGTTTTTTAAAGGAAAAGCAAAGACGAAGTACGACACCCAGGCAAAACTCCGTGACGAGACTTTCTGGAAAGAACACCGGACGGTTGAGCTGACCAAGAGCGAAGGGAATATGGATAAGTTCATCCATAGGATGTCGCAGACAAAGAACTTCCAGTGGTTTATGTTTGCGTTGAGAGCCTTTATCGAGAACTTTATAGAGACAGGTTCTGAGAATACGCCGAGCAAGTTTGACATTGGACCAATCAACACTATAGTTTCCAAGAACTTTGTCGACGGATTCCGCTTGCGTGCCAGTGGACGGACGACGGCTAAGCTCAACCCACATTGGTTTGCCGAAGGATATTATGCCTACGGCACAGACTCTCATCGGCATTACTATGACGGAAAGATTACATACTCATTCAACAAACCAGAATACCAGCCGATAGAGTTTCCTGTGCGCACAATCTCGTTTGAGTCCTCGTCAGATGTCATGTCACCGTCAGACAAGTATTTGAAGCACAATAAGGATAATGTCTTTATGGCGTTCCGTCCTGTAAAGGTTGAGCAAATGTATTTCTATAACCGACAGAAGCTGCAGTTCAAGTGGGAGACAGATTATGGCTTGGCTACGAACTTTGAGGTAAAGGCGGAGAGCAACCGTCCTACTGGGCTGCTTGAATATAAACGCCTGTCTGACGGTTCACCAGTGGACAAAATCCGTACTACGGAGATAACGTTGGGGTTTGACTATCGTCCAGGACAGACATATGTCAACTCTAAGATGAACCGTGTGGAGGTTAATCTTGACGCTCCCCAGTTTATGTTGACTCATACGCTTGGCGTTAATGGCTTCCTCGGTGGACAGTATCGGTATAACATAACAGAGCTGTCGGCTTATAAGCGTCTGTGGCTGGGAAGCTGGGGGCATGTTGACCTGCGCGCTAAAGCTGGGGCACAGTGGAACAAGGTTCCGTTCCCCTTGCTCATCATGCCAGCGGTAAACACTTCATATTTTGAGCATCAGGGTTCGTTCAACATGATGAACAATATGGAGTTCCTCAATGACCGGTATGCCCAGTTCAATATTGCCTGGGACTTAACCGGTAAGATCTTTAATCGTATACCTTTATTGAAGAAACTCAAATGGAGGGAATATGTAGCCTTTAAGGGAATGTGGGGGCATCTTACTGACAAGAACAATCCGTTCCTGGAGTCAAATGCCAATGACCCGGACCTTTATAGATTCCCTGAGAATACACGTTTGATGACTAATGACCCCTATCTGGAATTTATAGTAGGAGTGCATAATATCTTTAAGTTCCTGGAAGTAGATTATGTCCGAAGGCTTACATATAAAGGCTATTCCGATGTAGATCTTGATGGTATACGTTTTGGAGTAAATATCGTGTTCTGATGAGCTTCGGTTAAGATGGGTTTATTCCCCAAGTATGATACTATAAAATAAAAGTCAAGAATGTTTCACAACATTCTTGACTTTTCAATTTTCTAACTAACTTATTATCAACTATTCATTACTCATTTCTATTAACCGCTACAAAAGTACAACATAATCAAGTCTGTTGTATAAAAAAACAACTAAAAAATAACGTAAACGTTTGCAGGATGAACTTTTTTTTATACCTTTGCAATATATTGCCTATTATCAGCTAAAGTAATGAAGAAACGCAGGACATCACTCAAAGATATCGCATTACGTCTTAATGTGAGTATAGCTACTGTATCACGGGCACTTCGTGGGAGTCATGAGGTGGGAGAGGAGATGAAACAAAAAATAAGGATGTTGGCTGAGGAAATGAATTATCGCCCAAATCCTTTCGCTCAAAGTCTACGCAAGGATGCACCACGTATTATCGGTGTTGTGGTTCCGAATCTCGTTACTCATTATTATGCTGCCGTCCTTGATGGTATAGAGGATTATGCCCAGCAAGAAGGATATTCAGTCTTTTGTGGTAATACTCATGAGAGTTGTGAGGCAGAGCGTCAGACTCTTGATAACTTTCTGAGCATGCATGTTGAGGGTATAATAGCTTGTTTAGCCCAAGACACTGTTGATTACTCCTATTTCGAGCAAATAAATAAGATGGACGTGCCGTTGGTGTTCTTTGCCCGCACATGTCTTCCGGAATTGTTCTCCCATGTCGTGGCAGACGGTGATGTCGCCGCTCAAAAAGCGACGATGCACCTTTTGAATACTGGAAGTAAGCGAATTGCCTTTATTGGAGGACCGAATCATTTGGATATGGTCAAGAGGCGCAAGCACGGATATCTGGAAGCCTTACGTGAAAAGAAAATAGAGATTGACCGTTCTCTTGTGATATGTAACAAGATAGATTTCGATATAGCTTATGAGGCTGTTAGAGATCTGCTTAAGAGGCCTGACCGTCCAGATGCTATATTAGCCTTTAATGACATTATTACCTTTGCCGCATTTGAGGCAATCAAGAATGTTGGCTTGCGTATTCCCGATGATGTGGCATTGATAGGATTCACTGACAGTGAGTCAACAGCTTATGTCACACCTCGCTTGTCAGTTATAGCCGACCAAGCTTATCTGCAAGGCAGGAAGGCATGTGAGTTGCTTATGCGTAATATTAAAGGCGACAGGAGAATCTATAGGGAAGTCGTTCCTATGAAGCTGGTAATACGTGACAGCTCTGATAAAACGAGATAACTTCAAAGAATAAAGGTCTTTTGATAATTATAAAAAATCAATAATATGAAGAAACTTAAGTTTTTCTTAGGTGGGTTGCTCCTTATGGCAGCCTCCTCAATTAATGCGGCAGACTATTTAGTGGATGGCAATTATGTCACTATCCCTGTGAAGAACGCAAAAGCTGACGGCGCAAAGGTTGTGCGTCTGCAAGTGATTAATAGTAATATCATCCGTATGCAGGCTACGGCAGAGGCTGCTTTCCAGGAGAAGCCCACTCTTATGATAGTGCCTCAGAGTACATTTAATGACTTTACTGTTGAGCAAGAACAGTTTAGTGTTACCGTGAAGGCAAAAAATGTCTCTGCGGTTGTAGATACCCGTACCGGATATATTCAGTTCTTTGATGACAAAGGCAATGTATTGTTGCGTGAGTATGGAGAGAATGGCAAGACTTTCAAACCATTCGAGGTTCCTGAGCGTGAGATTGGTGTCGGGAAACTGACAGAGAAAGAACGCAACGCATGGAGCTGGCATACTGTATTCGACAGCCCTGCTGATGAGGCTTTTTATGGTTTGGGACAGCATCAGGCTGAAGAGCTTAACATGAAAGGCAAAAACGAGGACTTGTTCCAATACAACACAAAGGTTAGCGTTCCTTTTGTCATAAGTAACAAGAATTACGGTCTCTTATGGGACAGCTATAGCTATTGCCGTTGGGGTAACCCAAATGAGTATCAGCAGCTAAATAAGGCTTTTACCCTTTATGATAAGAACGGTGAGATAGGTTCTCTTACAGGAACGTATACAGACAAAGACGGTCATACGCTCGTGCGCGCTGAGGATTCAATCTATTATGAGCATGCTATACCAGAGGTAAACGAGTTCCATAGCCGGGACCTTGGCGTCGATGCTTTGCCAAAAGGATTCAATCTTGATGGCGCAAAGGTGCTTTATGAAGGATATTTGGAAGCTCCGGTGACCAATAACTACCACTTTATTCTGTATTATGCAGGTTACATGAAAGTCTTTATTGACGGCAAAGAGGTGGTAAGTGAGAGATGGCGTACAGCCTGGAATCCGAACTCATGGAAGTTTACATGTAAGCTTGAGAAAGGAAAAAAGACACCAATACGTATTGAGTGGCTACCCGATGGCGGAGTCTCATATTGCGGACTTCGCGCAGCCGTTCCTGCCACAGAGGAAGAGCAGGGACGTATGAGTATATGGAGTGAGATGGCTCGTGATATGGATTATTATTTTATCGCAGGCAGAAACCTTGATGAGGTAATAAGCGGGTACCGTACATTGACAGGCAAAGCCCCTGTATACCCGAAATGGGTTCTCGGATTCTGGCAGAGTCGTGAGCGCTATACCAGTAGCAAGGATATTGAAGAGACCTTGGCGGAATTCCGTAAGCGTCATATTCCAGTAGACAATATCGTTCAGGACTGGAACTATTGGAAGCTTGACTCTTGGGGAGACCATACCTTTGAGTCTTCACGTTTCCCTAATCCCCAGGCAATGCTTGACAGTGTACACGCCATGCATGGAAGATTCATGATTTCCGTGTGGCCGAAGTTTTATGATACCGTGGATAACTACAAAGAACTCGATGCTAACGGATGGATCTATCACCAGGCTATAAAGGATGACATCCATGACTGGCTCGGGTTCCGTGGCTCTTTCTATGACGCATATCACGCAGATGCCCGTAAGATGTTCTGGCGACAGATGGATGAGAATCTCTATTCAAAATATCGTTTCGGTATTGACGCATGGTGGATGGATGCCTCAGAGCCCAACGTACGCGATTGTACGCCAATGTGGTATCGTAAGGCCCTTAGCGGACCAACGGCATTAGGCTCGTCAACAGAGTTCTTTAACGCCTATTCCATTGTTAATGCCGACGCAATCTATAACGGTCAGCGTAGCGTAAATCCTAATCAGCGTGTGTTCTTGCTTACACGAAGCGGCTTTGCCGGCGAACAGCGTTATTCTACAGCAACATGGAGTGGCGACATAGGTACTCGATGGGAAGACATGCGTTCCCAGATGACAGCAGGATTGAACTATTCTATGGCTGGTCTGCCGTTCTGGGGTATGGACCAAGGTGGCTTCTCTGTGGAGAAACGATATGTCGCCGCTCAGCAGGAGTATGACAAGACGGGTGTGGAGAATGCTGACCTTAAAGAATGGCGTGAGTTGCAGACTCGTTGGAACCAGTTCGGATGCTTCATACCTCTGTATCGCTCTCATGGACAATGGCCGTTGCGTGAGGTATGGAATATCGCACCGGAGGATCACCCTTGCTATAAGACCATTGTATGGTACGATAAATTGCGCTATCGTATGATGCCGTATATGTATTCGCTTGCCGGCTGGGCACATTTCAAGGATTATACCCTGATGCGTGGTTTGGTAATGGATTTCAATGGCGATGACAAAGTATATGACATCAAAGACCAATGGATGTTCGGACCTGCGTTTATGGCTTGTCCTGTCGGTTATTATCAGAAATATAGCCGTGAGGTGTACCTGCCTAAGCAGTGTGGTTGGTATGACCTTTATACTGGAAAGCATTATGACGGCGGACAAACGATAACAGCCGATGCTCCATACGAGAAGATGCCGGTATTCGTCCGTGAAGGAGCCATCGTTCCTTTCGGTCCTGAGATGGAGTGGTCTACACAGGAATTGCCGGAGCTGATAAACCTTTATGTCTATGCAGGCAAGGATGGTGAGTTTACTCTTTATGAGGATGAGGGTACTAACTATAACTATGAGACGGGTAAGTATGCGACTATAGATATACGTTATGACGACCATTCAAAAAAGCTTACTCTGTGTGGACGTGACGGCAGTTACTATGGCATGTTGCAGGAGCGCCGCTTCAATGTGGTTTATATAACCCCGTCAAATGCAAAAGAGCTGAATCTGGAAAAGCCAAAGGGAAAGATGGTAAACTATACTGGAAAAGAAGTAACGGTGAAGCTCAAGTAAGTCACTATGTATAAAAACACAAGCGCAGACACATCAATATAGCGATGTGTCTGCGCTTGTGTTTTGTGTAATATCATTCAACAATATACCGCTCGATGGTGCGTGTTTCCTTTGAGAAGTTCACGCCGATTATCCATGTCTTCTTATCGTCGAGCTTGAACTGCAATGGATAGTCCTTGTCCTTGATTTGCTGTAAGGCTTCCTCAGCCGTACCGTCGAGCTTGAACTCCATTACATAGCGGAACGATGGTGTCTCTACGAGCAGGTCTATCCTGCCATCGGAGGTATGGTACTCAGTATGGGAGTAGAAACCTATCATCTTGAACACCACCCACATCATGTTCTGGAAGTGGTTCTCCTTGTCGCCAGTAGTGCTGTCATACGGAGCACTGGCGAAGAGCGACTTCAGACGAGTGAGGAACTGCTCGGGTTTGCCGTCTTCTACATCATAATAGAACTTCTCTACGTCGAATACGGACCTACGATCTCTATTGTCAAGATAGAAAGGTGTGAGGTACTTCACGAACCCTTCCTCCACTTCCTCATTGGGGAAGCCGAGCACATATTTCTTGAATAGTTCCTTATACCCTTTTATGGTAAGGTATCCGCTCTGATAGATCACTGGTATGGGATCGTGCGACTCAGCATCGATGCTGTTAAGTACGTCGGCTGTCACCTCCGAGTGAGCCATCTCCTCCAGGTCGTAGTTGTAGCGGCGTAGCAGCTCCACGAGGTATGTCGGAGTGCCCGTCTCAAACCAGTAGCTGCCGAACTTCTTTTTAGCAAAGGCATTCAGCAGACTGAAAGGGTTATACACACCTGGAGCGTTCTCCTCGAAGTGGTAGCCGTCGTACATCTTGCGCAACTGGGCTATACAATCCTCGCTACTCAGGTTGTTTGCCTTAGCCATAATGCTGATTTCCTCATTAAAGCATCCGGTTAACTCCTCCTCTGTTATGCCGCAGATGTCATAGTAGTCGTAATCAAGTGAGATGTCGTTCAGATTGTTAAGGTCGCTAAACACGCTCACCTTTCCAAACTTCGTTACACCTGTGAGTAGGGCAAATTTGATGCATCCGTCCATGGACTTCAGTGCACCATAAAAGCCTTTCAGTGTACTGCGGAACTCATCCTGCAATTGCTTGTTACCAATAGCTTGAAGCATCGGTTTGTCGTATTCGTCAACGAGGATGCAGACGCGCTGACCGGTTTGCTTATATGCTTGCTCAATCACATTCTCAAAGCGCATACCTATGGGCAGGTCAGGACGGGCGCAGTTGTAAATTTTTTCCCAGTCTTCCACTGATTTGTCCAGCTTCTGTTCCAGTACCTCCGCCTTGTCATACTTGTTGGTATTTAGGTCGAGGTGCAGCACTGGGTGTATCGCCCAGTCCCAGTCCTCCTTCTTGTCAACAGCCAATCCCTTGAACAGTTCCCTCTTGCCAAGGAACAGAGCCTTTAGCGTTGATATGAGCATCGACTTGCCGAAGCGGCGGGGGCGGGAGAGAAAGTAATATCTGCCTTCAGATGCAAGACGGTATATTTGTTCCGTCTTGTCAACGTATGTGTAGCCATCCTTGCGAAGGCTCTCAAAATCCTGTATGCCTATTGGTAGTTTCATACGTCCTAATGTGGTATATATTTATATGTAATGTGGAGGGAAACGCTTCTCATCCGATTGCAAAGTTATAATAATTTCTTAATGTGGCAAGAAAAATCAATGTTTTTTTGCGCAGTCTTCTTTATTTTGATTTTTGTTTTCGTTATGGACGTTTTATTCTACTTCAGATTCTCTGTCAATGATCTTTTCCATCTGTGATATAAATTGAATGATTACATCTGATTATGCCGTTTGAGAAAAAGCTTGAAGAAAGGGACTTAAGAAACAGATTTTTTTGTCAATCCTTTGCAGTCTCAAGCGAGCACCACAGGTTATTGAGTGGTGACGGTTTCACCGTCTCATGCTATATCGGATATGGATGCCTCCCCTCATCCCGCACCCTCCTCCCTCATCCCGCACTTGATGCGGGATTTCCAGTTTTATCATTTTTATCGTTTCACCGGTGAGGGAGTAGGGATGAGTGGGGGCAGTAGGAGATCCCGCATCAAGTGCGGGATGAGGGGGAGGCGGCAGAGGGCACGTCCGGTGGCAGCAGAGGTCATGTCTTCTCGGTGCAGTTTTTCCCTTTGTCTTTTTTCTGACGTTAACATCGTTAACGCCTTTGTTTAAAAGGCTCCGTAAAATCAGTGATTGGCAGAAAGATGGCATAAAGAATTGGAAAAAACGATAAAACAGTGTAATTTTGTTTTTAATTTTGTATAATTTCCAGCCGTAAGGCTGCCGAGAAAAGAATTAGCACACTAAGGCGAAGAAAAAAACAAGCTTTCTTGCTCTCGCTTACTCAGATTTTTAGTATCTTTGCAACGTATTTGAAATAAGCAAGACAATCTATGATACGAAAGACCTTATTTTCTTTGGTGGCAGTTATGCTGTTGGGGACGATGCCCGCATCTGCCCGTAACCGTCAGAGCTTTGACGAGGGCTGGTTGTTTGCTCTTGGCGATGACCCCCAAATGTCAGAAGTAAAATATGACGATTCCCAATGGCGGTGTCTGTCGTTACCGCACGATTGGGCAATAGAGGGTGATTTCCATGTGGGAAATCCGTCAGGTGCAGGTGGCGGTGCGCTACCTGGTGGAATAGGGTGGTATAGAAAGCATTTCACCTTGGAGGAATTGACTAAGGGAAAAGTGAGCAAGAAGGCACGATCGGGGCAATCTTATTCTAATTATTATATTGAGTTTGATGGCGTATATATGAATGCCACTGTATACATCAATGGACAAAAATTAGGATACCGTCCTTATGGATACAGCTCTTTTGAATATGACCTTACCCCATATATAAATAAGGTGGGGGATAATGTCATAGCTGTAAAGGTTGACAATAGTGACCAACCCAATTCCAGATGGTATTCTGGTTGCGGTATATATCGCCATGTGTGGCTGACTGCAACCGGAAAGACGCATGTGGATCATTGGGGCACTCGTGTACGTGCTTCTAAAGTTGAAATGGGAGGCAGACGCTGGTGGTGTTTGGAAAACTATGTCACACTTGTTAACGCGACAGCAGATACTAAGGTGCGTAACATTTTGTACGACGCTTCTGGAAATGTTATTAAAGAGAGTCATGGAATCAGTCATGGAATCTGGTCTACTATGAAGGTTGAGGAGCCTCATCTATGGTCTGTCAATGATCCCTATGTATACACGTTACGAACGGAAGTCATGCAAGGCGGAAAAGTTGTGGATACTTACGATACTCCGACAGGCTTCCGCGATTTCCGTTTCGACGCAGAGACAGGTTTCTGGCTCAATGGTGAGAATATCAAGCTTAACGGTGTATGTGAGCATCATGATTTCGGATGTCTCGGTGCGGCGGTAAGCGAGGATGCAATGCATCGTAAGCTTATAAAGCTAAAAGCCATGGGAGTTAATGCTATTCGCTGTTCCCACAATCCGCCCGCTCCAGAGTTGTTGAATATGTGTGATACAATGGGGTTTGTCGTTATGGATGAGTCGTTTGATATGTGGCGTAGGAAGAAAACGCAAAATGACTACGCGCGCTTCTTTGACGAATGGCATGAGCGTGACCTGAGCGACCTCATACTGCGTGACCGTAACCATCCGAGCGTTATGATGTGGTCGATTGGTAATGAGGTGTTGGAGCAGTGGTCGTCTGCTGATGCGGATACGCTGACCTTAGAACAGGCGAATCTTATTCTTAATGCCGGTCACGATTCCTCGACACTCGCCAAGGATGGTGAGCTTTCGGTCCAGTCACTGCTTACGCAGCATTTGGCTGAGATCGTAAAACGGTATGACAACACACGCCCTATCACCGCTGGATGTAACGAGCCAGATCCTAACAATCACCTGTTTAAGAGTGGCGCTATAGATGTTGTCGGCTTCAACTACCATCACCAGTGGGTGAATGATGTGCCGAAAAACTTCCCGGGCAAGCCGTTCATATTCAGTGAGAGCGTCAGCGCCTTGCAGACCCGTGGCTACTATATGATGCCGAGTGACAGTATCTACGTAGCTCCGAAGGAGTGGTGGCTGCCATATACAGACCCGTCGTATATGTGTTCGGCATACGACAACATGCATGCTTCTTGGAGTAGCACCCATGAGGAGACATGGGATGTCGTGAAGCATAATCCTTTTGTGGGAGGGCAGTTCCTATGGACTGGCTTCGACTATATAGGAGAACCAACTCCATACGGTTTTCCAGCCCGTAGCTCATATTTTGGCATTATTGACTTGGCAGGTTTCCCCAAGGACATCTATTACATGTATCAGAGTGAATGGACACAGAAGCCAGTGCTCCATCTCTTCCCTCATTGGAACTGGATAGAAGGACAGACCATCGATATGTGGTGCTACTATAACAATGCCGATGAGGTGGAGCTTTTCATAAACGGCAAGAGTCAGGGCACTCGCAGGAAGGGAGAGCATGAGTATCATGTTATGTGGCGTGTGCAATATGAACCCGGAGAGGTGAGGGTAGTTGCTTACAAGGATGGAAAACAGGTAAGGGAGAAGACTATCCGTACTGCGGGACAAGCAGACCGGTTGACTCTGAACACAGACTATCAAGGCAAGGATCTTACCTTCATCAACGTTGAGGTTGTGGACAAGGACGGCAACCTTTGTCCTTGGGCAGAAAACCAGGTAATGTTTGAGACCACTGGCAATCTTGAGATTGTCGGTGTTGACAACGGTTGTCAGACCTCCATGGAGCGTTTTAAGGATAATAAACGCAAGGCTTTCTTTGGTAAGTGTATAGTTGTAGTTAGAGGACACGGCATCCTGAAGGCAAAGAGTATTGGTCTGAAGGATGGAACTTATAGTTTTTAGTTATGAGAAAAATATATTCTATTATTGTAGCGGCGGCATTGTCAGTTACATGTTCCGCTCAGATTCAGACAAATGCGGGTGTGCAGTACTTGCAAGCCAACGCAAAAGATATGTCAACCGACTTTTCCGACCTGTCGAACACCTATTTCTTTGCTGACTCGCTCAGCTCATTCAATGTTGATAACGGTACGGGAATGCTCAACTGGAAACGTTATAGGTTGTCGCCACGGCAGGCTTTCAACCTCAATGGCTATTGGCCGGTGAGAATGCAGATGCTCGACTTTCCTGATACACAGTATGACAACGATCCCGACCTGAAGATACGCTTTCGGTTTATCGATGACAGGACGGTGCGTATAACCATGCTGACGACACCCATAGAGCCGAAGGACGAGGATGCTGATGACCCGATGTTTTCACCGGAGTTTATAAGCAAACATATTGCGATGAATACCGCTACAGCTAATGGATGGAAGGGTAGTGACAATGGCAAGGTCATAGTTTACAAATCGGCACAGGGCATGGTGGAGATTCAGAAGCACCCGTGGCGTATCATACTGCGCGACAAGAACGGGCGCATACTAACACAGAGCCGCCATATCATAGACAACGACTCCACACAGGTGAAGCTCATACCGTTCTGTTTCATCAAACGAGGCAGTGACAATTCGCGTAGTGTGAACCCCGTGTTCTTACTTTCACCTAACGAGAGGATATATGGTTGCGGAGAGTCGTTCACAAAACTCAACAAGGTGGGACAGAAGGTACATCTCTCAGTCACCGACCCGCAAGGTCCCGAGACAGATGGTATGTATAAACCTGTGCCGTTCTATTTCTCCAACCGTGGCTATGGAGTGTTCATGCACACCTCAGCTCCTGTGACATGCGATTTCGGTGCCAGTTACATTGGCGCTCAGCGACTGTATATGGGCGATGAGAAGGTAGACCTCTTCGTGTTCTTCGGAGAACCGAAGGATATTCTCGATGAATACACCAATGTTACGGGTAAGTCACCGATGCTTCCATTGTGGACCTTTGGAACATGGATGAGCCGTATCACATACTTCTCGCAGGAGGAGGGATTAGAGATTGCGCGACAGTTGAGGGAACACAAGATACCATCGGACGTAATCCATTTCGATACAGGATGGTTTGGTGTTGACTGGCAGTGTGACTATGAGTTTGCCAAAGATCGCTTCAAAGACCCTGTCGGTATGCTCAAGAAACTGAAAAAGGATGGCTTCCATACTTGTCTGTGGCAGTTGCCTTATTTTACCCCGAAGAATCGTTATTTCAATGAGCTTGTAAGTGAAGGCATGCATGTGAGGAATGCCATGGGAGGAATGCCGTATGAGGATGCCGTGCTCGATTTGTCCAATCCAAAGACGGTGAGCTGGTACCAGGCTAAGATAGCACATTTGATTCAGCAGGGCGTCGGTGCCATCAAGTGTGATTTCGGTGAGGCAGCACCGTATAACGGTCTGTACGCATCTGGCAAGACAGGCTTCTATGAGCATAATCTCTATCCTCTGAGATACAACAAAGCATTGTGGACCGCTGTTAAGGAGAATAGCGGAGAAGGTGTCATTTGGGCACGGTCGGCATGGGCTGGCTCACAACGCTATCCTTTGCATTGGGGAGGCGATGCTGCCACAAACAATACGGGTATGATGGGTGACCTCCGTGGTGGATTGTCTTTGGGACTCAGCGGATTCTCGTTCTGGAGTCATGATATGGGTGGATTTGTTACGGCGTCACCAGAAGACATTTATCGCCGTTGGCTTCCTTTCGGGTTCTTATCGTCGCACACTCGTGCTCATGGCGCTCCTCCTACAGAGCCGTGGCTTATCAGCGAGTCGTTTACGGATGCTTTCCGTGATGCGGCTGAGATGAAATACCAGCTTATGCCCTATGTGTATGCTCAAGCAAAACTCTGTACGGAGAAAGGCTTACCTATGGTAAGGGCTATGTTTGTGGAGTTTCCAAAAGACAATGGCGCATGGTATTGTGAGGACCAATATATGTTTGGCAGTCAGATTCTTGTGGCTCCGTTAATGGAGAATGTGAAAGAGCGCACTGTATATTTGCCAGAGGGTAAGTGGATTGATTATCAGGACGGGACGGTGTATGATGCTGGCTACCGTACAATATCGGCAGGGCATATACCATGTGTTATCCTTGTCCGTGACGGCTCGATTATTCCACAGGTACCAGTGGCTCAGAGCACAGATAAGATTGACTGGCAGCAGATTAAATGGAAAACTTTCCGTGCTGATGCCACTACCTGTGTGGGTTATCTCTATCGCCCTGGTGACAAAGCGGTTGAGTTGATCACTAATAATCCTGATGAATGATGATGTGTCGTTTTCTGTAATGTTATTATAATGGATATAGTTCTATATATTATTGTTGGCATACTCTGCGGTGTCGTCGTTACATGGCTTTGGGCAAGAGGGTCAAAAATGAAGCTGCTGACCCTATTGGAGTCGGAGCGCGAAAGTGCTCAAAGACAATTGAGTGATGTCCGGGAGAATGCTGAGTTACGTAGGCAGGAGCAACAACGACAGTATGAGAAAGATCTGGAGTCAGTGCGTAGCCATGCTGAAGAACTGCGATTGGAGCAGCAACGTCAATATGATGAGAAGAACAAGCTCTTGAAGGAAGAGATACGTAACATGGCTGTGCAGATGCTCAACGAGAGTAAGGCTGTTCTTAACACAGAGAACAAAGAACGCCTTGACACATTGCTTACTCCTCTTCGTGAGCGACTTGAGGAGTTCCGTAAGGCTGTCACAGACAATAGCAAGGAAGGTGTGCAGAACAAAGCCGAGATAAAGACGGCCTTTGAGAGTGCCATGAAAAAGTTTCATGATGAGCAAGAGCGTACTATTAAAGAGCTGAGAGAACAGACAGAGCGCATAGGAAATGATGCGTCATCATTGACACAGGCATTGAAAGGGGACTCAAAGACCCAAGGTGATTGGGGTGAGATGATTCTCGACAGGACACTGGAGGATAGCGGACTGGTAAAAGACCAACAGTATTTCCTGCAGGAGAATTACAAGGATGATGACGGTCATAACTTCCGTCCAGATGCTGTCGTTGTCTTTCCTAATGACGAGCGGGCTGTTATAGACGCAAAAGTATCGCTGACGGCGTATCAGGCATCTACTCAGGCAGAGGATAAGGAGGTGCGTGAGAAACTCCTACGTGACCATGTGGCAAGCATAAAGGAACATGTCAACGAGTTATCCGCAAAGAATTACGAGCGTCTTGTACCTAACTGCATCGGATATGTTCTTATGTTCATCCCGTATGAGAGCGGATATAGCGCGGCAGTACGCACTGATGCCTCGATATTGCAGTATGCATATAAGAGACATATCATAATATTGAGTCCCTCAAACTTGCTTATGGCATTGCAATTGACTCATACGATGTGGAAAAACTATCGTATGAATAAAAATGTGGAAGAGATATTAAGGCAGTCTAATGACCTTTACGATAAGTTTGTGACCTTCGCAGAGACATTTGTTAAGATAGAGGGCGACATCGTCCGTTTGCGGGATGACTTTGACAAGGCGAAAAACCAGTTGCGCCATGGCAAAGGTAATATTATCCGGAGGCTTGACGGAATGAAGGAGCTTGGTATCAATCCGAAGAAGCAGATACCAGAGTCTGTCGCCTACGGCGCAGACTCTTAGACAATGTTTATAAGATTTCTCTTCTGGTGCCATAAGAGTTATTAATGAATGTTAAACCCTCTTTTATCCGCACATTTTATATTACTTTTGTGGCGAATTTCGGGCATTAATGCCCAATCGTTTCTTAAGTACGCTTTTATAAAACAGAGTGACTAAAAGAATTTGATAAGATGGGAAAGAAAAGAAATAAAGCCCGCAGACGCCGTAGCCTGCAGGTTATTACGTTGTGTATCAGCACTGCTTTGGTACTGATTCTTTTGGGTATGGTTGTATTAACCGTTCTTACCGGACGCAATCTGTCTCAATATGTTAAGGAGAACCTTACAGTAACAATGATTCTTTCACCGGAGACTTCGTCTGGAGAGGCTCTGGCAGTTTGTAAGAGAGTGCAAAAACTCAGGTATATCACGGGATTACATTATGTTAGCAAGGAGGATGCGCTAAAGGAGGGCACGAAAGAACTCGGTGCCGACCCGCGTGAGTTTGCTGGCGAGAATCCGTTTACTGCCAGCATAGAGATACAGCTTCATGCCGACTATGCCAACAATGACTCTATACAATGGATATCTAAGGAGTTGAGGAACTATCATGGCGTCTCTGACATTGACTACAGGAAGGATCTGATAGAGAGCGTGAACTCTACGTTGAGAAAAATAAGTATTGTGTTACTGATATTGGCAGCATTGCTCGCCGTCGTCTCATTCTCTCTGATTAATAATACCATCAGACTGGCTATATATGCTCGCCGCTTCTCAATCCATACTATGAAACTGGTAGGGGCGTCGTGGGGATTCATCAGAAGACCTTTCATAAGGAATGCGATAGGGCAAGGTCTCTTGTCTGCCTTTATTGCCATATTCGTACTTGGGTGTGGTATATATGCTCTATATTATTATGAGCCGGATATGACAACGGTAATAAATAACGAGGTGCTTATAATAACAGGCAGTGCTGTCTTGCTGTTTGGTATTTTGATAACCACAGTATGCGCTTGGTTGTCGGTTAATAAGTTCTTGCGAATGAAAGCGGGTGATTTGTATAAGATTTAATTTAATAGAGAAATGGATAATAAGAGGAATCTTGCATTCGGAAAAATGAATTTTATCATGTTGGCAATAGGTATGGCTATTGTCATCCTGGGATTAATACTGATGAGCGGCGGAGAGTCGACAGACAAGGCTTTCGATCCGACAATATTTGACGCTCGCCATATAAAGGTGGCTCCAGTGGTGACCTTCCTGGGTTTTGTATCCATTATTGTCGCCATCGTATATAAGCCGAAAGATGATGCCAAGGAGGAAAATGAGAAATGACTTGGGTTGAGACAATTATCATCGCTATTGTCGAGGGACTGACAGAGTTCCTGCCAGTCTCATCTACAGGTCACATGATTATCACGCAGAACCTGTTGGGGATAGAACAAGGCGACCCGTTTGTACATGCCTTTACTTTTATCATACAGTTTGGCGCTATCCTGTCGGTGGTGTGTCTCTACTGGAAGCGTTTCTTCCAATTCGACAATACTCCTGCCCCCGAGGGTAGCTCGCTTCTGCAGAGACTGAGACACAAGTATAGCTTCTACTGGCTGCTCATCGTTGGTGTGCTGCCTGCGGTCGTAATAGGTCTCGCTGCTAAGAAATCCGGATTGCTTGACTGGTTGCTCGACAGCGTAGAGGTCGTTGCAATCATGTTGGTTGTAGGTGGTATATTCATGTTGTTTTGCGACAAGCTGTTCAACAAAGGCAATGATGCCACAAAGCTAAACGAGAGGCGTGCGTTCAACATAGGTCTTTACCAGTGTATATCGGTTATCCCTGGTGTGTCCCGTTCTATGGCTACCATCGTGGGAGGTATGGCACAAGGACTGACTCGTAAGCGTGCCGCCGAGTTCTCTTTCTTTCTCGCCGTGCCGACGATGGCAGGGGCTACACTGCTTGACTTGCTCGACTTGTTGAAGGAAGATGCGACATGGGCAACCTCTCACAACATCACTATGCTCTTGCTGGGATGTGCTGTGGCGTTTGTCGTAGCATTACTTGCCATGAAATGGTTCGTAGCATTCCTTACGAAATATGGTTTCAAGGCCTTCGGAATATACCGCATCATTGTTGGCGGCATCATCATCGTTTTGCTGTTGACAGGTCACTCACTTGTAATGGTCGATTAAATGAATTTTAAAGAAGGGGTTCTCATCGGTATAGATAAGCCTTATGGAATGTCGAGCTTTGGGGCTTTGGCACATATCCGTTTCCTCTGTTCCAAAAAACAAGGATCGAAGGTGAAGATGGGACATGCCGGTACGCTTGATCCTTTGGCAACTGGTGTACTCATACTCTGTACAGGTAAGATGACTAAACGTATAGAGGAGCTGCAGCAGCATACAAAGGAATATGTCGCTACCTTGCAACTGGGTGCCACCACTGAAAGCTATGACATGGAGCATGAGGTGAATGCCACATTTCCAACAGAACATATCACACGTGAGAGGATTGAAAACACCCTTGCCTCCTTTGTAGGTGACATAGAACAGGTGCCGCCAGCCTTCTCCGCATGTAATGTAGGCGGAAAACGAGCCTATGAGCTTAAGCGTAAAGGACGTGAGGTGCATCTTGAGCCGAAGACTATCCATATAGACGAGATTGAGCTGACACAGTTTGATGAGCCGAAGATGCAGGTAAACATCCGTGTGGTATGTGGAAAAGGAACATATATACGAGCATTAGCAAGAGATATCGGTAGGTCTTTGGATAGCGGGGCTTACCTTACGGCTCTCCGGCGTACCAGGGTCGGTGATGTGCGAGTGGAGGATTGTTATGACTTCGATTCCTTTGCGGCATGGCTGGAGAGACAAAATGTAGAATATTAATTAAAATAAATATGAAGCTTTCACAATTCAAATTCAAACTTCCTGAAGAGCAGATTGCCCTTTACCCCCATGCTTCAGAGCATGTCGTTACTCGTCCTGACGGTACAACAGCTACATTTAAGGTGACCCGTCGTGATGAATGCAGACTGATGGTGCTTCACCGTAAGTCGGGTACCATAGAGATGTATAAGAAAGATGAGAATGGAAACCCTGTGGAAGGTTCTTACCTGGATTTCCGAAACGTGCTTGATTATTTCGATGAAGGCGATACATTTATCCTTAATGACACAAAGGTCTTTCCAGCTCGTTTGTATGGAACAAAAGAAAAGACCGATGCAAAAATAGAAGTGTTCCTCTTGCGTGAGCTTAATGAGGATATGCGCTTGTGGGATGTGTTGGTTGAGCCTGCAAGGAAAATAAGAATTGGAAACAAACTGTTCTTTGATGACTCGGGGACAATGGTGGCAGAGGTTATCGACAATACGACAAGCCGTGGAAGAACATTGCGGTTCCTTTATGACTGCCCTCATGATGAGTTCAAACGTGAGCTGTTCGCACTTGGTGAGGCTCCATTGCCACGGTATATCATTGACAATCGTGATACAGAGGCAAAGCCTGCCCGCGCCACAGAGGACGACTTGGAGGACTTCCAGACGGTCTTTGCCAAGAATGAGGGTGCCGTGACGGCTCCGGCTGCCGGACTGCATTTCAGTCGTGAGATGCTTAAGCGCATGGAGATTCGTGGTATAAACACAGCCTTTATTACTTTACATTGTGGACTTGGTAATTTCCATGAGATAGAGGTGGAGGATCTTACCAAGCATAAGATGGACTCCGAGCAGATGCTGATTGATGCAGAGGCTTGTAAGGCGGTAAACGAGGCAAAAACAAAAGGACATCATGTGTGTGCTGTTGGCACCAGTGTGATAAAAGCTACGGAAACAGCTGTCGGTACCGATGGCATGCTTAAGGAATATGACGGTTGGACAAATAAGTTTATCTTCCCGCCATACGAGTTTGGACTGGCTGATTCTATGATTGCCAATTTCTATCATCCACTGTCCACTCTCTTGATGTCGACAGCAGCCTTTGGCGGTTATGATTTGGTGATGAAAGCGTACGACTTAGCTGTGGAACATGGATATATGTTTGGCTGCTTTGGCGATGCTCTTCTGATAGTGAACGACTAATGTTTTAAACTCTCGACGACGGTGAGGCGTAAGAGTGGCATGCATCACGTGTATCTGGGACTTGGCTCCAATCTTGGTGACAGGCAAGGTTACATAGAGAAAGCTATAATGCTCATTGACGAGAAAGTGGGCACGGTTACTTGCCGTTCGTCTCTTATTGAGACGGAGCCGTGGGGGTTTGAGTCAGAAAACCAATTTCTTAATTGTGTCATCCTGTGTGAGACGAGTCTTACTCCACATGAGCTTTTAGACACCACTCAAAGCATAGAGCTTGAGATGGGGAGGACAAAGAAGTCCGGGCGTAATTATCAAGACCGTCCTATTGACATTGATATATTATTGTATGATGACATAAAGGTGGATGAGCCTCAATTGAAAATTCCCCATCCTTTGATGGAGAGGCGCGATTTTGTCATGATACCTTTGAGAGAGGTTCTTTTAAAACAAGAGAACAGTTGATAGAATATAGAAAATAATAAAGCGGCAATCTCTATTAAAAAGGTTGCCGCTTTATTTATGTTTGTTTGATTATTTACGCAAACCGAGTTCCTTAATTATTGCACGGTAGCGGTTAATGTCATGGTCGTAAAGATACTTAAGCAAAGCACGGCGCTTACCAACCAACTGGGTAAGAGAGCGTGTGGTTACATAATCCTTGTGATGCTTCTTCACATGCTCTGTGAGGTGCTTGATGCGATAAGTGAACAATGCAATCTGGCTCTCTGGTGAACCGGTATCCTTAACACCACCTACGCCATACTTGCTGAAAATCTCTTCTTTCTTTGTTTTGTCTAAATACATAATTATTAATGATGAATAAGTTTGAAAATTACATCCAGGCAACGAAAGCCGTCTTCATCTGGGCGAACTGCATCGCACTGAATGCATCGGATTTTCCGACTGCTTTTAGCCTCTCTCCAAAGAGAAAGTCACAAAGCGGATGCAAAGGTATACTTTTTTAGGCAAACAAGCAAATAAACGAGCTAAAAAATCAATAAAAACAGGTTTTTGTTTTGTATTTCACTCACTTAATCGTACCTTTTAAGAAGGTACTTGCGTTCGGAAATAAAAATAAAAGTAGGTTTTTATTTTGTATTTCACTCACTTAATCGTACCTTTGCATCCGCAAAATAAGATTTAGGATGCAAGATATTAGGAATATTGCGATTATCGCTCATGTCGACCATGGTAAGACAACCTTGGTCGACAAAATGATGCTTGCTGGAAAACTTTTCAGGGAAGGACAGGATAACAGTGGGCAGGTGCTTGATGCAAACGATCTGGAACGGGAACGTGGAATAACGATACTCTCAAAAAACGTTTCCATCAACTGGAAAGGTGTTAAGATTAATATCATTGATACTCCAGGACACTCTGACTTCGGTGGAGAGGTGGAGCGTGTGCTTAATATGGCAGATGGCTGTCTGTTGTTGGTGGATGCTTTTGAGGGGCCGATGCCGCAGACACGTTTCGTGTTGCAGAAGGCTCTGCAGATAGGTCTTAAACCCATGGTGGTTGTCAATAAGGTTGATAAGCCTAATTGTCGCCCCGAGGAGGTCTATGAGATGGTGTTTGACCTCATGTGTGACCTGAACGCGACAGAAGACCAATTAGACTTCACTGTTGTATATGGCTCGGCAAAAAACGGATGGATGAGTGATGACTGGAGACAGCCAACCGATAACATTGAGTATCTTCTTGATAAGATTGTTGAGATTATTCCTGCACCGAAACGTCTTGAGGGTGAGCCACAGATGCTTATCACATCACTCGACTATAGCAACTATACAGGTCGTATAGCAGTGGGACGCGTGCATCGTGGAGCCCTTTCAAGTGGTATGAATGTTACCATTTGCCATCGTGACGGGACAATGGAGAAGACAAAGATTAAGGAGCTGCATACGTTCGAGGGCATGGGACATGTGAAGACCGACAAAGTGGAGTCGGGGGATATCTGTGCTGTCATCGGATTGGAGAAGTTTGAGATTGGTGACACAATCAGTGATTTCGAGAACCCAGAGCCACTGCCGCCGATAGCTATTGATGAGCCTACAATGTCAATGCTCTTTACAATTAACGACTCTCCGTTCTTTGGGAAAGAAGGTAAGTTCTGTACGTCACGACATATCAATGACCGTCTGGAGAAAGAGCTTGAGAAAAACCTTGCGTTACGTGTGTCTCCTTTCGAGGGGTCTAACGACAAATGGATTGTCAGCGGTCGTGGCGTGTTGCACCTTAGTGTGCTCATCGAGACGATGCGTCGTGAGGGCTATGAGCTTCAGGTTGGTCAGCCACAGGTTATTTACAAGGAAATCGATGGTGTGAGATGTGAACCGATAGAGGAGCTTACCATCAATGTTCCAGAGGAGTTCTCGTCCAAGATGATTGACATGGTGACACGTCGTAAGGGTGACATTCTCGGAATGGAGAGTCAGGGCGAGCGTGTTAATATTGAGTTTGAGATACCGTCGCGTGGTATCATCGGTCTTCGTACCAATGTGCTGACGGCAAGTCAGGGCGAGGCTATCATGGCTCACCGTTTCAAGAACTATCAGCCGTTCAAAGGTGATATAGAACGTCGTGTCAATGGTTCAATGGTAGCGTTGGAGACCGGTACCGCCTATGCGTATAGCATTGATAAGCTGCAAGATCGCGGGAAATTCTTTATCGACCCGGGAGAGGAGGTCTATGCTGGTGAGGTCGTTGGTGAGCATGTTCACGACAATGACCTTGTAATCAATGTCGCGAAGGCTAAGCAGCTTACTAATGTGCGTGCCAGTGGAAGTGATGAGAAGGCGCGTATCGTTCCAAAGACGGTGATGAGCCTTGAGGAATGTCTCGAATATATAAAGGGTGATGAGTATGTTGAGGTTACGCCTCAGTCCATGCGAATGCGTAAGATTATCCTTGACCACGACCAGCGTAAGAAGGCTAACAAGGTATAAATAAACAGCAATCCCCGCCAGTAAAACCGTTGGCGGGGATTGTTGTCTCTATGCGTCAGCAAAGACCTTTCCGTCGCTGAGGGTGATCTGTAGTTTCGTGTATTCACTGTGGAAATCGTTCTCCAGACGATCCAGATAACGCTTGCTTTCCCACTTACACATCGGGAGGTCATGAAGCAGGTAGTTGCCACATGTCTCTGGTTGTGTCGCAGGAACCTCATCCTGTGTTAGAATCCATTTCAGACACTCTATGGTAAGGCGTCGCATGTCATCCACGGTGTATTCCCCTGTCATGATGATATACATACCCGTTAGACATCCCATTGGACCAACATATACAACGTCATCCTTTACTTCTGAGTTGCGGTACCATGTTGCCATCAGGTGCTCAATACTATGTATGGCGGCTGGGGCGATGGCTGGCTCCTTGTTGGGCTCGGTAATGCGCAGGTCGAAAGTCGTGAAGCCTTTGTCTACGCGTGACACGTAGATACCTGGTTTCAAATGGGTATGATCGATGGTAAAACTTTGTATTACTTCCATTGTACGTGTGTTTATAATGATTCCCGTCTGTGGCAGGAATCTGGTGAAACATTTTGTCTAATGAGTCAGCCGCCACAGATGACTGATTCTACAAAAGTCTTGGTAATTTGGAATGAGTGCTCAGCAACGGTGTCCCAGAAGTTGTGATACATCGACGCGTCGGTGTCACGCAATGGAATGTCGCTTATTACCCTGAAAGAGATAAACCTTACATTGTTGATGTAGCATGTCTGTGCGATAGCTGCCGACTCCATGTCTACAGCACGGGCTTCAGGGAACTTCTCGATGATAGAGCGCATCTTATCCTTACTGTCTACAAACCAGTCACCTGTTACGATAAGACCTTCATGTACATCCAGCTTCCTGGCTTTTGCCAATAACTCCGCGTCCGCAGTAAAACGAACAGGCATACCCTGCACCTGTCCGTATTGTGTGGTATCGTCTATTGCCCTGCCGCAGTATACGTCATGGTAGCATAGCTCAGTGCTAACCACCACATCTTGTACCTCTATGTCATCACCGTTACCTCCGGCACAGCCTGAGGAGATAATAATATCTGGATGAAACTCATTAATCATACGCTGGGCTCCAAGAGCGGCATTAACCTTGCCGATACCGCATTTCTCCACGCGGATATCATCACTGGAAAACAACTGCCGTAACTGCTGAAGCTCCTTATCCATAGCTACAATAATACCGATTCTCATATCTTTATTTGTTTTAATTACTAAGGTGCCGCTTATCTTTGCAAAGATAATGCAAAGGTACAAAAATCTGAGTAAGCGAGAGCAAAGAAAACTTGTTTTCTTTGCCGAGCGTGAAGATTTTATCTAAAAATCTGAGTAATCACGAGCAAAGATAGCTTTTATTTTCTTTGCCGAGCGTGAAGATTTTATCTAAAAATCTGAGTAATCACGAGCAAATTTCTTCTTCATTCTTTTCCTTCCACGACCTTGATTTGCTTTACCTCGCTTTGCGAACAGCGACCGTTGGTTCTTCTTCTGTCAAGTCATAGAGCTGATAGACAAGATGGTCGATTTCAGATTCTAAAGAAGAGGTGTTGGCTCCATCATTTTCCAGTCAGCCACCGTGTGCAAGGCGTAAGCCTTGTATTGTCACATCTGTGGTATGGCTGATAGCGCAAATGGTTTCAGCAAGCCTGTTTAGGTAATGAAATCGCTCGTATGCACTATTAAAGGTCGGCATGTCCTCAGGCCACGGAGCCATGATAAGCAGTGAACCGCTGGCACAAGCCTCGAAGCGGCTGCGTTCAGGCTTCCAATACCGCCCAATGGGTTCGCCCTGCACATGAATCAGTCGAAGTTTTTGTTCTAAGGCAATCTTCTTAATTCGCTTCTCACATTCAGAGACACCAGGCGTCACCAGCACATCTCCGCTCAGGGAAGCTGCAATGAAGCGATGTTTCTCTGTTGTCCAGAAATTGGTGTTTTCTGTAGGTATACCATCTGTGTAGCGGTGAAACATCACCTGATGCTTCTCTGGCTGACGTAGGAGAAGCAAGTTGCCGAAGGCGCTGTAGCGTGTATCACCAATTTTGATGCATAGCATACGCTGGAACAAACCGGGATACTCGCGTCGCATCATGTAGCGCAGCGGGTTGTCGCGGAGGTAGCGCTTCCAGTTGTCTAGCTGACCATCGCGCATAAGGATATGGTCGTTGTAGTTGGGCTCGAAGAGAGGAGGGTGCTCATCTGAGGCTGACGCCGCAGACACGGTGGCGTTCTGACTCCACCAGGCACGACTGATGCCGCCCTTGAAGGCACCGATGACGATGCCTAGGTGTTTGCCTTTGGGTAGTGGCTGGTTGATGCGGATAATCATGTGCAGATGGTCGGGCATGAGACAAACCTGCCAGACATCCACCTCATGGTAATAATGATGTATCTTTGGTATCTCGTTGGCAAGCACTGCCTGCCCAAGCACTGACGGCTGGAGCCGCGGCTTCTCGCCTCCGACCTTGGTGGTACCTACAATCTCGCCAAAGACAGGCAGCCTGCCGGCCACCACGATGGTCACCTCGTATGTCCCCGGCACAGCGTAGTCGTGTCCATACATGCGTCGCGTCTGACAGCCCTCGCTCATTCCGTTCTGCGTTATTACCCTGCAAAGATAGTGCTTTTAGTTGAGATTTTCCTCTGTTATATTAAATTTTGTTGGCAAAAGATAGAAGTTCCAGATTTTTATGCTACCTTTGCAAATGTATCCGCCCGTGCGGCAGCGA
>CAJOPT010000068.1 GCA_905236455.1 uncultured Prevotella sp. | reverse complement strand
TAACGCTGTTTCAGGATACTATCAAAGGTACGCTCACATACTTTAGCAGCCTGAAATGTTACCGTTATTATTGAGAATCGTATCATAGTCATTTATTTATTGGCAGTCAAAGCTTCCTCATAAACTTCTTTGTATCGAGATGCAACTGTATGTGCAGAATATTCCCGCATCACTTTAAGGACAGCCTCCTTAGACAAAGAGTCATAATCAGCCTCCTCAAGCACCCAATGAATTCCTTTAGCCAAATCCACACTGTCACGATACTCTGCCACATAACCGTTCTTTTTGTGGTCAATCATTTCAGGGATACCCCCGACATTAAAACCGACACACGGGGTTCCACAAGCCATAGACTCCATAATTGTGTTAGGAAGATTCTCCGAAAGAGAAGGCATGACAAACATATCCACTGCATTATATATGTCCACAATTTTGTTCGTATCACTAACATACCCCATAGGATATACAGGAAAGCTAAAAGAGGAAGCGACCTCATCACAATTGCCGCCCAAGACAACGATCCCCGTATCATTTTTGAAATCCGGGTAACATTTCTTAAGTATCCGACAAGCTTCTATAAGAAAGTGCATACCCTTATTCTCATTATCCACTCGCTGTGACACAAACAATATTAGTCGCATATCCCTTGGAAGTCTCATCTTTTGACGAGCAGACAATTTGTCTTTTCGCAGAAAAACACTCGTATTAATTGGATTGGAAATGCTTACGACACGAGCATTGGATAACAGTCTGCTCTTAACTGCCTCACCAGCCAGCCACCTGCTACAAGCCACAAACGCTATCTTCCCATTGCGATATAAGCTTTGTTTCTGCCTCCAAACACTGACAGACAGATTATGTGAATAGCTACCAGTGGAAAGGTCAGTGCCACTAATAGACCTGCGACAGAATCGCAGGGCACGATGTGTAAGGGATGCGTTTGGGAGATATTTGCAGTTTGAACATTCATTATTGAAATTCAGGCAACCAAGAGTAAGGTGACATATAGCCGTAGCAGGCCATGCATCATGCATTGTCCACACTACAGGCTTACCACTATCAAGGATTTTCTGAATTCCTTTTAGCGACAACATCCCCTGGTTTATCCAATGGAGATGAATAATATCAGCTTCCTTATACTCTGGCAGATTCGTTATATCATGTCCCGCCTGTCCGGTATCTATCTGAAATAGATTCTTCTTTGAGAAATTCAGGTGTAAAAAAATGCACCAACGTTCCCAAAGAAAATACCATTTAGAGAGCCATCTGCGGTTTAAGGATACGACGTTAGGGTCATCAGTCGTCTTATCACGCACAAGCATCTTGGCGGACACACCATTTTCTATTAAAGCATCCAACAATCTATGTGCCGCTACAGCCGCACCACCAGTATTATCACTTGTACTTACTATTAATACTCTCATGGTGCAAAAGTAATAAAAAAATAAGAAATCAACATATTAGAAGAGTGTAATTAGGCTATTATTAACCATGTGTACGCACACAACGACTTGATTTATATCAAGAAAGAATGCTTTTTCAATAAAAAAAGGTCATTATCTATTGCAACATATCCAAAAACTTTCTAACTTTGCATCGTCAAAAGGTTAATAGATTGTTTAGGTTAGTAGTAATAGATTTAGGTTTTTAGTTATTTTTGTTTAAGGTAGAGTTTAACGATTGTTCAAGGATGACAAAGGTGAACCGTGAGGCTCCCTTTGATTCAGAAAAGGATTTTTAGTTAAACATAGGTAAATGCCACTGCTCGTTGAGAGTAGTGGCATTTATTTTGGCATCACATTATACCTAACCATCGTAGGACATCATTGAGATTAGCTACCACCATAAGCAGTAATAATACAGAGATGCCTATATACTCAGCATATATCATGAACTTCTCACTTGGCTTACGGCGTGTAATCATCTCATAAAGTAAGAAGAGAACATGTCCACCGTCAAGAGCAGGTATTGGCAGAATATTCATAAACGCAAGGATAATACTTAAGAAAGCCGTCATCTTCCAGAACATATACCAATCCCATGTTGGTGGGAACAGACTTCCTATGGCTCCAAAGCCGCCAAGTGATTTGGCGCCATCAGCCGTAAAGACATATTGCATATCACTAACATAGCCCTTCAACACATTCCACCCATATTTGACTCCAGCCGGAAAGCTCTCAAAGAACCCGAACTCATCCGTTGTGGTGTTATAATAAGTCGCAATATTTGTCTGGAAGACGCCCAACTTCAGCTCTGGAGTAAGCATGACATTTACTGTGTCAGTCTTGCCAGTAGCTTTCTGTAAGTAAGCGATAGCAACAGTACGCAGCCTCAAGGAGTCTTTAGCTGTGTTCACACTGGTCATTACATCCTCCAGTCTCCCGAGCTCATTATCATACTCATTCCAGGAATCAACAGCCTTACCGTTAACTGCCAAGATCTTATCGCCAGCCTTAATACCCGCTTTCATTGCAGGGGAGCCACCCATCACGCTGTCAATCTCAGCCGGAATGAATGGTCTTACGAACGCAGGTTGTGACTTAAGCATATTAAGGAGGTTCAGATCACCAGGCAAACTGACACTCATCCTCTTCCCTTTTCGAATCACATCAACGCGCTTAGCCTCAGAGATGTCACGGAACAAGTCTGCACTGAAGTCCTTGAACTCGCCTTTGTCCGTACCGAGCAAGATGTCATGGTCTTGGAATCCCAAAGCCTTTGCATCGGTGTTGAACTTCATACCCATCTTCATGTCTTGCACCTTATAATAAGTGTCACCCCATGAGAACATTATCATTGAATAGATGAAAAGAGCCAGAAGGAAATTAACCAAGACACCGCCAATCATAATAAAGAGACGTTGCCATGCCGGTTTGCTTCTGAACTCCCAAGGTTGCTCAGGCTGTTTCATCTGCTCAGTATCCATACTCTCATCAATCATTCCTGCGATCTTACAGTAACCGCCTAATGGCAACCAGCCTATACCATAGGTAGTATCGGAGTTCTTTGGTTTCCATTCAAACAAATGGAACCAAGGATCAAAAAACAGGTAGAACTTATCCACACGTACTCCGAACAGGCGTGCGAAGAAGAAATGTCCCCCCTCATGCAGAAGTACGAGGAGTGAGATAGCCAGCATAAACTGGAGCAGTCTTATCAGAAATATTTCCATAATGTAACTTTAGTAATTTTCTATTTAATATCTTAATTGTTTATATTTCGTTTATATCCCAATTGCTTTATATATGAGAGACTACCCTCTCATCAGTTCCGCAGCGATAAGCCGTGCCTCCTCGTCTGTACGAATATACGTATCTTCATCCGGACGCATATCAAAAGTAGCCTTTACCATTGTCTTTTCAATGATATCAGCCATCTGTAGGAATGAGCATTCACCTTTACGGAATCCGGCATTGACGATCTCATTTGCGGCATTGACGATACAAGGCATATTACCACCCTGCCTTATCGCCTCAAACGCCAAAGCCAGACAACGGAACTTCTCCATATCAGGCTGTATGAACTCTAAATCATGAGCCTTAAACAAGTCAAGGCGGTCACCACTCAGAGAAAGCCGCTCGGGGAAAGAGAATGCATATTGAATTGGCAATCGCATATCAGGCACCCCTAATTGAGCCTTAACAGACCCATCGCAAAACTGCACGGCACTATGCACAATACTCTGCGGATGAATAAGGACCTGAATTTTATCAACAGGAACGCCAAAGAGCCATTTCGCCTCAATAACCTCAAATCCCTTGTTCATAAGTGAGGCAGAGTCAATCGTGATCTTGGCACCCATATCCCATGTAGGATGTTTCAGAGCATCAGCCGCAGTCACTGTTTGCAGCTGTTCAATGCTAAGGTTACGGAAAGGTCCTCCGGAACATGTCAGCAATATCTTCTCTATACCATTGTCCCCTTCTCCCACCAAGCTCTGGAATATGGCAGAATGTTCACTGTCGACTGGCAGGATTGGGACATGGTGTTCCTGAGCCAGATTACAAATAAGCTCACCAGCCACTACAAGTGTTTCCTTATTTGCGAGACATATTTTTTTATGAGCCTTTATCGCATGGATGGTAGGTGTAAGTCCTGAGAAACCCACCATGGCAGTAAGCACCATATCAATAGGAGCGGCCTCGACAATCTCATTCAAAGCCTTTGCTCCGGAATACACCTTTACATCTGTATCGCTTAGAGCACTGCGAACATTATCATAATGGTCTTCATTGGCGATAACCACTGCCGCCGGCTTAAACTTCCTTGCCTGCTCCACCAGCTCTTTCCAGCGGTTATTAGCAGTTAGGCAATACACCTCATATCGGTCTGCATGTTGTTCAATAACATCCAAAGCCTGAGTTCCGATGCTACCAGTCGAGCCAAGGATACATATTTGTTGTTTTATTGTTGTCTCCACCATTGTATAATACATTTATATTTGCAACAGTCCATCAGGAATAATCGCTTTAATAACACGTTTCTCCATATCAACCTCCAGAATCAGCTCTTCAGACGCAGGAATCAGAATCTCCTTTCTCTCAGCCGTACGAACTGCAAACAGCACATTGACAGTACTATCGTCAACTGCCTCAATCACACCAACAGACGTTCCCGTTTCGCCATCAACCAGATTAAAACCAATTATCCTGTTCCATGAGATCTGTTGCTGACGCTGTCCCGTCAATGCGTAAGGAAAGTAAACATCACAATTTGTCAGCTCCTGAGCATTGTCACGAGTATCTACATCCAAGAACTTTATCAGAGCTGTTGAATCAGAGCGGAAACGATACTCTTCCATGAAAAAAGGCACGAGAATGCCATCTATGTCTAATATCAGATAATCGGCATCTACCGCATCAAAGACATCATCATCAAAGAAGAATGACATCTCGCCCTTGAAGCCATGCGGTTTTCCTAGCTTACCGATTTTAAAAACATCCTCAGCCTTTATCATGTCTTAGTCATTAACACGTTTAATACAAGCACCCAAGTCATTCAAGCGCTGCTCTATATTCTCATAGCCGCGGTCTATCTGAGCGATATTGGCTATACGGCTTGTCCCTTTTGCACTCATAGCAGCAATGAGCAATGCTATTCCCGCCCGGATATCCGGGCTTGTCATTCTTCCTGCCCTGAGCAGTTTCTTATGGTCATGACCTATTACCACAGCCCTGTGAGGGTCACAGAGTATTATCTGCGCTCCCATGTCAATTAGCTTATCAACAAAGAACAGACGGCTTTCGAACATCTTTTGATGGAACAACACACTACCTTTTGCCTGTGTAGCCACTACAAGAAGAACCGACAACAGGTCGGGAGTCAACCCCGGCCATGGAGCATCAGCCAGAGTCATTATCGTACCATCAATAAACGACTCTATAACATACGACGGCTGTTTCGGAATGAAAATGTCATCACCCTCGATCTTTATCTTAATTCCCAAGCGTTTGAAAGTGTCTGGAATAATTCCCAGGTTCTTTACAGACACATCCTTTATACGCACGCCATCGCCTACCATAGCTGCCATACCTATAAACGAGCCCACCTCTATCATGTCAGGTAATATGACATGGCTTGCGCCATGCAATTTTCTCTCTCCAACAATAGTAAGCAGGTTTGAGCCTATACCACTAATCCTTGCACCCATTGTGTTCAGCAAATGACATAATTGTTGGATATATGGCTCACAAGCAGCATTATATATAGTTGTTGTCCCCTCCGCAAGCACTGCTGCCATAATGATATTGGCAGTGCCAGTTACAGAAGCCTCATCAAGAAGCATATAACAGCCTTTAAGTTTCTTTGCCATTATATGATAGACGTTACGTTCGTCCTCATGCTCAAATTTCGCGCCAAGATATTTGAATCCAAGGAAATGGGTATCTAATCGCCGACGACCTATCTTATCGCCACCCGGCTTAGCAATCGTTGCCTTTCCGAAACGTCCGAGCAAGGGTCCGAACATCAGTACGCTACCTCTTAGCGAGGAGCATTTCTTTACGAACTCATCACTCTGCAGATAGTCCAGGTTCAAGCAGTCTGCCTGAAAGGTATAGTCGTGCCGACTCTTCCTACTAACCTTCACCCCCATATCCTGTAACAATTTAATCAGATTGTTCACATCAAGGATATCTGGAATATTAGAAATAGAGACCTCCTCATCAGTCAGCAACACTGCACTGATAACTTCCAAAGCCTCGTTTTTGGCACCTTGTGGCACAATCGTGCCACATAAGCGATGTCCACCTTCTATCAAGAATGACTCCATATGCTTACTTTTTCTTACGACGATTATCAGTCGCTTCCCGTTCGTTTATCTTATCAAACTTAAACGTATCAAAGTCCAATTGTATCTTCCCGCCAGTATATCGGGCAAGATCGGCAGCTACCTTCTCATCAGCGGAAGAGCTGTGTCCCCACTGCATCAATGAGCGCTTCATTTGGTTAGCGGTCATTCTCACGAGAGCCTCGCGTTCCTCACCGGGTTCCATTTCCTTGAGTTTATTAAAGACCTCAAACATCAGTCTCCCATAATGACGCACAGGAATATCGTCTACAGGATAAGCCATCGGAGATGGTTTAGAAGCAATTTTCAATGCCTGCGACACATCATACGGGTAATCTATATCCAGCTTGAAATTACTCATCAGTGCCAGATGGTCCCATAACTTCTGCTCGTAATTGTCATTCACCCTGTTTTGCGGGAACATTCGGTTCATAATAGCAATGATGGTCTCTGCACAACGCTGCCGGTCTTCCTTTTCCGGTAAAGATACCGCATAATCCACCATCTTCTGAATCTCCCTCCCATACTCTGGCAAGAGAAGCTTCTCACGTTGTGTGTTGTAATCTAATCCATCTATGTTCATATCTTCCATGTTTATAATAGTTTCTTCGAAGGTTTAGCGACAAAGTCTTTCAAGTAGAACGGCACGAAATAAGCAACATCCTCAAACTGCTCATCAAAGAACAGCCTTTCAGACAAAGGAAACATATTCTTCGCCAACGGCTCAATGCCCTTTATCAGGCGCGCATTCTTATGATTGATGACAGGCATACACTTAGCTGCGCCATTGCCAAAGAAATATACTGGATGCTTATCGAGAAATTCCTTATATGTGTTTTCATCCACGACATCAGCCATAACCGGTCTTACCTCTTTCAGAGAACGGTCTAGAATCTGTGCATACACCTCCATCCTTCGCGCATCAAGCATCGGACACAGCAAAGCATCATCTTCTATTTCCTTTGTCAACAAGACTGGTACGGCAAGTAATCTCAACGTAGGCACGCCAAGCAATTTAATACCCCTGCCGTAACATACACCCTTTGCCATTGAGACACCAATGCGAAGACCTGTATAAGAGCCGGGACCAGAGCTAACCGCCACGGCATCTAACGTCATAAGGTGGCTATCAACAAAAGCCAAAGCCTCATCTACGTATACACCCAGTTTTACAGCATGGTTAGGACCGCTATGATCGACTCGTTCAAAGACACATGCCCCATCTTTGCTTACAGCAATAGAGCACACATCTGTGCTCGTTTCTATGTTCAGAATACAAGACATCAATAAAAATCTTATCAATTTGAGCTGCAAATTTACTCTTTTTTCGTGCAAAAATTGTACTTTTGCAGAAATTTAACGTCAAACAAGTTATGATACAGTCAATGACAGGCTATGGAAAAGCCGTAAAAGTCTATAAAGAAAAGAAGATAAATGTTGAGATTAAATCATTAAACAGCAAGCAACTTGACCTTTCCGCACGCATTGCCCCACTCTACCGCGAAAAAGAGATGGAGATACGTCAGCTTGTATCAAAAGCATTGGAGCGAGGCAAGGTTGACATTTCTATTTGGATAGAGAAAGACGCATCTACGGACGCCATTCCTATAAACGCCGATCTTGTTGAGAATTATTACCAACAAATAAAAGACATTTCAGCAAAAAAAGGTATCCCTGAGCCATCCGACTGGTTCTATACCCTATTGCGTATGCCAGACGTCACAACCCGCACAGAAGTAGAAGTGCTTGAAGAAGAGGAATGGATAAATGTTCGCCAGGCTATACAGGAAGCATTAGAAAAGCTCATTGATTTCCGCAGTCAGGAAGGAGCGGCGTTACAACGCAAATTCACTGAGAAAATCAGCAATATCACAGCACTACTTGCCGAACTTGAGAAATATGAGAAAGGAAGAGTTGAGAAAATACGCAACAAGATTACCGAAGGGCTTAAAGCTATCCCAGAAGTAGAATACGACAAGAACAGACTGGAGCAAGAACTCATCTATTATATTGAGAAGCTTGACATCAGTGAAGAGAAGCAACGCCTTGCCAACCATTTGAAATATTTCAAAGAGACAATGGAGGAAGGGCACTCCCAAGGAAAGAAACTCGGATTCATCGCACAAGAGATGGGACGCGAGATAAACACTACCGGTTCTAAAAGCAATCAAGCTGAGATGCAGAACATTGTCGTTAAGATGAAAGACGAGTTAGAGCAAATAAAGGAACAGGTTCTCAACGCACTATAACAATGAAAGGAAAACTGATTATCTTTTCCGCCCCAAGCGGAAGTGGCAAGAGCACAATAGTAAACTGGCTGATGCAGAATCACGCTGAGCTAAATCTCTATTTTTCCATCAGCTGCACAAGCCGTCAGCCACGTGGCACTGAGCGACATGGGGTTGAGTATTTCTTTATCACTCCCGAGGAGTTCCGCTTGAAAATCGACAACGATGAGTTCTTAGAATATGAAGAAGTTTACCAAGACCGCTTCTACGGCACCTTGAAGAAACAAGTAGAGTGTCAGCGTAATGCCGGGCAGAACGTTGTCTTTGATGTCGATGTAAAAGGTGGCGTAAAAATAAAAAAATACTATGGTGACGATGCCATTAGCATATTTATCCAGCCACCATCGATTGAAGAGCTGCGACAGCGGCTTGTCGGCAGGGGAACCGATACGCCAGAGGCAATTGAGAGCCGTTTGGCGAAAGCCTCATACGAGCTCACCTTTGCCGACCAATTTGACCACATCATCGTCAACGACGACCTTGACAAAGCAAAAGCCGAGACACTTCAACTGTTACAAACATTCATTTAGCTTCTTTTTAAAAGACAAAACACAGACACGTGGCGATAAGAACTGGAATCTATGGAGGGTCATTTAACCCCATCCACAACGGGCATATAGCATTAGCAAGACAGATACTTGAGTCCACCGCTCGCGGTGGACTCTCAGACAATAGCTTATCAGACACCCACCACAGACGGGTATCTGTAGGCTTGGATGAAGTATGGTTTGTCGTGTCCCCCCAGAATCCGTTCAAGATAAATGACACATTACTCGATGACGAGCAGCGTCTTAGATTAGTAAAAAAAGCTTTGGGACAAGAGCCGAAGATGCGAGCGTCAGATGTGGAATTCCATTTACCGAAACCATCTTATATGTGGAACACATTAAATACGCTGTCCAAGAGCTACCCCGACCGCGAGTTTATTTTGCTTATAGGCGGCGACAACTGGACACGTTTCGGCAAATGGTATCATGCCAAAGACATTCTAAGCAACTACAGGATTATAATATATCCGAGGAAAGACGATCCCATTGAGACTTCATCTCTTCCGCCTAATGTCCAATTAATTGATGCCCAGCTTCTAAACATCAGCAGTACAGAAATCCGGAATCGCATAAAAAGCGGTGAGCCGATAAGTCATCTTGTCCCAGAAAACATTGTGGAAGAAGTCAAGCACTTATATTTATAGTATCATTATTCCTGAGAAGATTCGTCCTGACTGAATGCCAAGACGTCTGGCAGAGAAATATAAGTCCACACTATCATAAGTACAGATACCTGTATTCTGAATGTTTGATGCTTTTAAACCAGCTGTCATCAGTTGCAATTCATTACAGTGCGGAAGATCAATATGCCATTTACTTCTTCTCTCAGCGATTACCGACATATCAAAACCCGCATCAACAAACTCATTATACACCTCATCTCCCACCTCAAAATTCTTCAATGAGATGCCTGGTCCGACAATTGCCTGCAATGTCTCTGCTGACGTCCCCCAGACCTCTTTCATACGGGCAACTGCCTTAACCACAATACGGGCAACCGTTCCCCTCCAGCCTGCATGTACCGCACAGCAAGCATTGTGTTCAGGGTCATACAGCAATATAGGGATACAATCAGCGGTTGAGACTCCTATACACAATTGCGGCATATCTGTCATCAACGCATCCACACCATAGAGAAAATCCTGACGGCATTTTGCTGTCAGGGAGAAATAATCACCGTCTATTTTGCGAATCTCTGTTCCATGTGTCTGATGTGGCAACACTAAATGCTCATCATCAACACCTAACATATCACATAGTGCGGAACGGTTACTCGCAACCGCCTCCATGCTGTCACCACAATACGGATTTATATTGAACTCGCCATAATTATTCTTGCTAATCCCGCCCTTGCGGGTAGAGCTAAACGCCATGACTCGCTTATCCAACTTATAGACATAAAGCTGTGGATGTGCTGTTCCTGCTATCATAAAAACTTATTTTATTGCAAAAGTACGATTTTTTTTGTATCTTTGCCGTGATTTTTATAAAAAAGGAAGTATGCAAAAAAAGATTCTTAAGTTTCTTAACATGTTCACGGAACCTATCAAACAAAATGGAAGGTTCTTCTTTTTCATGTATCTTTTAGGAATCGTTGCCAGCATAGCAGTAAAGCCAGACCACCCTACCGCCCAGTTATACGATAATTTATGGCTGGAGTTATTTCTTGACCTATACGTCGTTTGCGTCCTGCTTACATTCGTCCCAAAGAAAATACGCTGGGTTCTACGTGTTGCCATATATGTCATTGCGTATGTCACCTCCCTCATAGACGTATTCTGCTATGTGAAATTCCTCTCTACCATTAACCCTACTATGCTCTTGCTGGCAAGCGAGACCGACAGTAGAGAAGCGAGTGAGTTTCTTGGCTCATATCTCAGCACAGATTTATTGCTTTCCGGAGTTGGTGTCATTCTTCTTATTATTATCATACATGGTCTAACAAGTATAAAGACAGACAAAATCAAAGACTTTATTATCAACAAAGCAGGTAAACTCAAAAGTCTCCATATAAGCAAAGACTCACTACAGAATCTTATAAGACCAACCGCCTCACTCGCTATCATTGCTTTGCTTGTTGCCAGCACCATAACTTCCATGCACAACAAGAAAGAAATGGTTGAGATGTTTTCAAAGACTACCATAGGACAAGTAGAGCATGAACTGACCACAGAAAAATGTGCCCAGTTCTATCTTCCACTCTATCGCTTATCTTTCAGCATCTTTTCCAACAGCCTTGCCGCGAAACAGATAAACAAGCTTATCTTAGCAAAAGAGCACGTACAAGTAGACAGCTGTTCATATCGTAGCCCAAATATTGTATTGATTATTGGCGAGAGCTATAACAAATACCATTCACAGCTATATGGCTACAACAAAGAGACCACTCCAAGACAGGTTGAGCACCAAAGGAGCGGAAGACTTGTGGCATTCTCCGATGTTGTCGCGCCATGGAACCTTACAAGCTTTGTTTTTAAGTATCTGTTTTCCATGCATGTCGTTGGTGAGAATGGTGAATGGTGTGACAAGCCTCTTTTCCCTGAATTATTCAGGAAAGCAGGATATCACGTTACTTTCATCACCAACCAGTTCTTACCAAAGGCGAAAGAAGCAGTATATGATTTCAGTGGAGGGTTCTTCCTTAACAACCCCAAGCTCAGCGAAGCTCAGTTCGACACCCGGAATAAGGAAGTTCACACGTTTGATGACGGCATACTTAATGATTATCGCAATCTTAAGAAATACAATACCAAACATAATCTGATTATCTTCCATGTCATGGGACAACATGTAAGATACAACAGTCGTTATCCTCGCAAGCATCGTAAATGGCGAGAGAACGATTACGACCGTCCCGACCTTAGCAGGAGAGACAGAGATATTCTTTCTCACTATGACAATGCCACTTTATACAACGATTCTATTGTAGACCAGATTATAAACTTCTTCGAGGATGACGATGCTATTGTCGTTTATCTATCCGACCATGGTGAGGAATGCTTCAATGATGGTTTCAAACACTACGGGAGAAATCATAGTGCGGAAATAACACCACGCTTAGCACACCAGGAATTCGACATTCCATTCTGGATATGGTGTTCACACAAATATGCCGTAGCCCATCCCGACATCTACGGACAGATTATCGAAGCAAAAGACCGCGCAATGATGACAGATGTTTTGCCATACATGCTACTCTACCTTGCCGGCATTCACACCCCAGATTATAATGACAGATACAATATCCTCTCACCAGACTACAATGACAAACGTCCCCGTATCATCAAGGGGAAAACAGATTACGACAAGTTAATGGAAAAAGAGCAAGAAGACAAAATGGAAAGAGCTGAGAAAGGAGAACCTGCATATGCAAGGTAACCGATACCTGCTAACACGGACAGAGTGCAATGTCATGCGTGGCATTGCCATCATTGGAATATTCCTTCACAACTATTGCCATTGGCTACGTGGCATTGTAAAGGAAAACGAATACCAGTATTTCCAAAACAACGTGGACGGACTGGAAAGGGTCTTGCATAACCCGGACCTCTACCTTCCTGTTCATCTGTTATCGTTCTTCGGACACTATGGAGTTCCCGTTTTCCTGTTTCTCAGTGCCTACGGATTAGTTTTAAAATATGAAAGCAGACCTTACCTTCCAAAAGACAATAATTGGCAAAGCAAGTCTTTCTGGTCTGACTCTGTATCATTTACTCGCTATCATTTCCTAAAGCTCTTTAAAATGATGATTGTTGGATTTGTCGCTTTTACCATTATTGACTATATCACGCCAGGTCCCCATCATTATAAAGTGCTTGACATTGTTGCGCAATTGGGGATGTTTAACAATGTCCTTCCCAACCCAGACCGCATTATTTGGCCTGGACCATATTGGTTTTTCGGATTAATGCTACAACTATATATAGTATATCGGCTGTTTCTACATCATCGTCACTGGGCTTGGACTGTCGCATTTATGGTTGTATGCACTGGTATTCAACTATTATGTGAGCCAGAGGGCGACGCTCTTAACCGATGGCGATACAACTTCATCGGAGGAATGCTTCCTTTCGGTGCAGGTATACTCTTCGCACGGTTTGGAAAAGACCCTCAGACGAAGCTATGGTACTGGGGAACATTAATTGTTGCCGCGACATTGGTTTACACGCAAAGCAATGGTTATTGGAACTGGTTTTCCGTACCATTCTTTGTTATTATGACATGCTATGGCTTAGTCAAAGTACTGCCACAGTTCCTCTTACGCCCTTTGGAATGGATGGGTGGCATTTCAGCGGCACTCTTCATCTGCCACCCTATAACCCGTAAGATATTCATACCTATAAGCAGACAAGGTGACGTCTATACAGGGTTGTTGCTATACATTGTCGCCTCAATCGCCCTGGCGTGGCTATTCAAAGAATTGTTGAAACGAATCCCAAATCCCAAGCAATGAGAATCAAAGATATCGAACTGGCTAACATCAGCCGTTACAGAGGTGAGCTGATGGGAATGGCAATGCTGTTTGTCATTCTTTTCCACGTCGGGCTGCCACGCAATGATTTGTTTTATGGGTTGAGAAGGATGGGAAATATTGGTGTTGACATCTTCCTTTTCCTCAGTGGGATTGGCATTTGGTTCTCATGGAACAAACTTACCGAGAAGAAAAACGGCATAACACCAATCAGTCTTTATCTCACGTACCTAAAACGCCGTTTCATACGAATCTACCCCGCATGGTTTATCGTGGCGTGTGCCTACTACATCCCTGACTTTCTCACTAAAAAGTCACAAAGCACCAGTATTATTGACTTATTCGGCGACATTCTTGTCAACTGGGATTTCTGGCTTCACGACGAACTGACATTCTGGTATATTCCCGCCATTATGGTACTGTATCTTTTCGCCCCGCCATATATGGAGCTTATTCGAAGACACCCAATTTATAAATGGCTGCCGGTAGTTATGATGATGTGGTGTATCATAGTACAATGGGTAACGCCTATTCACAACACAGTAGGGCACCTTGAGATCTTCTGGAGTCGGGTTCCAATCTTTTTTATAGGAATCAATATGGGAGAACCTGTACGGCGCAAAGACACCATCGACGGAACTGGTATTTGGATGATAATTATAATGTTTGGCATGGCATTGGCAGCCAGCTTGTTTTTAGAGCAGGTCCGTCACGGGCAATTCCCGCTATTTATTGAGCGAATGCTATACATACCACTAACCATTACCACAGTGCTGTTGCTAAACCGTATTTTCAGAAGGACTCCCACATGGGTGAACCAGTCGTTCCGCTTTGTAGGAGCACTAAGTCTGGAAGCATATCTTATTCACAGCCATTTTGTACTCGATTACTTAGAACCATTACGATGGACTTATTGGCCAACATTCTTTGTATGCACAATAATTACACTTATCGCGTCATGGCTATTCCATTTACTTGTCAAGAAAATTGAATATCATTTATCAAAACATATCCGTTAAGTTCTGACTTATGAAAAAGATACTCAGCCTCATCCGCCCTAAGCAATGGATAAAAAACACATTTGTCTTCCTTCCGATGTTTTTCGGAGGCAGCCTTTTAAATTCCTATAATATCATTGCATGCATAGCGACTTTCTTAGCGTTCAGCTTCATCGCATCATCAATATATTGCTTTAACGACCTCATAGACGTTGAAGCAGACCGCCGTCATCCCGTCAAGTGTATGCGTCCTGTCGCATCTGGAGCTGTCAGTATACCACAAGCATACACCATTATGGGTTTAACATTCTTAATAGCAATATCAATACTTTCCATTACGGCAATAATACTACCATCTTATTCCACCCATGACACACATGCGACATTATTCCAGGCAAGCAATCCCATTCTTAGGGCATCTATAATAATCCTGTTTTATTGGGTTCTTAACTTAGCCTATTGCGCTAAGCTAAAGCAATATGCCATCGTTGACGTATGCGTTATAGCTTTTGGGTTCGTACTAAGGATTTTAGCTGGTGGATTCGCCACTGAAGTGACAGTCAGCCGATGGTTGGTGCTCATGACTTTCCTGCTTACACTTTTCCTGTCGTTTGCGAAAAGACGTGACGATGTGTTACGAATGGAGCAGACGGGCGAGGCTCCCCGCAAGAACACGATCCGCTATAACCTCACTTTTATAAATCAAGCCATCACTATCACTGCGGCGGTCACATTGGTTTGCTACATTATGTACACCGTCTCGCCTGAAGTTGTCTCAAACTTCCATAGTGATTATCTATACCTTACTACGGTCTTTGTTCTCATTGGTCTGCTTCGTTATATTCAGATAGCCGTAGTAGACAAGAAAAGTGGAGATCCTACAAAAGTAATCCTTAAAGACCATTTCACCCAGCTTGTTGTATTAGCATGGGGATTAAGCTTTTTCATAATCATTTATCTGTAGTTTGTCCCTGCAATGTTGCAGAAGAAAAATAAGAATCAACGAGACAGCTGATTATTAACTCTATGGCATTGATGTTTTTTAACGTTCTTGTAGCCTGACGCTCTGTTTTTTTTCATAAATTTGCGCTCTAATTGTTATAGTCCGCACTATTTGACGTGTATTATGAAGAGTAAAGTTTACGCATTCGACTTTGACGGAACACTCACGACCCGTGATACATTTCTCGCTTTCATCCGTTTTGTATACGGTGAAGGGAAATTCCTGCGTGGGATTATGCTCTATTCACCCATATTGATCTTGATGCGCCTGAAACTCTTCCCCAACTGGAAAGCTAAGCAAATGGTGTTTTCACATTTCTTTAAGGGTATGAGCATTGATGAATTCAATAACCATTGTCGCCAATTTGCCGCTAAACATAGCAACATTCTTAGGACAAAAGGAGTTGGGAAGATACGTGAGGCTCTTGCTGAAGGCAGTCGTGTCATTATTGTCAGTGCCAGTATTGAGAATTGGGTCAGACCGTTCTTTGATGAATTTGATGGACAGATACGTATTGCTTGCACGAAAATCGATGTGCGTCACGACACTATCACAGGTAAGTTCCTGACAATGAACTGTTACGGGCAAGAGAAAGTAAAGCGTATAGAAAGGGCTTTCCCTCTCCGGGACACATACGAGCTTATTGTTTATGGAGACAGTCAAGGTGACAAAGAGATGTTAGCTTATGCAGATCACGGATATTATAAACCATTTAGATGACAGGAAGCGCCAAACGTTAGGTGAGATAATACGTTTTGGAATTGTCGGTGTATTAGCCACACTGATACAATATGGCGTATATTGTCTGTTGGTTATTTGGATCAGTCCCAGTATATCAATGACGGTCGGATATGCGGTTAGCTTTATCTTTAACTTCTTTGCCTCCACACGCTATACATTCCGGGTAAAGGCAAATGCCAAGCATGGGGCTGGCTTTGCTCTTTCGCATGCAGTGAACTGGCTCTTGCAGATAATAACCCTAAACTTCTTCCTGTGGTTAGGACTAAGCAAGCAGATGGCTCCCATTCCAATGTTCTGTGTCTGTGTGCCAATTAACTTCCTGTTGGTTAGGTTTTTCTTAAAAAGGAAATAATGAAAAGATTCTTCAGTATATTCCGCATAAAACGCGAAGAGAGATGGTTAGCATTATTCGCGGGGGTTGTCATCACAACACTGAACGCATTGGTGATACATAAGTATTACGATGAGTTTTCTGTAATAACAGATAACTATTATAAACTTTTTGTAGGCACCTTCCACATATCGGGATATGACCCCTTAACCTATTCTGTTGTGTCAAACTGGTCAACGGCATATAACATCTATCGTCACCCGCTTCTTGCTTTTATAATGTATATACCCAATCAAATAAACCAAGGGTTGATGGCATTAACGGGTATAAATTGCGTACAGTTTGTCGTGGCTTTAATATTGGTATTCTGCGCGTTCTATGCATTTGTTTTTTTATACCGCATTTTTCGCGAGGTTATAAATCTTTCCCAAGTTGACGCCTCTCAGCTCTCCTTAATGCATCTTTCATTCGCATACGTAATGGTTGCGTCAATGGTTCCTGACCATTTTGTCATTTCAATGTACATGCTGATCCTGACCGTTTACGTATGTGGCAAGAAGATGAGACGAGGGCTGACAGAGGGCACCGACGGAAGACAATTGTTTACAAGATGGCAGGCAATCCTGTTCTTCTTCCTAACCGCCGGCATTTCCCTAAACAATGGCATTAAGATCTTCCTTGCGGGACTATTCACAAATGGAAAGAAATTCTTCAACCCAGGCAGACTACTCTTGACCGTGATAATACCTGCATTGGCGATATGGGGCTTTGCGAGATGGGAGTATGAGACATTCGAATATCCAAACTGGAAAGCACGACAAGTCAAAAAACAAAAAAAGGCGCAGAGATATCGTGAACGGGTTTATGCGCAATTCCGTGACACCACTAACCTTACAGATGAAGCCCAGATAAAGAGAGAAGTCAAAAAGATTCTCCACAAGAAAGCTATTGAGAATGAGAGGAGAAAGAGCAAACGTCCATCTGTGGCTCACCAAGGAAAGCCTATAAAGAAAGGAGAGTTCTGGAACTGGACAGACATCACTACATCACGCACAGAGTCTGCCGTAGAGAATCTCTTTGGTGAGAGTATTCTGCTGCACCAAGACTGGCTGCTTGGTGATACTCTTACTGGCAGACCGGTAATAGTAAAATACCGATGGATAGTAAACTATATCGTGGAGGCTATAATAGTGTTATTCTTCTTTATAGGCATCTGGTATGGCAGGCGCAGCAGACTGTTATGGATGGCATTATCCTTTTTCGGCTTTGACATGCTGATACACATGGTTGCCGGCTTTGGCATTAATGAGATCTACATCATGAGTCCTCACTGGCTTTTTGTCATTCCAATGGCAATTGCCTTTTTTGTCAACGGCATAAAAGGAACAAACCGTAAAGTGCTTCGCCTAATACTCGGCATTATCACTATATACCTATTTATATATAACGGAACTCTTATCGTAACATATCTGACATGAACATCTTTGCAATAAAGAAAGGAGAGCGTCTGTCGTCATTACTCATGACTTTTGTGCTGCTATGCTTTCATGCGCTACACATCCACCATGCCTTTCACATGTATACCAAAGCTGGGAAGCTGGGGTACTATACCATATTCTCAAAAAACTTCTGCCTTTCCGGATATGACCCATATACATACATTTACTTATCGAATTTTAGAGTACACTTTATCACCGACCGACACCCATTGCTGACAGCACTGTTATATCCGTTCTACAAGCTTAACCAATGGCTGATGGATGTTACCGATATCAATTTTGCCGTGTTTATCATGGCTGCGATAATGTTGTTCTGCGCCGTTTACGCATTCATCTTTCTTATACGGATTTTCAGGGAAGTGATTGAGATACCTTTAAACGGCAGTATATTATTAGCGTTTATGACATTCTCGTTTGCCCATGTTCTCGTATCGGCAATCGCACCCGACCATTTCTGTCTGTCCTTCTTCATGCTTACCATGACACTATGGCTGACTGGCAAGCACATGAAAGAGAAAACCGCTATGAGCCCTTGGCAAACGGGTATACTTCTATTCTTCACTGCCGGCATAGCATTAAGCAACGGCGCAAAGACCATATTGGCTGCATTGTTTGCAAATGGGAAGAAATTCTTCCGCCCGGTTAGCCTTCTTGTCAGCATGATAATTCCACTTGTCTTTTTGTTTGGGGCATACCAATTGAACTGGCATCAGGTGATGATTCCACAGCAGAAAACCATCAAAAAGATTGAAGAGGCAAAGAGGAAAAATGATCCGGGATTTGAGAAGCATATTGAAGAGCGGAACAAATGGCTGAGGGAGCATAACGGCACACCTGTAGAAGAAGAAGGAGTGCTGAAGCTAACTAACATCTCCACACCACGCTTGAGGTCAGCAATTGAGAATTTCTTTGGAGAGTCCATACAGTTGCACCAGCAATACCTCCTGGAAGACATGTCTACGACACGTCCTGTTTTCGTTCCTTATGACTGGTGGGTTAACTACATTGTAGAAGCTATCATCTTTTTATTGCTAATTGCCGGTATCCTGACAGGCATGCGAACCCCTTTCATGCGTCTTTGTCTGTCATGGTTCGCCTGTGACCTGTTCCTTCACATAGTACTTGGATTCGCAATAACAGAAGTATACATAATGGCTACAGGTTGGATCTTCATTATTCCAATTGCTTACGCATATCTCATGAAGGCATTAACAAAAGAACACCGACGCATATTATACGTTCTCTTATGTATGCTAACAGTCTATTTGTGGATATATAATGGAGGGCTCATCACAAAATATCTGTTAGGGTGATATGGAAAACAAACGTGTCTCTATAGTACTTTGTACTTACCAAGGAGGTAAATATTTACGAGAGCAACTGGATAGTATCATAGCTCAAACCTATCCTTTGTATGAAATAATAATACAAGATGACGGATCTACTGATGACACCATGGATATCTTGAATGCTTATGCAGAAAGATTCCCATATATACATGTGTTCTCAAATGAGAAAGAGCATGGCATTAATGGTAATTTCTTGTCTGCCATCAGACGTGCCCGTGGTGAGTACATTGCCATTAGCGACCAAGATGACCGTTGGGAAGCAGATAAAATTGAACGCCAGATGGAAGCTATTGGCAGCCACTTACTTTGTAGCGGACACTCTCGTCCTTTCTCAGAAGATGGCAGCTTTGCATGGTATGACAATCGCCGTCCAAACACCAGTTTGATAAGAATGATGTTTTTGTGCCTCCCTGGGCACACATTATTATTCCATCGTGATCTGTTTTTTAAAAAGATGCCTATAGAAAGTGAGATGTATAAAGTCTCTGTTTATGATGCGGCTTTATGCATTACCGCTGCCGCATACAATAGTATTGTATACGTGGACGAGGTTCTTGTAAATTTTCGCAGACACGAACAAGCCGCCACATACAATGACTTTAGCCGGAGTCTTCCTTCATGGAAAAATGGCCTTTACATTATTAGCTGGTCTTTACGCAATTATAGAAAAGCGAGGAAGGTAGCAAAACGTATCTTTCATTCCAAACTTGATTTATTAGAGAAAATAAGCTCAGAAGAAGAAATCTATAAAGAAGCTATATCCATTCTTCAATTAGAACAAAAAGATGATTTTATAAGTTTTGTCAAGCTGCAATGGCACTTCATAAGAAACCATCACCGATTGTTTCAAACCTATGGTGGGGGGGGCAAAAAAATATTACGCGCCGCACTCTATCCAATAATGCAACTATACATGTATCATCAAGCTGTACGGTGACGCAAATATCCTATACACTCATCCAGCATCTTAGAGCCAAACACTTTCATTAATATATAATATAGTAAAGCGGCTAAAACTATACGAAAGACCAAGAGCGGGAAAAGACTCGTAATAAATGACGTTACAAAAAACGTTGCGCACATGACACTTGCGGCAATAAGCATATAAGGTCCAATGTCTTGAACCAACATCAAGAGACTAATACCGACAAGACGGCTTGCTGTGAAATGCCAAACTATCACCCACAGAAACATCAATAGCGAGAATGCGACGACCAACCAGACGATTCCCTGTTGCCAAAGAGTAAAAACCATAACTATTTGGAGAGCAATTTGAGCTATGGTACACCACATATATGAGTCAGAACGCCCTCGACTGATGATGAGATTCTGATAAAGAGTCTGGAACGGAATAAACGAGCCACCAAGACATAGGATTTGTAACAACGGGATGCAATCCACCCATTTCTCCCCAATGGCAATCAAAAGAAACTCTCTCGCCACAAGTGCTAACCCGAACATGACTGGAAATGTCAGGAAAGCCGTAAAACGAAGCATTTTCCGAAACACCCTTAGCTGGCGCTCAGCGTCATCATTCAGTGATGCCAATACTGGTTGGGCAACTTGTGCCACTGTACCGCTCACAAGCTGAGAAGCCATGTTGTTCCATTTGTTTGATTGATAGAATAATCCTACAGCCTTTGCGGGAAACAATCTTCCAAAGATAAAAGTAAGGAAATTCTGACTAATTGTGTTGACAATTGTAGTCACAAGTATCTTGTTACTAAAGCCGAACATCCTACGAATAGGAGAGAAATTGACAGGAAGTGTCGGATGCCACTTAACGACAAACCACTTACCAATGCTCACTATACCTATATAAAGAACCTGTTGCCATGCCAGACTCCAGTATTTCATTCCATTATATGCCATTATAATCCCGACAACACCAGAAATGATTAACGCTGAGAAACTCAAAAAAGCCTTCTCCTTGTTCATCAAATTACGAAACATATATGCCGAATGGGCTATACCTAATGCAGAAAGAAGGAAACTTATGAATACAAAACGAGACAAAGGTACTAACAATGGCTGATGAAAGAACTCAGCTATCAATGGAGCACAGAAGAATAGTATGACATACATGCTGACACTCACAGAGATATTAAACCAGAAGACCGCGTTGTAATCCTCATGACGAATCTCTTTTTGATTGACTAATGCCGTAGAGAAACCACTATCTTGAATATTTCCGGCAATAGCTGTAAATATAGCAATCATTCCGAAGACACCATAGTCATCAGGAGATAGCAAGCGAGTAGTAAACAAGCCGATAACAGCATTCAGCACCTGCATACTACCGCTATTAATCGCCCCCCAGAACAATCCAGAAGCTGTCTTTTCTTTCAGTGTCTTTGCCATTACTGATCGTTATGGATTTTTTCCCTTTTGTCTTCGCTTAATCGAAATTTTAAATAAATTTCTTCCGCTCAACCAAAGAAAATAAATTCCCTTTTGTCTTCGCTTAATCGAAATTTTATGCAAAAATAGTATTTAATCAGCAATTATCAAAGAAAACTAATATATTTTTAGCTTACCGACGCTTCGCCAACAGAGTTGCTAAAAACTAATTTCTAAAAAATAAAAATTTGCGTCACGCGTCACACCTTGCCCCTTCCTCATCCTCGTGCTTGACACAAGAATCTCCCCAGCTCGGTTGGATTCCAGCTCGGTTGGATTTGCAATCATAAGCGTATTGAGTATAGGCATTTGTAATGCTGAAATACCAGAAACCTGTCACACTTGCGTCACAGACAAAGGCTCACACATAAATGCCTGATAATCAGAGAACTTTTAATCCCAAAATGGCCGATTTTACTTAAAAATGGGATTTTCAGGTGCGTCTCACGTGCGTCACACCGCATTTTTACCGTGTCTCGGTGACGCAAATGCGACACGATACCCGTAAAAACACCTCATCCCGCACTCGATGCGGGAGCTCCATTAGCATTGATATTGACATAGTAGAGCTATCATATCGACTAGCTAAAGCATACATCTTCCATTCCAATAGCTATGCTCTCAGAAAAAAGTTGTTACAACTTTTCAAATTCTTGTAACAACTTTCCTCCAGAAGCTTTGTTCTTAGAATATCGCTCCGCCGTCTTTAACCTCTAACCACTCATCCCGCACTTGATGCGGGAACTCCTCTAAACTCTACCCTAAAGTGTGACGCGTGACGCAAAAATACGTTTTTTAGAAACTGTTTTTGTGTTTTCCAACAAAAAAAGCTATCTTTGCACAAAATATAGCTATGGCTTTAACGTAAAAGACATGCGGACATATAACACAGGCGAAACAGAGGAAGACCTTAAGAGGAAGTACAATCCCGAGGGATCAACACTCAGAAAGGCACAGCTACGATTGTTAGATATGGCTGTATATCTACAAAAGACGGCAAAGAGCATAGGTGTGCCTTGTCGTCTTGACGGAGGTAATGTTTTAGGCGCTTTACGTCACGGAGGATTTATTCCATGGGATGATGATGTAGACTTTGTGGTTCACTACAAGGACTATAAACGCCTTTGCCGTTACCTTAAGGATCATCCGCATCCACAATATGTGCTACAGGATAATGAGACAGACAAAGGGTTTTATAAGGAATGGGCTGTCCTTCGCGACAAAAAAAGCCGTCATATAAGTCATGACGCTGAAGACAGCTTAGACAGAAGGGCACAAGAAGCTCTTACTTACCAGGGTCTGCACATTGACATCTTCCCATACGAGGGTTATATGATGCCTTGGCTACAACGACTTGCAGCGAAGCTATCGGTCAATGTCAACCTGCACTTTGCTGGCATACACCCCCATCTGGCACAATTGGGATATAACATTCTACACTATGCTGTCTTTCCTACATTCAGGGCCATTGGCAGAGTCTTTGGTAATCCGGAATCATACATGCATTCCTATGGAGCATGGTTCTATGAGC
>CAJOPT010000067.1 GCA_905236455.1 uncultured Prevotella sp. | reverse complement strand
TAGTTCTGTGGGTCGTGAGGCTTTGTCATTTATTATTCATTACTCAGCCAGTCGTCAATCAGTTGTCTGGCGATGGACAACTTTTCTGGGATTGTGGGAAGGTTGTCTTTACCGAACCAAGCCCCTTTTGACAGTTCTTCTTTCTGCAGGTGTATGTCACCACTGACATAGTCGGCATGGAAGCCCACCATAAGACCGCAAGGGTATGGCCATGGCTGGCTGCCGAAATAGCGTAGGTTGTTGATGGTGATACCAGTCTCTTCCATCACCTCTCTGTGGACGGCTTCCTCAAGAGTCTCTCCTGTCTCCACGAATCCTGCTACCAGACCATAGAAGTCAGTACGGAAGTTGCGTGCATGAACAAGCAGCACCTCATCTGTTTGTTGTGCGTAGTCTGGGTTACAAGACTTCCTGTGAATGAGTACGATAACAGCCGTTGCCAGTTGCGGCCATACTTCTTTTCCACAGTTGACGCATCGTTTTGAAATGTCTGTGTGTAGCTTCATTGGAGCACCGCACACCCCACAGAACTTTGTGTTTGAGTCCCAATAAAGAATCTCTTGGCATTTCCCAGCCTTGAGATATTGCTCAAGTGGTAGGCGATAATACGATTGTCGCAGTCCACACATCTCATATCTGTCGTTGCCGGTTACAGGCATGTCTATCATCACAGCCTTTACCTCCTGGTTGTCTTCAGCCGGTGTGATATTGTGTATGGTGTTCCATTCATGCAAAGGAATAGGAGGATTGGTGCCTATAGGAATGCGGAAGGAGCCGTCCGGAGATTTTTCCAATAGGAGATCGGTCTTGCAGAATATATACCAATATGCCATGTCTAAACGGATAGTTTGGAGAATATCATTGTCTTAGCGTGTTCCGAAGAGAAGCTCTCTGTCGCGTACTGCCGCTTTATTTACCCAATCAGAAGGCACGAAACGCCAGTTGTTATTGGCACGAGGGTTGAGATATTTCAGTCTCTCGATTTCCTTGATAAGGTAATGGCGAAGGTCAAGCTCACTTTCCCATACCACTCTGTCCTTTAAGGCGTCATGTGGTATACCAGCACCTTTCGTCATTAGCTCTCCGCCACCGTTGCCCCTGTAGCTGTTTACCGCGACACGATACCATTTGCTCTCGCTGAAAGGCTTTCCGTCAGCCATGTGTAGAATCCTTACTTTCTGTCCGTATGGTTTTGTCACGTCAACCTCGTATACAATACCCGCCGCACTGTCGAAGTTGAATGGCAGGTTCTTGAATCCCACTCGTTGTGTGTCGGATTTCTTGCTGTCGTCCAATTGAATCAGATGGTCGTCTGGTGAGGTCATTGTATTAACCCATAGGTCGTAAGACATTTCCAAATGATTCTTTATCTCCTGTCCGGTCATCCTCATTACCATGAGCTGGTTCTCATATTTGTAAAGCTTGAACATATCGGCAATAGTGATAGGTCCTTTGTCTATGCATACATCAAAGGCAAGAGGAGCATGGAGCGAAATGTCAGCCTTGGTGATGAGAAGCTGCAAGTTTTGTATGAAGTCGATGAAAGCGCTGCTTCCGAAATAAGCGTCGCGTGAGCAGAATCCTTGCTCCAATGTGCCGATTTGCTGTACGGAGAAATCTTTTACTTTGTTTATTTGTGGCGAGAAGTAAGTGATGAACTTCTCATTGACAGGTAGTTGCCGCACATCTACAATCTCACCAGTCACATTCTTGTCAATGACCTTTCCTTCTTTAAGTGTCAGTGTGACAGTTGCCTTTGCCACTGCTTTGGCATTGTTTGCGGGATTAAGGCATACTACAGGTTTGTTTTCCTCATTGAGGATGGTAGAGTTGTGTGGAGTATGGTCATGTCCGAACAACACCAAGTCGAAGCCTGGAATATCCTTTGCGATTTTCATAGAGGCATCTTCCATATATGAGTCAGTTTGAATGCCACCGTACCATCCGCTGTGGAATAGTCCTATGACAATGTCAGGGCGTTCCTGTTCTCTTATCTCATTCATCCAGTATCTTGCGGTAGACAGCAACTCTTTGAATAGCAATCCTTTCCACAGCTCTTCTTTCAGCCAGTTGGGTATGGCTGGAGTGAGAAGTCCCAGAACAGCTATCTTTATACCATTACGTCGTATGATAGTATATGGTTTCACGTATGGTTTTCCCGTAGAGCTGTCAATAATGTTTGCGCCTAATGCGGGACACCCGAGCTCTCTTATCCATTTGTCGTATACGGCATGTCCTGTCTCAATGTCGTGGTTGCCGACTGTTGCCGCGTCGTATCTCAAGTAGTTAAGCACCTCGGACGCTATGTTTGGAGACAGAGAGTCAATGTAGTTTGAGTAGTAGGAGATGGTTTGTCCCTGGAGGATGTCGCCATTATCTAAGAGTATTACGTTGTTTCCATATTTCTCCCGTAGCTCATTTACATAAGTCGAGACTCTTGCCATAGAGCCGTCGACAGGTTTCTGGCTGATAAAGTCGAACGGAAAGAAGCTTCCATGAACGTCACTTGTCTCAATAACGTGTAAGGTTATTGTTTCTGTCTGTGCCATTATTGTAGTATTTAAGCAAAATAGCGCGCTAATGATAGTAATTAACTTTTTCATGTCAGGTAGAGTTTATTCCTTTGCAAAATTAATATTTTTTTGTGTTCGGCATACATTTTGCTGATGTTTTTTTAAAAAAAAGGAGGTATTTATATGGCATTTATTGATTATTACAAGATTTTAGGTGTCAGTAAGGACATTCCACAGAAGGATGTCCGCGACGCTTATCGCAAGCGGGCTAAGCAGTTTCATCCCGACTTGCACCCAAATGATCCGAAGGCGAAAGCTAAGTTTCAGGCATTAAACGAGGCATACGATGTGCTTAGTGACCCAGAGAAGCGTAAGAAATACGACCAGTATGGTGAGAACTGGCGAAATGCCGACTCTTTCCAAGGAGGTGGTGGCTTCGGAGGCGGCAATCCGTTTGAAGGGTTTGACTTTAGCTCATTCCGTTCCGGCGGTTTCTCTTCATTCTTCAATGATTTGTTTGGAGGCGGAGGTCGCAAGACACGCAATTCAGCTTCTGACATCTTTTCCCGTGGCGGATTGTCCAAGGATATAGAGGCTAATGTAAGCATAGACATGTATACTGCGCTGTTAGGCGGTGAGGTAATGATTACTTTAGGTGGTGGAGATAAGATAAAGCTTAAGGTTAAACCTGAGACTCAGCCAGGCACAAAGGTAAGGCTGCGTGGTAAGGGTAAGACCCTTGGTGATGGCACTAAAGGTGACCTTATTATCACCTATAAGGTGACATTGCCATCGCACCTTTCAGAACGGCAGAAACAATTGCTTCATGAAATGAGAATGGGATGACAAAAAGTCATCCCATTCCTCTATTGTTTAAATAGTCTTTCTCATTCTTTATCTATTGTCATTGACGTAATCTTTCCGTCAACATTGACAGTGGCATTTATTTGATATTTGCGTTCAGACTTTATGTCCCCTCGTTCTGTTACTTTCCTTGCTGGAACAGTAACTTTATATGCATATTGGTCACCAGTTTGCACGATCTTCACCTGTGGCTCTTTTCCCAGATGCCAGTTTAGATTGGTTACGTCGGCCTGGTAGAGGTCAACCATATATTGTACGACATCAGTAGAGGTGGCGTTTTGTTTGTTATCAAACTTGGCAAGGTTCTTAGTGACACATGCTTTCAGCTTCTCCCGGTCTTTGCTGTTTATCGCAAGGAAGAAGCGGCGCACACTTTCGTATGCTTTCTGTTCAACCTCTTGTGTGACCTTAAATCCATCATTCTCTTTCTTCTTCTCAGCTTCCGGAGCTTCAGGTTTCTCTGAGTTCTTGGTTGAGTCTATCAGTTGTTTTATTTCATTACTGAAAGATGGCTTCTTGCTTGCAGTGTCAGCTGTCTGTACTTCTTTCTCTTCAGTCTCCTTAGGAGTCTCTTCCTCCGTAGTGTCGGACAATAACGCGGTGTTTTGAGAAGGAGGATTGGCTGCCTGTCTGTCAAGTGCATCTTTATAAAAGTAAAGCACTACGGCGCAGATGAGTAACGCGATGAGGAAAGATATAAGTAATGTGCTCTTTGACTTTCCCTCTGTATTAGTTTTAATGTGAGACGTTACGGTCTCTTTCCGCTCTTGTGGTATTTCATTATCAATAGGTTCTGCTACGATAGGCTCACCGTATACAATCTCTTCGTCGTTGCCAGCGTTGTTTGGCTCATTGGTTATCGACTCAGCTTGCTCGGCAATCTCTATACCACAATGTGGGCAAACAGGTGCCTTGTCACTTACTTTGTGACCACATTCAGGACAATTAATCAACATATACTTTTGCTATTTTTTATAATATCTGATTTCTCGCATCGTATGGTTTCCCATCAATCTGCTTTTGTCAACGAATCCGTTTACTCCCCGTATGCTTCCTTTGCCAGTGTACTGCCAGGCAAATATATCTCGTTCGTCACTGAGAAACGGCTCCTCATTAGAATACTGGGCAATCATCAGTTTGTACCCATCCAGTTCACCCAATAAGTGCTTGTTGTAGAAATTCCTGCCAGTATAGACAAGTGGCTTGCAATGGTATTCCTTTTCAACTAAGTCAAGAAATATATGGAGAGAGTCACACAACGCACTCGAGCTAAGTCCTCCTGTTGCCTCTACGTCTATCATTGGAACCAAGTCCTGGTCCTGTGGACGGCATTGTGCCCGGAAGTTTCTCAACTGTATAATCTGTGGTTGGCGTGGACGATAGAAATGGTATGATCCTACTTTCAATCCGGATTGCTTTGCCAAACGTATGTTCTCGGCATATCGTTTGTCAATGTTGTCACCACCTTCAGAGGCTTTCAGGTATACATAGAAAATCTTGCCTTCTGCGACTTCCGAGACAGCTTCCCAGAAGACAGTGCCTTGATAGTGGCTCATATCCAATCCATGGATATGCCTGCAAGTATCCTCACATTGTATATTATAATTATATTGTGCGTGTATGCCAGCCGCAACCATTAAGCCGACAATAGTTGTAAACAATTTCTTAGTGCTCATATCTTGCAAAGGTACAATAATATATTCAAATATTCTTAAGTTGAGAAGTTAAAGAAGTTAAAGAAGCTAAGAAGTGACGGTTTAATTTCAATAACTTCAGAACTTGCTATTCTTCTATTTCAGAGAGACTCTTGCCGAGGTTCGTAAGGAAGCTGCTTGTTGTCTCAAGCGGAGCGTATGAGAAGTACCTTACGCTTCGCCGCACGTTCCTGCGCAGTACTGTCGGGTTGTTCTTAACGAAGCCGCTCTTGCTCTGTCTGAAATTCCATTCTTCAGCGGTGTCTTTAGCGAGGTTGCTGATAGAGCGAATGGTAAGGTCGAAAGCTTCCGGCTCAAACTTATGTACGAAAGGCAGTTCGTTTTGCTCAAATCCGAATACGGAAATTAATATGCTACCTTGAAGTTGAGCCATCCTTTCCAGATGAATATGCTCGAGCCATTGGTCGAGTTTCACGAAGTCAACCTTATCTCCTCTTATTCTGAGATATCTTCCAAGGCGTATTATACCATCAAGGCTTATGCCAGCTGTCAACATATGGTTTACGTTAAAGATGATAATCTCTAACAAGTCAACGGTTTCCATTGAAGAGTCAATGTCGTTAATCTCTTTCTTGATGAGTGTGCGCAGCTTGTGGTTAAGGATGCGGTTGGTCATTTTTATCTCATCCTTAGTGAACGGCTTCGGTCTGTTATCGTTTTCCTCAAGTTTTTTCTTGACAGAATCAATCAGGTCTGGAGGCAGGTTCAAACCTTCATCTTGAGTATGATTGTTTACTCCCAATGCAAAGACAGATATAACATCCTGAGCCTCCACCATCTGAAAAAGCCTTCTCCATTTGAATGGAGACATCGGCTCAATGGCTTCATTGTCATTGAAAGCACCTGAGCGTAGTATTCGGAAGAAATTTTTCTGTAGGATATTCATCTCTTTCATATTCCTAACTGTATTTTCGTGGATATCTTATGAGAATAGCCAGTAAGGCACTTGCTCCGATAGCCATGGGGTAATATAAATATGGTATAATGTTTATGGGATTCAGACTTGCCAGTCCGGCGGCAATCAGAATCTGAGCCCCGTATGGCAGGATGCCCTGTATGCAACACGAGAACGTATCTAATATACTGGCACATTTCCTGCTGTCGACGTCATACTTTATACTTATCTGCTTGGCAATACTGCCAACGGTGAGTATGGCAACGGTATTATTTGCTGTGCAAACGTCAACCAATGAGACCAATAGCCCAATGGTGAACTCCGCGCCTCGCTTACCGCTTATTCGTCTGGTCATGATTTGTATGAGAAAGTCTATTCCTCCGTTTTTCCTTATAATCTCAAGCAGACCGCCAGCCATCATGGTAATAATAATAAGCTCGCCCATGTTGGTGATTCCCGTACCCATGCTGCCGAACCATCCATACAAATCATAACTGCCGTCAGTGATGCCAATAATGCCTGTTAATGTCAGTCCGATTGTAAGCACCGCCATGACATTCATGCCGGCTATGGCGCATATAAGTACTGATAAATAGGGAACAACCTTCAGGACTTTTATATCACCAAGGATAGGAGGTGCCTGAATGCCTTCACCCATGAACGCATAAGCTATACAAACAAGAAACGCTGCGGGAAGGACAATGAAAGCATTTACCTTGAATTTATCTTTCATCTTACAGTTTTGGGTCTGTGTTGCCATAACCGTCGTGTCGCTAATGAATGAAAGGTTATCACCGAAGAACGCTCCACCTACAACTACTGCGACGATTAGCGGAAGGGAACTGCCCGTGGAAAAGGAAATACCTGCGGCAATCGGCGTGAGTGCGACGATGGTGCCCACACTTGTTCCTATTGCCAGAGAAATAAAGCAGGCAGTGATAAATATACCAGCCAAGAGCATGGATGGAGGTATAAAGCTCAGAGTCAGGTTTACTATGGCGTCAACACTACCCATCTCCTTTGCTGCATTGGCAAAAGCGCCGGCAAGAACGAAAATCCATAGCATCATCATCATGTTCTCACCGCTTGCTCCAATAGAGTATGTCTGTATGCGCTTCTTTAGGGGAAGTCCTCCAGACACTATGACTGCATAGATACTTGACACCATAAAGGCGACAGTGATAGGTACCTTGTAGAAGTCACCGGCTATAATGCTGGTGACAAGGTACAAAACTGTAAAGACAAACAATGGGGACAGTGCCGTAAGCCCCTTTTTTATGCTGATTTCTTCCATTCAATTTCTTTTCCAAAGCAAAGGTACATCAATTTTGTCAAAATTCCAAACTTTCGTTTGACAATAAAAATTAAAAGCATTTTTATTTTGTATTATGCTCACTTATTACATAAATTTCTCACATTCGGCAAAGAAAACAAGCTTTCTTTGCTCTCATTTAATCGAAATTTTAGTACCTTTGCACAATCATGGCAGAAAGTACATCTAATAACCGAAGCAGAAAACGGCAAGCGACTCCTATTGACAACACCTACGGACATTTGCAACCTCAAGCACTTGAGATAGAGCGAGTGGTTCTTGGTGCATTGATGATAGATAAGGATGCCTTTACCGTTGTTTCAGAGATTCTCCGTCCTGAAACATTCTACGAACCACGTAATCAGAAAATATATCATGCGGTTCAAACGCTGAATTTCCATGAGCAACCTGTTGATATAATGACAGTCATGGAGCAACTGCGAAAAGAAGGTACGCTTGAGGAAGTGGGGGGACCGACATATATCGTAGACCTTAGTTCGCAGGTTGCCTCATCTGCTCATATAGAGTATCATGCGCATATACTTGCCCAAAAATTCCTCGCAAGACAGTTGATACAGTTTGCCTCAATGGTAGAGACTGAAGCCTTTGATGAGACCGTTGACGTGGATGAGCTTATGCAGAAGGCTGAGACTAATCTTTTTGAGTTGTCACAGAAAAATATGGTTCAGGACTTCTTGCAGATTGACCCAATCCTCCAGGAGGCACACCGCATATTGGTGCAGGCATCAAAGAGTTCTGGTGGTTTGACTGGTGTGCCGAGCGGTTATCATAAGCTTGATGACATCACCGCGGGCTGGCAACCTTCCGACTTGATTATCATTGCCGGACGTCCTGCAATGGGTAAGACTTCTTTTGCGTTGAGTATAGCAAAGAATATTGGTGTGGATTATCAGCAGCCAATTGCTTTTTTCTCATTGGAGATGAACAACGTGCAGCTTGTAAACCGCTTGATATCAAACGTGTGTGAGATTGCGGGAAACAAGATCCTCAATGGTCAGCTGTCACCTGATGAATGGGAACGTTTCGATACTAATTGCCGCAAACTTGAAGGTGCACCTATTTTTATTGATGACACGCCAGGCTTGTCGGTGTTTGAGCTTCGGACAAAGGCGCGCCGACTTGTGCGTGAGCATGACATCAAGCTAATTATGATTGACTATATGCAGCTGATGAATGCAAATGGTATGCGTTTTAATAGCCGTCAGGAAGAAGTTTCTACCATCAGTCGATCATTGAAAAGTCTTGCAAAGGAATTGAATATTCCTATAATTGCTTTGTCTCAGCTTAACAGAACCGTTGAGAATCGTGAAGGTTTAGATGGTAAGCGTCCACAGCTGAGCGATTTGCGTGAGTCGGGTGCGATAGAGCAAGATGCCGATATGGTATTGTTTGTCCACCGTCCAGAGTATTATCATCTTTATGAGGATGAGAAAGGACGTAATCTGCGCGGCATGGCACAGATTATTATTGCCAAGCACAGAAAGGGAGCTACCGGTGATGTGTTACTGAGGTTCCGTGGAGAGTTCACAAGGTTCAGTAATCCGGAGGATGAGCCAGCGGCAGGTTCTTCTATGGATGATTTTGACGGTGCGATTTATGGTAGTAGAATGAACGGTGATGATGTTCCTTTCCCGTCCCCGGCAGAGGAAAATGGAGGCGTCCCTTATTAATAGAAACACAATACGTTTAGAGATGAAGAGACTTGTTATATATATAATAATGTGTGGCTGGTGCACAATGGTGTCAGCTCAAAAAGTGTCAGTTCTTGGTGACTCATATTCTACTTTTGAGGATTTTGTTACTCCTTCCACAAATGAATTGTGGTATTATGCTAAGAATGACTCTGCGAAAACAGATGTGAACCGTGTCGAAGACACATGGTGGTGGCAGTTTATAAATGATAATGGCTATCAATTGTGTGTCAACAACTCCTATAGTGGTGCAACTATCGGCTATGTGGGATATGATGGCAATGATTATAGTGAGCGCTCGTTTATCAAACGTATGAGGGATATTGGTAATCCTGACATTATTTTAATCTTTGGCGGAACCAATGACAGTTGGGCTGGCGAGAAAGTAGGGGAGTATAAATACGGTGACTGGACGCAAGGCGATTTCCTGACTTTTCGTCCTGCTATGGCTTATATGCTTAACTGGATTCAACATCATCATCCTAATGTCAGTATTTATTTCTTGATTAATTCAGAGCTTAGGGACGATATTACTCAGTCGTGCCAAGTAATATGCAATCATTATAATGTACCTTATATCATGCTGCATGATATTGATAAGCGAATGGGACACCCGACAGCAAAAGGTATGAAAGCTATTGCAGAGCAGGTGAAATCTATCGTAAGGAAGTGATTTTCTTGTGAATTGTTACTTTTTAAGCAAAAAATATTACGATTTATTTGGTTAAATGGATTAAAATGTTTACTTTTGCAACCAAATTACAAAAGAATGGTACATACACTTAATCTATTGGGCATTATTATTAGCATTCGACTGCAGGCAAGTAGGCGGAAGTGAAGATGTGTGCATATAGAGATTTGTATAAATATAATCGAAGAGCCTTTCTCACTTCCAAAAGTGTGAAAGGTTTTTTTTGCTGAGTAAAATTAAACATCAAGAAACAGAAATGAGCGAGAGATTATTTATTTTTGACACTACGTTAAGGGACGGGGAACAGGTTCCAGGTTGTCAGTTGAATACAGTTGAGAAGATTCAGGTCGCAAAGGCTCTTGAACAACTTGGGGTAGATGTTATAGAAGCAGGCTTCCCAATCTCAAGTCCAGGTGATTTCAATTCCGTTATAGAGATTTCCAAGGCTGTTACATGGCCAACTATCTGTGCTCTGACACGGGCAGTGGAGAAAGATATTGATGTCGCAGCTGAGGCTTTGAAATACGCTAAGCACAAACGTATCCATACAGGTATAGGCACGTCTGACATGCATATAAAGTACAAGTTCAATGCTACCCGCGAGGAAATCATTGAGCGGGCAGTGGCGGCGGTTAAATATGCAAAGAGATACGTGGAAGACGTGGAGTTTTATGCGGAAGATGCTGGACGTACGGAAAACGAGTATCTCGCAAGAGTGGTAGAGGCGGTCATTAAGGCTGGCGCCACCGTTGTCAATATTCCAGACACCACCGGTTATTGTCTTCCACAGGAGTTTGGCGACAAAATTAAATATCTAAAGGAGAATGTTAATGGTATAGACAATGTGATAATCTCCACTCACTGTCATAATGATTTGGGAATGGCTACGGCAAACACCTTAAGTGGTGTGCTCAATGGTGCAAGGCAAGTAGAAGTGACAATCAATGGTATTGGTGAGCGCGCCGGTAACACATCGCTTGAGGAGATAGCTATGATATTGAGATGTCACAAGCATTTGAATATAGATACTAATATAAATACGACTAAGATTTATCCGATATCAAGGATGGTCTCAAGTCTTATGAATATGCCCGTACAGCCCAATAAGGCTGTAGTTGGAAGAAACGCGTTTGCCCACTCGAGTGGTATTCATCAAGATGGTGTCCTTAAGAATGTTGGAACATACGAGATTATGAATCCTAAAGATATAGGTCTGGATGACAACTCCATTGTCCTGACAGCTCGTTCCGGACGTGCGGCTTTGAAATTCAGGCTACATGTTCTTGGTGTTGATGTGGATGATGATGCCAAGTTGGATAAGATCTACCAAAAGTTCCTGAAGCTGGCTGATCAGAAAAAGGAAATTAACGATGGAGATATTCTGATGCTTGCTGGTGCGGATACGGCTGACGGACATGGTGTGAAACTCGATTTCCTGCAAGTTACCACTGGTATGGGTGTGAAGAGTGTGGCAAGCATAGGTCTTGACATAAGCGGTCAGAAATTCGAGGCTGCCTCTACTGGTAACGGTCCTGTTGATGCCGCAATAAAAGCTTTGAAGCGAATCATCATGAAGCAGATGACATTGAAGGAGTTTACCATTCAAGCTATCTCTAAAGGCTCAGATGATATAGGCAAAGTCCACATGCAAGTGGAATACGATGGCAATATGTACTATGGTTTTGGCGCAAACACCGATATTGTCACAGCCTCAGTTGAAGCGTACATTGATTGTATAAATAAGTTTAGGTGATACGTTATTAGATAATTAGTATAATATAAAACTCACAAAACCAAAAATAATGAATACACTGTTTGATAAAATATGGGATAAGCATGTGGTACAGATGATAGAAGATGGTCCCACACAGCTTTATATAGACCGACTGTATTGTCATGAGGTAACATCGCCACAAGCTTTTGAGGGTATGCGTCAGCGTGGACTTAAGTGTTTCCGTCCAAATCAGATCTATTGTATGCCAGACCATGACATTCCGACTCATGATCAGGACAAACAAATCGAAGACCCTGTTTGCAGGAAACAGGTTGATACTCTTGCGAAGAATTGTGAAGAGTTTGGACTTGTTCACTATGGTATGCTCTCTCCTGATAATGGGATTATACATGTCGTCGGTCCTGAGAAGGGGTTGTCATTGCCCGGCATGACAATAGTATGCGGAGACTCTCATACCTCCACGCATGGTGCGGTTGGTGCGGTTGCTTTCGGCATCGGCACATCTGAGGTTGAGATGGTTATGGCTTCACAATGTATCCTTCAGCAGAAGCCAAAGTCTATGCGTATAAGTATTAACGGTAAATTGGGGAAAGGTGTAGTAGCCAAAGACGTGGCTCTTTTCTTGATGTCACGTCTGACGACCTCTGGTGCTACAGGCTATTTTGTTGAGTATGCCGGTGATGTCCTTCGCGACATGTCAATGGAAGGACGGCTCACCCTTTGCAACCTTTCTATAGAGATGGGAGCCCGTGGAGGTTTCATCGCACCAGATGATACGACATTTGAATACCTTAAAGGTAAGGAATATGCGCCTAAAGGTGAAGACTGGGAAAAGGCTGTCGCCTCTTGGAAAAATCTGAAAAGTGGTGATGATGCCGTGTTTGATAAAGAACTGGTGTTTGATGCCTCTGAAATAGAACCGCGTATAACATACGGAACTAATCCCGGTATGGGAATTGGTATTACGGAGTCAATACCGACAATTGATATGATTGATAGCTCTTCGAGGGCTTCTTTTGTTAAAAGTCTTGACTATATGGGTTTTGTGCCAGGTGAGAAATTACAGGGACATTCAATAGATTATGTTTTTCTTGGCGCATGTACTAACGGACGTATAGAGGATTTCAGGGCATTTGCCTCTGTAGTGAAAGGCCACCATAAGGCTGACAATGTTACTGCATGGCTGGTTCCTGGTTCTTGGGCAGTAGAAAGACAGATACGGCAGGAAGGACTTGACAAGATTCTTACGGAAGCAGGTTTTGAGATTCGCCAGCCGGGTTGCTCCGCATGCTTGGCGATGAACGATGACAAGATTCCACCAGGAAAATATTGCGTATCAACAAGCAACCGTAACTTTGAGGGACGGCAAGGACCTGGTGCGCGTACCATTCTTGCAAGTCCACTCGTTGCGGCGGCGTCGGCAATTAATGGCTTTATAAGTGATCCGAGGGATTTAGAAGTATAAGAGCCGATAGTGTTATTTTTTTCAAATGCGTAATAAGAAAACAATATAATTAAAATGAATAAGCAAAAGTTCGATATTATAAAATCAACATGTGTGCCACTTCCTTTGGAGAATGTAGACACTGACCAGATTATACCTGCACGTTTTCTGAAGGCCACAGATAAAGATGGTTTTGGCGATAATCTATTCCGTGATTGGCGTTATAATAAAGATGGCTCGTTGATAGAGGATTTCGTCCTAAACAATCCAAAATATAAAGGATGCATACTTGTAGCAGGTAAAAACTTCGGATCAGGCTCATCGCGTGAGCATGCGGCATGGGCTATTGCCGGCTATGGTTTCCGTGTGGTAATCAGTTCTTTCTTTGCAGATATTCACAAGAATAATGAGTTGAATAACTTCGTTCTGCCTGTTGTGGTGACAGAGCCATTTCTGAAGGAATTGTTTGAAAGTATCGAAGATAATCCTGACACAGAGGTTTTGGTAGACTTACCCAATCAGACCGTAACGAATCTTGCTAACGGCAAGAGTGAGTATTTCGAGATAAATGGATATAAAAAGCATTGTCTTATGAATGGTTTTGATGATATTGATTATCTCGTTCAGAATAAAGATAAAACAGAGCAATGGGAGCAACTCAACAAATAAATGGATATAACCGTCTTCATCCTTATGTGGAGATAATGGACAGCACATTACGTGATGGAGAGCAGACAAATGGAGTTAGTTTCCTTCCACACGAGAAGCTGATGGTGGCACGTAAGTTGCTTCGTGACGTCAATGTTGACAGACTTGAAGTCGCTTCAGCGCATGTGTCAGATGGAGAGAAAGAGGCAGTAAGGATGATTTGCCGATATGCTGCAAGTATAGACAGGCTTGACAGGGTAGAGGTTCTTGGATTTGTCGATGGACACTTGTCTGTTGATTGGATTCGTGACTGTGGCGGAAGAGTTATTAATCTTCTTGCAAAAGGTTCGTTAAAACATTGTACTCATCAGTTGAAGAAAACTCCAGAAGAGCATATCGCCGACATAAAGAAAGTCGTGGCTCATGCAAGTAAGCATGATGTTGACGTTAACTTATATCTTGAAGATTGGAGTTCAGGAATGAAGGATTCTCCAGAATATGTGTATAAGGTGATGGATGCTCTGTCTGGTGAGCCGATAAAGCGCTTTATGCTACCTGACACCTTGGGAATAATGAATCCATTGCAATGTGTGGAGTATTTCCGTAAAATGGTGAAGCGATATCCGGATTTGCACTTTGATTTCCATGCTCATAATGACTATGACCTTGCAGTGTCGAATTCCTTGGCAGCTGTTCTTAGTGGCGCAAGGGGGCTTCATGTTACGGTAAATGGGTTAGGGGAGCGTTGTGGAAATGCGCCTCTGGCATCTGTCCAAGCGATATTGAAAGACCAGTTCCATGCAAAGACGAATATTAATGAAGAGCAACTGAATGATATTAGTCGTATGGTAGAGAGCTTCAGCGGTATTGCTGTCGCTCCAAATCAGCCTATCGTAGGTGAGAATGTCTTTACTCAGGTAGCTGGTGTCCATGCTGATGGTGATACAAAGGACAAACTTTATTATAATGAGTTAATTCCAGAGAGGTTTGGTAGAAGACGTGAGTATGCATTAGGAAAGAATTCGGGTAAGGCAAATATTGCAAAGAACTTGGAAGAGCTTGGTCTGGAACTCACACCTGAGCAAACAAAGCGTGTCACTCAGCGTATTACAGAGCTGGGAGATAAGAAGGAAATTGTGACACAGGAGGACCTTCCATATATTGTCAGTGATGTCTTGAAACACGATAGCTCAGGGGACAAGGTCCGATTAGTAAGCTATGTCGTCTCAACTGCTTACGGATTAAAACCAGGTGCAAATGTCAAGGTAGAGATCAATGGTAAGCAATATGAGGCAGGTGCCACTGGCGACGGTCAGTATGATGCTTTTGTCAAGGCATTGCGCTATATCTATCGTAAACATCTTGGACGTACTTTCCCGTTGCTGGCGAACTATAAGGTTTCTATCCCGCCTGGTGGACGCTCAGATGCTCTCGTACAGACTGTTATTACTTGGGACAATGGAAATTACCAGTTACGTACTCGCGGACTTGATGCCGACCAAGCAGAGGCAGCTATACAGGCGACTATTAAGATGCTGAATATAATTGAGAACAGCTAAGGTGTTACATGGGATAAGGGCTATAGAGAAGTCTATAACCCCTGTCTCATTGTTACTAACTCAAGAATATCCTCATACTGGTGAGGCTCAAACCAGTTAACGGTGTTATCGCGTTTGAACCAAGTCAGCTGTTTGCGTGCGTATCGTCGCGTGTTACTCTGAATCTTGCTGATGGCTTCATCAAGATTTGTGTTTCCGTCGAAATACTCGAAAAGTTCTTTGTAGCCGACGGTATTTAAAGAATTTAGTCCTCTTAGTGGGTAAACTCTTCTGGCCTCTTCTATCATTCCGTCTGAGATCATTTCCAATACTCGGTTATTGATGCGGTCATATAGCTCAGGACGAGGGCGGTTCAAGCCAATCTTCAGAATATGGAAAGGACGTTCTTTCTTTTCGTTTTTGCGAAAAGAGGTATAGGTCTTTCCTGTCATGTGACAGATCTCCAGAGCATGGACAACTCTCCGCGGATTGTTCTTATCCACAAACTCCCAATGTTCTGGATCGAGTCTTCTCAGCTCCTCTACAAGTGCGGGAAGTCCTTCCTCTGCTAATCTGCGTTTCATGGTCGCGCGTGTGATCTCGTCCACGGTAGGTATGTCATCGATACCATTACATACGGCATCGATATACATCATGCTTCCACCAGCCATCAATGCATAGTCGTGCTCTTTGAATAGAGAGTGGATCACCTCCAACGCATCTTGCTCATACATTGAGGCGCTGTAGTAGTCATTTAGGTGATGATTGCCAACAAAATAATGTCTTACTCTTCTTTGTTGTTCAATAGTAGGGGCAGCTGTTCCTATTGGAATCTCTGCGAAAATCTGCCTTGAGTCAGCATTGACTATTGGTATATGAAAAGATTCGGCAACACGAAGACAAAGCTCCGTCTTGCCGACACCTGTAGGACCTGTTATGACAATGAGTGTTTTCAAATACTATTTGATAATACCTCTTTGTGATGATTCTATAAAATCGATGATATATTGTATCTCAGGAGTAATCTTTAAAGTCTTTTTTATTTTCTCAATGCCTTCCGCACGTGTGCCTGTACCATTATATATAATACGATAAGCCTCATGGATAAGCTCGATGGTCTCGTTGTCAAAGCCACGGCGGCGCAATCCGATGAGGTTGATTCCCGCATAGCGTATCGGTTCCTTGCCGGCAATGATGAATGGCGGTACATCTTGTGAGAATCTGCTGCCGCCTTGAATCATCACATAGCTGCCTATATGGCAGAACTGGTGGGCGAGAACACAACCACTGATAATGGCAAAGTCATCAACAATAACCTCACCGGCAAATTTTGTGCTATTGCCAATAATACATCCGCTGCCAATAACACAATCGTGTGCTATATGCATGTTCTCCATAAGAAGGTTATTGCTGCCAACCTTGGTTGTCCCTTTTGAGGCTGTCCCTCGACTTATGGTAACATTCTCACGGATGGAGTTGTTGTCACCGATCTCACATATTGTGTCTTCTCCTTTAAACTTGAGATCTTGAGGCTTCGTTGAGATGCTGGCACCTGGAAATATCTCATTACCATTGCCAAGCCGTGCTCCATAGTTGATTGTGACACTGTTCTGGAAATTGTTATTGTCTCCAATAACAGTATTTCTGTCAATATAGCAGAACGGTCCAATTATATTGTTATCTCCAAGTTTCGCTTCCGGATGTACGAAAGCCATAGGGCTTATCTGGTTCATATTATTTATTTTTTACTATTTGAGCGGTAAATGTCGCTTCAGAAACTACTTTGTCGCCAACAAACATATATCCTTTCATGGAACTTACACCATGTCGTACCGGGTGTAAAAGCTCGACACGGAAAAGAAGAGTGTCGCCTGGTACAACCTTCTGACGGAATTTCACCTCATCAATCTTCATGAAGTATGTAGACCAGCGGCTTGGCTCCTCTAATTGGTTTAGCACCAAAAGTCCACCACATTGTGCCATCGCTTCAATCTGGAGAACACCTGGCATGACGGGCTCCTCAGGGAAGTGTCCTACAAAGAACGGTTCGTTAGATGTGACGTTTTTCACACCAACAATGGTATTTGGACCTATGGCAATAATCTTGTCAACCAGCTGCATAGGATAACGATGTGGAAGAAGCTCGCGAATACGGTTGTTATCCATGACTGGCTCATCGTTGGGATCATAGATAGGAGCTTGTATCTCATGTTTGCGTATTTCCTTACGCATCAGGCGTGCAAACTTATTATTTATCGTGTGTCCCGGACGCGTGGCAATAATACGTCCTTTTATTGATTTTCCAATCAGAGCCATATCACCTATTATGTCAAGCAACTTATGACGGGTACACTCATTCTCCCACACCAGTGGCTTATGTTGAATGTATCCCAAGTTATTTGCATCCATGTGAGGAACATGCAGCATGTCAGCTAACATATCAAGGCGCTCCTGTGTCGTCTGTCGTTCATAGATAACGATGGCGTTATCCAGGTCACCACCCTTTATTAGGTTCGCTTGAAGCAATGGCTCAATGTCCCTTACGAAGACGAAGGTGCGTGCCGCGGAAATCTCCTTTCCAAACTTCTCCATATTGTCGAGGGTCGCAAACTGGCTATTGATAAACTTCGACTCAAATGAGCACATGGCTGTGATAGAGAATTGCTCGTCAGGAAGAATGGTGATACAAGATCCTGTCTTCTCGTCTTTTACCTCAATTTTCTTCCTGATGATATAGTAGTCTTTCGGTGCGGTTTGCTCTTCTATTCCCACTTGGTTTATTTTATCAACGTATGGTGCGGCAGAGCCGTCAAGGATTGGGAACTCAGGACCGTTGACCTGTATGAGACAGTTGTCTATGCCAAGTGCATACAAAGCTGCCAATCCATGCTCTATCGTAGATACGCGAGCGTCGCCGTTTGCTACCACTGTGCCACGTTGAGTATCAACGACTTTTTCTGCGACAGCCTCAATGATTGGCTCTCCTTCCATGTCAATACGTTGAATCCTGTATCCAGTATTCTCTGGTGCAGGGTTGAATGTCACGGTAAGGTCAAGACCTGTATGCAGTCCTTTGCCATATAAAGAGAAACTACCCTTAAGTGTTTTCTGTTTTGTCGTTACCATATATCTATACTTAAATGGATTTTTATTCGGTTTTAGTCAAGGCATCAACCTGACGTTGAAGAGTGTTTAGTTGCTGATACATATCTGCCAGCCGGCGGAAGACAGCCGCTGATTTCATATAACCTTTTGCGTCCCAAGCAGGGGAACCCATTATGCTTGTACCGCTTTTCTTAATGCTGTTAGTTATCCCGGATTGAGCAGCTATGTTGGTGTGGTCGGCAATATTGATATGACCAGCTAAACCTACCTGACCGCCAAACATGCACCATTTGCCTACTTTCGTAGATCCGGCAATACCCGCTTGTGCGGCCATTACGGTGTTCTCATCAACCTCAACATTGTGAGCAACCTGAATGAGGTTGTCCAACTTTACGCCTTTGCGGATGTATGTACTTCCCATAGTGGAACGGTCTATACATGTGTTCGCACCAATTTCCACATTGTCTTCAATTGTCACGATACCAATCTGTGGAATCTTATCATACCCGTCTGCGCTGGGAGCAAAGCCGAAGCCGTCGGCTCCGATAACACTGCCTGAGTGTATCGTGACGTTATTGCCAAGACGGCAATCGTGATAAATACTTACGTTAGGATAAATTATACAGCTGTTACCAAGCTTCACTCCGTCATAGATTGTCGCATGAGGATAAATCTGGCAGCCATCCCCGATCTCAACGCCATCACCTATATATGCAAAAGCTCCGATGTAGCAATTCTCTCCAATCTTTGCTTTTGGGGAAATGAAAGCCAAGGGGTCAATGCCTGTTTTCTTTGGTTTCATTGATTCATATAGCTGAAGCAGGCGCGCCACACTCTCGTATGCGTTCTTAACGCGTATCAAAGTGGCACTGACAGGCTTTTCCAGTTCCAGGCTCTCGTCGACGAGAACAATACTTGATTTTGTTTGGTATATATAGTGTGTGTATTTGGGGTTGGAGAGGAACGATATCGCACCGGGCTTACCTTCTTCTATCTTTGCAAAAGTATTGATAGAGACATTTTCATCACCATCCACCCTGCCTTGCAAAAAATCGGCTATTTGTTTTGCTGTAAACTCCATTATAATATAGTTTATTACTTTTGGTGTGCAAATATACTAAATTTTTATAACATACGTTGATAACAGAGATAATATTTACGGATTTTTTTCGATAATAGTGAAACATTCAGAATTTCTGATGAATCTGTAATATCTTTAAGTGTCCCGTCTTTATATAAGATAGATATTCTGTCATCGTTGATATCATACATGTCTTTCTCTATTGCATTAAGACTAATCAGGTACCGTGTGTCCTGTTCGTCAATGTCAAATTTCTCAGACAGTTGTAAGCGAATAGAATTGGTATAATCTTCAGGTACGGGCTCATCGTGTATCTCAACTTTAAACAGCCTTCGGTTTATTATGTTTCCTGCAAGTATTGATAAAACCTTATCTTCACTGTTAGCCCATACTTTCATTGCGCTCCAAATGTCATTGTCATCGAGTTGCTTGTAATATTCAAACGCTTCCGGTTGTGTGACAAATTGTTGTGCGTCTACATCGTTGCTGAGGAAATAATGTAGGGCAGGGGAGGCAAAAACCTCTTTTCCCTCACGAGTGAGCTGTTTGGCACGTAGCAGGGTGTTCACTAATACTTTCTCACATGCCACGGTAGTCTTGTGGAGATAAACCTGCCAATACATTAGCCGCCTTGACGTGAGGTAGTTCTCTATCGAATAAATACCCTTATGGTCGATAACAAGATTATCATTGACGACGTTTAGCATCTTGATGATACGCGCGCTTCCTATATTCCCTTCTGTGACTCCAGTGAAGAAACTGTCGCGGCGCAGATAATCAAGGCGATCCATATCCAGCTGGCTGGAAATAAGCTGGTGTAAGAACCGTTTAGGATATTCGTCTTTGAAAATCTTAATAGCAAGATTTAGCTCTTGGTTCATCTCATGGTTGATTTCTTCCATCATCATAAGTGAGATGTCTTCATGTGAGATGCCATGTATGAGCGTATCCTCCAAGACATGTGAGAACGGACCATGACCGATATCATGCATAAGTATTGCCGCCTGTATTGCCTCCGCCTCAGAATCGAATATGAAGATTCCTTTTTGCCGTAAGGTCTGTATAGCCTCACTCATCAAATGAAAGGCACCGAGTGAGTGCTGGAAACGGGTGTGTTGTGCGCCAGGGTAAACCACGGACGCCATTCCTAATTGTTTGATTCGTGTCAATCGCTGCATTAACGGATGCTTAACGATATCAAGCAACAGTCCTGTCGGGATATTGATAAATCCGAATACAGGATCTATGATGGTTTTCCTGTCAGTCATTTCCTATTCTATAGTGAACGAGTATGTAGTGAGATCTTCGTCACGGCTGCTTGTTCCGACCATTATGTCGAAATCACCCGGCACAAATCGCATGGTGTTGGTTTGGGCGTCCCAAGTCTCAAGGGTCTTCTTGTCCATACAGTCGAATGAGATTTTACGTTCCTCGCCAGGCTGAAGTGTGACACGTTGGAAGCCTCGTAACATCTTAGACGGACCGGTAGTGTCGGCATTACGTCGTATATACATCTGTACAATCTCAGTACCGGATCTCTTGCCTGTATTTCTCACTGATACAACAAGCTGGTTGTCTTTTATCTCCTCTGGCTTCACCTCGAATGTGGTGTAGCTTAATCCGTATCCGAACGCAAACTCCGGTCGCTTCTTTAAATATTTGTATGTGCGTCCTTCCATTCGATAGTCGAGGAAGTCTGGAATGTCATTCACGCTCCTGTAGAATGTGATAGGCAGCTTCCCAGATGGGTTGTAGTCTCCGAAGAGAACGTCAGCGACAGCTGTTCCTCCCAGCTCGCCAGGATACCATGCTTGTAATATGGCGGAGGCGTTGTTTTGCTCTGGGATGAGTGCCACCGCGGAGCCTGAGCAATTGATATATACAATCTTCTTGCCAGCTTCATTCAACATACTTATAATCTCTCGTTGAGCCTGGGGAAGCTCAATGTCTGTTCGGTCACCGCCTTTGAAGCCTTTCTCGTCGACTTTCATTTCCTCACCTTCCAGGTTTGGTGAGATTCCTCCAGCGAATATAACTGTAGAGGCGTTGCCTATTTCTGCTAAAAGTTGTTCGTTTGTTGGAGTAGACTTATGAATAATATCAAACTGCATCACGGCAAGGTCTGTTTTCTGGAAATATTCTATTTTGATATTATATTGCTTGCCTTTCTCTACATCCATTTCTTTGTCAATGTGCTGAATGCGGGCTCTCGACTTCCAAACGTCACCAACAGTGTCGCCATTAATTATAAGCCGTGCGCCATCGTCGAATGACACCGAGAAGATAACTTTTTCAGAACGTGATGGGATGAATGTTCCTTCATAGCATGCAGATATATTCTCAAGGTTTATACCTGGAGCAAACACAGTGGCACCACCATTGCTTTGATTGATAGGCTGTGAGATATACTGTATTACATCCGGTTTCTTACTGTTGCCTCCTAAATCGGAGCTGTTCCAATAAGAAGCTTTCATACCTTGTTTGCCATCAACGCTAATCTCATTGTATCGACTTTCCATTACCTCATTACGTGTAAGTCCGCAGCCTTTGACATACTTCACATTGTTTCCAAGCTTTGCCCGTATGCCTTCAAGTATTGTAACAGTCTTGGTCGGATATCCGTTATAGTTTCCCCATTGCATTATAGAGTCATTGGCATTTGGTCCCATAACCACGATGTCGTTGGCGTCAAGAGGCAATGGAAGTATGTTATTACGATTTTGTAATAGCACGATGCTTTCTCTTGCCATTTGCAACGCAAGCAACTTATGGGCAGGAGAGGCTACTACCGACATGGGAATTGATGTCCAGTCGTTCAACTCATCGGGATCCATATCACCAAGTTGGAACCGTGCAGTCAGAAGCCTTATAAGGCTCGTGTCAATTTCCGCCTCAGTGATTTCACCAGCCTTCAAAGCCTCAGAGAGAGAGGCATATTGACTTCCACACTCCACGTCGGTGCCTGCTCGCAAAGCTTTGGCAGATGCTTCATGGTCGGTCTTGGCAAAGTCATGTCTTTCAGGCATCCAGAAGTCATTGACGGCACCACAGTCAGATGTCACAAAGCCTTTGAATCCCCATTCGTCACGCAGAATCTTGTGCAGGAAACGGGTGTTGCCGCAACAAGGCTCACCGTCAATACGCTGGTAGGCACACATTACCTCAGCGACGTTACCGTCTTGTACAAGTGCCTTGAAAGCAGGAAGATAGGTCTCCCATAGATCTCGGGCAGGAAGGTCTTCAATGTTAAATGTGTGCCGGTTCCATTCCGGTCCGCTATGTACGGCAAAGTGCTTGGCACATGCCAGTAGCTTCTTGTATTTGTGCGTCTCAGTAGCAGTGGGATTATATGTGCTTCCCCAAGGTTGCCATGCGTCACCTTGCAAACCTGCGACAACAGCCATTCCCATACGGGTGGTAAGGTAGGTGTCCTCACCATAGGTCTCTTGACCTCGTCCCCATCGTGGGTCACGGAAAATGTTGATGTTCGGTGTCCAATATGACAGACCTTGGTAGCGGTTAATGCTTCCGTTATGACGTGCCAAGGTATTTTTTGCCCTTGCCTCATCGCTGACAGCAGTGAAAATCTCATATAATAGTGCATCATCAAAAGAAGCCGCCATGCCTATTGTCGCAGGAAATACTGTGGCGAAGCCGTTCCTGCCGACACCGTGAAGGGCTTCGTTCCACCAATGGAATTCTGGTATGCCTAATCGTGGTATTGCTGGTGAACGGTCCATCATCAGGGAAATTTTCTCCTCGGTAGTAAGACGGCTACAAAGATCCTTCGCACGCTCGTAGGCTCCTAAGTTATAGTCTTTGTAAGGATATTCTTGCGCATTCACTCTTGTGCCAGTGAGAAATACCAGCATCATAATAGCAAGTACATAAGAGTACTTTTTTTGATTCCTTTTCTTCATTTCACTTGTCTTTTTATAATGTAACTGCAAAGTTAACGTAATATTGGATAAAAAGCAAATGATTTTGCATTTTTTATTTCTTGAGGTGATGGCGATAAAGCAATAGTGTAATAAAAGGAGTCTTGTCTGCATAGTAATTACTGATGGAAAGAAAATAAAACTTAAAAGCTTGATATTTTCGTTCTAATCGTTTTTCTGTATCAAAAAAAATGAGTAATTTTGTGCCTTTGAAACAGTACCCAAACGGCTTAAAACGAAAATAAAGGGCATTCTGGGCGAAATACAGTAAATTTAATAATATAATGGACGAGAATCAAACTATTGATCAGGACAGGATCCTAAAAATCAACATTGAAGAGGAAATGAAATCCTCTTACATCGACTATTCAATGTCGGTGATTGTGGCTCGTGCCTTGCCTGATGTGCGAGATGGTTTCAAACCCGTACATCGTCGTATTCTTTACGGTATGTTAGGCATTGGCAATACAAGCAATAACCCTTATAAGAAATGTGCGCGTGTGGTAGGTGAGGTGCTTGGTAAGTATCATCCTCATGGTGACTCTTCTGTATACGGTGCGCTGGTGCGTATGGGACAAGAGTGGAACATGCGTTACAAGCTCGTAGACGGACAAGGAAACTTCGGCTCGGTTGACGGTGACTCACCTGCTGCCATGCGTTATACAGAGTGTCGTCTGTCAAAGATGGGTGAGCACATCATGGACGACTTGGAGAAAGATACGGTTATCATGACTAACAACTTTGATGACACCCTGCAAGAGCCGAGTGTCATGCCTACAAAGGTTCCCAACTTGTTGGTAAACGGTGGTAATGGTATCGCGGTAGGTATGGCTACCAATATGCCGACTCATAACCTTGGTGAGGTTATTGACGGTTGCTGTGCTTTTATCGACAACCCTGACCTTGATACGGAGGGGCTGATGAAGTATATCCCGGCTCCGGATTTCCCGACAGGAGCGTATATCTATGGTCTGCAAGGAGTAAAGGATGCCTATGAGACTGGTAGAGGACGCATAATAATGCGTGCTAAGGCAGAGATAGAGAGTGATGACAGTCACGACAAGATTGTGGTGACCGAGATTCCATACGGAGTAAATAAGCAACAGCTTATCGAGTATATTGCGGAATTGGTAAAAGAAGGCAAGCTTGATGGTATCTCAAATGTCAATGATGAGACAGGACGTCAAGGTATGCGCATTGTCGTTGATGTGAAACGCGATGCTAATGCCAATGTCATATTGAACAAACTCTTCAAGATGACTGCCCTACAGAGCTCATTCTCAGTGAATAACATTGCTCTGGTACCTAATCCTTCCAACCAACTGCAATTGCGACCGAAATTGTTGACATTAAAAGAATGTATCAGCTATTTCGTAGAGCACCGTCATGACGTGACGATCCGTCGTACAAAGTTCGACTTGCGTAAAGCACAGGAACGTGCCCATATCTTGGAAGGATTGATAATCGCTGTCAATAATATTGATGAGGTTGTACATATCATACGAAACTCTAAGACTCCAAGTGACGCTCAACGTAATTTGGAAGAGCGTTTCGACTTGGATGAGGCACAGTCGAAAGCTATCGTTGACATGCGCCTGTCACAATTGACAGGTCTTCGTGTTGACCAGCTGCATGCGGAGTACGATGACTTGATGAAACTCATTGCCGACTTACAGGAGATTCTCGACAATCCAGAGCGTTGCAAGGAGGTCATGAAACAGGAACTCTTGGAGGTTAAGGAAAAGTATGGTGACGAGCGCCGTACGGAGATTATCCCTGATGAGCATGAATTCAACGCTGAGGACTTCTATCCAAACGATCCTGTCGTCGTGACGATGAGCCATCTGGGATATATCAAACGTACACCGCTGAGCGAGTTCCGTGAACAGGCTCGTGGCGGAGTGGGCTCGAAAGGCGCCAGAACCCGTGATAATGACTTTACGGAGGATATATATCCGGCTACCATGCATCAGACCTTGCTGTTCTTCACACGAAAGGGACGTTGCTACTGGCTGAAATGCTACGAGCTGCCAGAGGGAGACCGCAATGCCAAGGGACGAGCCATTCAGAACATGCTCAATATCGAGCCTGATGACAGCGTGAATGCCGTATTGCGTCTGCGTGGATTGAATGATGAGGAGTTCTTGAACAGTCATTATGTCGTCTTTGCTACGAAGAAGGGTATAATAAAGAAGACTTGCCTTGAGGCATATTCCCGTCCACGTACTAATGGCGTTATCGCAATCAACATCAATGAAGGTGATGAAGTCGTTGACGTACGCCTTACCAATGGTCGGAACGAATTGATATTGGCTGACCGTAACGGACGTGCGTGCCGCTTCGATGAGAATACCGTCCGTACCATGGGACGTGTGGCTACTGGTGTGCGTGGTATGCGTCTCGATGAAGGTGATGACGAGGTCGTTGGTATGATTGTCGTTAATAACGCTGAGACAGAAAATGTAATGGTTGTCTCCGAGAATGGCTACGGTAAGCGTTCTGAGGTGGAAGACTATCGCAAGACAAACCGTGGCGGCAAGGGTGTTAAGACCTTGAATATCACGGAGAAGACCGGTCGCCTTGTGGCAATCAAGAATGTTACTGACATGAATGACCTCATGATTATCAATAAGAGCGGTATTGTAATACGGCTTGCGGTAAGTGAGTGTCGTGTCATGGGACGTGCCACACAGGGTGTACGCCTCATCAACCTTGCCAAGAAGAATGATACCATTGCCAGCGTATGTAAGGTGATGAGTTCTGAACTTGAGGAGCAGGTCACGATGGAGAGCCGTGCTGTCTGGGCGCATAACAATGAGACTTTCAAACAGGAGACGTCAAGCAGTTCTCAGCAAGACGTGCAAGCTGATGATACTGAGATCCAAGAAACTCCTAATGTGGACTTTGAGTAATTAAAAACATCCCACAGCCATTCTCAGATGGCTGTGGGGACAAACTTGAATTATAATCTATTTTAAACCAAATTATTAATATGAAAAAATTAATGCTTGCGGTTATGATGGTACTAGGTACTACTGCCGCTTTCGCTGGAGACAGCGATGCTTTGAAGGCTATTCTCAAAGCTAAAACCTATGCGGAGGCACAATCTCTGCTAAACTCTAACCTGAGTACATTGGCAAACAATGAGGAGAAGGCTAAGGCTTACAACAAACTGGTTGACCTCGCCCTAACCAAAGTTGAGAATGAGAGATCCACTATTATCGATAATCAAACGGCTCAGCAACTTGGACAGGCCGGCGACAAAGCTGTTGATGAGGAGGGTATGTATGAAGCTCTTTCCGTAGCTGTTGACGCTGCATACGAGTGCTACAATTTTGATCAGATGCCAAATGAAAAAGGTAAGGTGAAGCCAAAGTTCAGTAAGGACATTGCTACACGTCTCTATCCGCTTCGTCCATTCCTTATCAATGGTGGCGGATTCTATCAGGGCAAGGATGACAATAAGGCATATTCACTGCTGACTAAATATATTGAGTCTGCAAATGCACCATTGTTCAAAGACGTAAAGGGTGAGGACAAAGATCTTTCAAATGCGGCTTTCTTCGCTTCATATATGGCATTGAACAATAAGGAATATGCTACAGCGGAGAAGTATGCTGAGATGGCATTGAACGACCCTGAGCGTGGAGCTGACGCACAAAAGATCCAGCTTGCCGCTATGCAGGGACAGCTGACTACACATGCTGACTCTGTCGCTTATATGAACAAGCTTGAGGGACTGTATGCAAAAGACTCTAATAATGAGGTCGTATTCAGCACTTTGTGTTCTCTGTACAGCAATATGAATCAGGCAGAGAAAGCCGACAAACTCATCGACAGTCAGCTTGCCGCAGATCCAAACAACTATGCCGCATTGATGATGAAAGGACAGGTTGAAAGCCAGAAGAAGAACTATGATGCCGCTGCCGAGAATCTTGAGAAGGCATTGGCACAGGCAAAAGACGATGATAGCAAGATTGCCCTCAACGCAGCTATTGGCGAGTGCTATTTCTTCAAGGCTCAAGACCGTGTGAACAACTACAAGGGTGTGCTCTCACCAGCCGCACGCGAGCAGTTCAATGTGGTTTATAACAAGGCTATCAAGTACCTCGAGGAGGCAAAGAACCTCGATATAATGAAAGAGCACAAACGCTCATGGGCTTATCCGCTCTATGGCAGCTACTACTTCGTAAAGGGTCCTGATGCTGCTGAGACCCAGCAGGCTGCCGCTGACGCAGGTGTAACTCAGTAATTTTTGTATGAGGATTAAAATCAAGTTTTCAATAACAATTATTTCTTTACTGCTTCCGTTGATGCTCTCCGCTCAACGGAAGCAGATTAATATTGCCCAAGACCAGATAAAGAATGGAAAAGATCTGGCTAAGGCGGAAAAATCCATGCGGCAGTTGTTGGACGACTCCGTGAATCACAGAAACATAAAGATATGGATGACCTTGTTCAAAGCTATGCAAAAACAATATGAGCAGGGTAATGAGAAACTATACTTAAAACAGAAATATGACACCGCTTCATTGTTTGATGTCACTAAGCGCTTGTTTGTTGACATGGAATGTTTTGATTCCATATGCAGAATACCGGATAAGAAAGGGCGCATTGATAATAAATACAGTGAAAAACACGCGGAATATCTGAATGCCATAAGACCAAACTTGTTTTATGGTGGCGCGTTTATGGTAAATAAACAACGTTTTCAGGATGCCTTCGACTTCTACTCATTATATTTGGAATGTGCGGGTAAATCAATGTTCCAAACATATAACTATTTGGAAAAAGATACAATGATGCCACAGGTGGCTTATTGGGCTTCATATTGCGGCTATAGACTGCATAACGTGGCAATGACACAACAATACAAGCAGCTTGCATTACGTGACACTTTACATCTGTCACGTGCCATTCAACAGTTGGCTGAGGCTGCCTTATGGGAAAAAGACACGGTTGAATATGTGGAGTTGTTGGAAAAGGGCTTTGGATGTTTTCCCAAGAATCCTTTCTTCTTCTCAAGACTGACTGACTTCTGGCAAGGTAAGGAACGCTATGACTCTGCGATGGCAGTTGTTAACCGTGCATACGCTGCTGACTCAACAAACATGCTCTTCCGCTATGCAAAGAGTAGCATTCTCCTTAATACAGGTCATTATGATGAGTGTATTGATATCTGTAAGAAGCTGATAGAGGAAGACGACTCCCTTTCCGATGCATACTATAACATAGGATTGGCATATTTCAACCAGGCGATACAACTAGACAAGGAAGAGCAGAAATATAGGAAAAAACGTCGTCGTATAGTAGAGCTCTATGAGCTGAGCCTTCCGTTTTTCGAGCGTTACAGGCTCCTTGCGCCGGATGAGAAGCGCAAATGGATTTCTCCTCTATATACTATTTATTTGAACCTTAACAAGGGTAAGGAATTTGACGAAATAGACAGAATAAGACATGAGTACAGACGCAATCATCCATAAGCTCGGATTAACAGAGCTGAATGAAATGCAGCAGCAGACATACAATGCCATATTGCATGATGGCAAAGACGTTGTGGTATTGTCACCGACAGGCTCTGGAAAGACATTGGCATACTTGCTCCCTTTGGTTGAGTTGCTGAAAGGGCAAGAAAGCAGTTATGTGTCCGCTGTGGTAATCGTTCCTGGCAGGGAGCTTGCGCTGCAATCCTCGGAAGTGTTGAGATCCATGGGATGTGGTTTGCGCTCCATGGCATTGTATGGTGGAAGACCGACGATGGATGAGCACCGCGAGTTGCGTAAGATACAGCCGCATGTTGTCTTTGCCACGCCTGGACGTTTGAATGACCATATTGACAAGGGTAATATTTCTGCGGAGCAAATAAAGTATCTTGTGATTGATGAGTTTGACAAATGTTTGGAGATGGGCTTCCAGAATGAGATGACAAGACTTGTTGAGGCTCTCCCGCGTGTGCGCCGGCGTATCCTTTTGTCGGCAACGGAGTCTGAGGCTATCCCACGCTTTGTCCACATGGGGAGGACGGTCTATATCGACTATCGCATAGAAGAGCAGGTCACCGAGCGTATTCATATATTTAAGGTGACGAGCCCCACAAAGGATAAGCTTAACGTCCTTCGTGACTTACTCTTCTCTTTCGGTGAGCAAAGCAGTATAGTGTTCCTTAACTACCGTGACAGCGTAGAGCGGACGGCTGCATACCTTAAAGAGCAAGGTTTTGTGGTTGGAGTCTTTCATGGGGGATTGGAGCAACGTGAGCGTGAGGATGCTTTATATCTCTTCTCTAACGGCTCCGTTAATATACTTGTTGCCACTGATCTTGCAAGTCGGGGCTTGGATATTCCTAATATAGACAATATAATTCATTATCATCTGCCGGAGACCGAGGAGAATTATATCCATCGTGTGGGGCGCACGGCACGATGGGACAAAGAGGGTAGGGCGTTCTTTATTCTCAGCGCTAACGAATTTATTCCGGACTATGTGGAGGATGATGTCTGCGACTTTGAGATTCCCCAGCCTGTTCCAACTACCGTTCCTGTTCCGAAAATGGTGACTTTGTATATCGGTAAAGGAAAGAAAGACAAGCTTTCTAAGGGTGACATTGTCGGTTTCCTATGTAAGAAAGGTGGATTGCGCAGTGACGATATTGGTAAAATTAGCGTCGAAGAGCGTTTTACTTATGTCTCAATAGTACGCAGTAAGCTCAAGCAGGTCTTGAGAAATGTGCAAGGCGAGAAAATCAAAGGTCTTAAAACCATAATAGAAGTACTTAACAGAAGTCTTATTTAGGGATTCTCTTGCAAATTTATATGTGGATTATTTCCGAAAGTGCCAGACTTTCCCCAAAGGGAAATGAAAGAAACCTTTCAATATTCCTTTGCGGTTTCAAGATTATTCTTTATCTTTGCAAAAATTGATAAAGAACTTTACCGAAATAAGAATATTAACCAGATAAAACCAGAAGTAAGAAACAGACAGTACAGATGAATCAAGGGAGATGTTGTAGGTACGAGGCTGCCACCCTCCCAAAGGGATTAAACACAATTAATTACTAACACAAGAATTGTGCGTCGTTCCCGTTCGTACTTTTTAGATACTTGAGCTTTCTGCTCTTGTTCTCTCAACTCACGAAAACCGCCAAAATTCGTAACATGAGAGCAAGCAGTTCAGAAGGTTCACGCTGATAAGGCGTGAACTGTTCTTGCTTGTTTATGTTACATGGTCACTTGGCGGTTACCAGGAGTTGAGAATAAGCATCGGATGGTTACACGCCTTTTCTTATTTTTTGAAGCAAGCCAATGAAATTACGATTATTTAGTTTTCTATTACTGGCAGTGTCAGTACTGCCTTCTTTTGCCGATGACGCGAAGATTGT
>CAJOPT010000066.1 GCA_905236455.1 uncultured Prevotella sp. | reverse complement strand
TGCGAATAAGCGAGTGCCATGCAAGCTTGCTTGCAGATGGCCGAGCGTGAGCAATTTATCAAAGTAAGCCTGGCAGTACTTGTCGGTATATATATAGAATATAGTAGGGAAAAAGCCAAATTAAATTAACTTTTCTGTGGAATTTGCAAAATTCTAATATAAAATGCGTACCTTTGCAGTCAGAAATAGACGTCTTACATTATTTTATCATTGGTATGATTGCCGATATATCAAATTTAGGCCCGATTCGGAAGGCTGTTGTAGACTTGCAAAAGCCATTCATTTTGTTTTGTGGGCCAAATAGTACGGGGAAAACGTATATGTCTTATCTCCTGTATGCAATCAACGAAAGTTCAGACTATGTTGATTCTAAGGGATTAGACAAGATAGCCAAGCACATATCGACGGAGCAGCGATTTACGCTACGTCGTGAAATGATTGACGAATATATAGGCGACCTTGCCAAAGCTATGAAGTCAAAATTAGGAAGCATCTTTGGCATTGGTGATGCAATGGTGGACAAACTCTTTGCTCAATTCCAATTGTCCTTGTCTTTGTCTGACAATGAATTCGAGAAAATTATTAGCCAACCCTGCCGCTTAGTGTCAGGAAATAATGAAGCAGAAGTTGCTCTGGACAAAGAGGCAAATTCTGACATTATCATGTATCAGGTAAATATGAAGGCTCAAAATGTAGTACGCGATAGTCTCATGAGCCTTCGCTTCATGCTGAACCATTATTTCCGTCTCCTCTGTTTTGGAAATATTGGCGGTGTCCGCATGTTGACAGTCGAGCGTAATTCAATATACACATTCAAGACAGAATTGTCTCTAAGTAGAAACGAGTTGATTGACCGCATTCAGCAGAAAAGCGGTAATTCGGAACTGGATTTGTTCGACATGGTGAACAGCAGTTCGCGCCGTTATCCCTTAGCAGTCAGAAGCAGCCTCCGCATTGCGAATGACTTGGAGAATGTGCAGAAATTCAATGGCCATTATTATGAATTTGCAGAGCAGATAGAGAAGGGCATCCTGCACGGCGAGGTCAAGATTACGCGAAACGGTGATGTCGAGTTCGTCCCTGAAAATGCAAATCGCTCCAGACATCTGCCAATCCACATGGCATCGTCTATCGTGAAAACCATGTCAAGCCTTGTCATCTATCTCAAGCACATCGCACGGAAAGGCGACTTGTTAATCATCGACGAGCCGGAAATGAATTTCCATCCAGACGTACAGATTTCCTTGATGCGGATATTCTCGATGCTTTCCAAGATGGGCTTGCGACTGATTATTAGCACGCATAGTGACTACATGGTTCGTGAGGTTAATAATCTTATTATGGCTGGAACACTTTATTCCAACGATGCACAGCTTATCAAAGACATGGGATATAGCGAAAATATGCTGCTAAAGAAAGAAGATGTTGTTGTAAAGTATTTCAACTACACAAGGTCGAAGCGATTCCTTGATGTAGTTGACGTGAAAGTAGATGACGACGGCTTTGCAGTTGAAAGTATAGACAATACAATCAATGGCCAGAACAAGATAACAGAAACCCTTTATGACCGCTTGCAGGAGGAATATGTATGAGTGAATACGACCAGCTTTGCCGCATACTAGATAAAGGGTTTCAAGCACCCAATCAATACTGGATGATTGAGTCTAAAGGCACAACTTACAAACCTCAAAAAGTGGAAATCGATGGAACAGGGCGGACAAATCTCGTCTGGACTTTATATCGTTTCGATTTAGAAGAAAAAGAATTCCTTCCGTTCCTCAACAGGACAGATGATGCCCCTGAAGGACTAAGAAAATTCTGTGACTACATTCTTCTGGCAGAAGTCAGCAACAAACCATACGTGATGCTCATAGAGATGAAACGAGGCGATGCCAGCGATGCAGAAAAGCAGCTTAAAGCTTCCGAGACTTTCATCAAGTATCTTTATAGTTCGGCAGAAAGATTGCATGACGATTTCGGTGCCGACCCCTTCAACCGAAATAACATCGTGTT
>CAJOPT010000065.1 GCA_905236455.1 uncultured Prevotella sp. | reverse complement strand
TGAAAAAGGTGGGATAAAATAATCCAACTGACTTTTTCAAGGCGGAGGGCAGGCTGGATTCTATATAGTCTGCCCTCCCAATTATTTAACATGAGACAATACAATAACGACATCATAGGACACCTGCACTGGTTGGCGGCACATGGCAAAGCCGCCACGGATGAGGAGTGGCAGGAGTTGCGTGGGGTAGCAAACATCTTGTTGCCTGGGTTCATAGAAAGGCTGAGCACATACGGCTATGCACCGAACCTGAGGGAGACGAACCTGTGCATACTCATACGCCTCGGCTTCCGTCCCACGGAGTGTGCCGTGCTCATGGGTATGTTCGTCAGTACCCTGTCGAACCTACGCAAGCGGCTTCATACCCGTATGTTCGGTATGTCTGGCGGAGCACGTGAGTTCGATGAAAAGATCCGCCAGCTCTGAGTCTTGGCAGCCTCACGGCTGATGTTTTTACCACGCGTAAGCGTGCCGTCATAATTTCTTTCAGTCGCTTCGCTTGGTGAGAAAGCGTACTAATGAAACGACTCGGCTTCTGTCTTCATCATTTTTGCCACTTCCTCAGCGGTGAAAGGAACGGAGCCTCGTCCCAGCTCAGGAGCATTAAACGACTTCAGTATATTGTCATACTTTGTAGGGTCCTTTTGTGGCAATACAAAAGGCTTATGAGCTTTTCCTTTACGGTCGACATAGCAGAAATAGGGCTTTCCATATAGACCGTCATCACGTTTTGAGGCAAACACAAACCATCGGCTGTTGCTCGACCAGGAGTGATAGGTGTCGCTTTTGTCACTGTTGACAATTGTCAGCATATCCGTCTGTCCTGTTCTCAGATCCATCATCCAAAGGTCTGACTCTCGATGCCAGATAGGGAACGTTCCGTAGTCTTGTACGGTGAAAAGGAGGTGTTTGCCGTCTGGTGAGATACGAGGGTGACAAACAGAGTTGCCCTTAGCGTCAGTGGTGGCTTGGCTCGCATGGAAGACTGTGTCAACTTCCGTTCCGATGGTTCCCGTCTGCTCGTCGAAGGGGATTCGTACAAGGCTGTAACGTAGCTTACCGAGGTCTTGCGGAAGACGGACTCTCTTGGCGGCACAGTAATAGATGTATTTGCCGTCAGGTGAGAATGTGGGGAAGGTCTCAAATACCATACTGTCGCATAGCAGCTCGCTCCGTATCATGGTGTTACGTTCCAGGTCAGCGACGTAAACGTCAGATTTACTGTCGAACACTTCTAATCGCTTGTCAGGACGGCTGTGGAATGCTGGTATAATGACATTTGTGGAGAATGCTATGTAACGCCCTGATGGACTGAAACCAAAATACACGCTGCCGGATACCATATCTTCTGTCTTGAGGTTCAACTTGCGAAGCTTGCCGTTTCTGTTTAAGATCGCGCCACCGCCTTCTCCGCGTACATAAAGCATGCTAAGGTTGGGATTCTGTGAGCCGTATGTGTGACAGTTCATACATTTGTCGCCCACATGCATATAGTCACTGATGTTACGCTCCTCGAAGTTCTCCAGGCAACGTTGTTGTATTTGTATGTTGCTCCATATCTCATAGTCGGGCTCTATCAGGCGGTAGGTGAGATAAGGGTCAATGCTGTCATTGGTGACATGCCATTTGAATCCCCACTGTTTCCATTGTCTGTCGCCGCCGACGGCAGACAGCGTGACATTGATGTCCTTTCCTGCCGCTGATGATAAAAGCTCATGCCACTCATCTTCATCAAAACACACCTCATTGCCTCTTCGGTTTATTTGGATCTCCTTATCGCCGCAGCTGGCTGTCAGCTCTATAGCCTCTACGCTGTCTCTCAACAGAAAGTTAAGCGGTGCGATATTCACAGGGATAGTCACATCGGTATAGTCCGGATAGATGTTGGGAGCTCCTTTCATCTGTACCACATCACCATCTGGACGTGGAGTACACGAGAAGAATGCCGTTATTATAAGGAATAGTAATATGTAATGTCGTCTCATTGATCTACCTGTGGTTTTTCCGCGGTGTCGAAGTAATACCAGTATGTGTTGGCAAACTCCTTGCTTCCGCGATGTTGGTTATATAAGCTGAATTGTTTTAACACCTGTGGCAGGTAGATGTATTTCTGCCATTCTTCCTCTGTTGCTTGAGTTCCGGCAAGCCAGATACATAATGCCTGTTGGTAGAGTTCCTTTATGCGAGGTCTGACGACTGTGTTGCCTGCCGCCGCAGACGGCAGACAATTAGACATTGTTTTATCTGACTTCCGTCCGTGGCGGAAGTCAGCCGTCTGCCCAGACAGCTGGCTGTCCGTGCCAATGCAATACCGGTCGTAGTCGCGTTTGAAATTCTCGATGTCTTTCAGCAGCAGGTCGCTACACAGGATATAATCCAGTGCCACTGTGTTGCTGGGGTTAGAGTCAAGCAACTGCATCATGATGAAATGGGAGTTGTCCGACAGCGACAGGGTGTCTCTCTTATTGGCAAATGCTATCTTGTCTTGGAAACGTGTCGCTCCGTCTTTTCGCAGCTTCTTTGCCCACTCTTTCCACAAAAGGGTCTTCTCAAGTATACGTATGTACTTTTCTGAGGCTTCTTTGTCTCCACTAACAATGTTGCACTCAGCCAATCGCTTGACAGCCCTGACGTTCCTGTTCTCCTTGGAGAATACGTTCATCATCATTGCCGCACGCTCAGTGTATGTCATGTCACCCAACAGCCAGTATAGCTCATTCATGTCGTTAATAGTAAGTAACGGTGTGGCGGGACCGACATGTGTAAATGTTCCAAGCTCATTGTGCTTGAAACGCAGCAGGTTGTCTGGCAAGGTGCCTCGCTTTGCCTGTACAAGGTTGTAGTAGAACATCATGCGTTTGGTCGGCTCCTTCTCACTCTCCACCATTTTTATTATCTGACTGTGATTGCCGAAATAGTATTCGTTAGTCACAGCCAACTCTTTCTCTACATCTGTTTCCAGACGTGGCATGTGCTTGGGTATGCTGAACCCGAACAGCCAGTAGCCGATGACTCCTGCGGTCAACAGTGATATGATACGTATGCCCTTGTGCTTCTTGCGCAAGAACATACTCCCAAGCAATAACGATGTAAACAGTCCGAGGTGAGATAAGACGTCTGACAGGCGATAGCTGTATCGTAGGCAAAAGCATGCCTCTATTGTCATTACGGCAATGCCGATTACGAATGAAAGTTTCTGCCATCCCCACTGTTGTGGGATCCTGCCGGCAATGTCACCTTCTGCCAACAACGCTATTGTAAGTATAGCCGGTCCGGCATAGACATAGTAATAAAACTGTGTGAGGAAGTCACCCATCAGACGCGACAGCCAGCCGCAGCCTTGGTAATAACTACAAACATACTCCTCCGTCATCAGGAACAACTGGTTCTGTTCCTGATAGAAGAGGTGATGCTTGTAGCAAAATGAGAAGAAAACAAAACATGCCACTCCCCAAAGGAGAACGACTGCCGCTTTGACGGCAGTCATTTTAGACATTATTTTATCAGACTTCCGCAGCATATTACAGAATCCCATCTGCCGCAACAGACGGCAGACTCTCAAGAACCCGTTTCAAAACAACTTGCGCCGAAATCTCACGGTTGGCTGCCTCCGGAATAACCAGTGAGTTCTTGCTTTCTATCACATCGTCAGTGACAATGAGTCCTCTGCGTACTGGCAGGCAATGCATGAATTTTGCATTGTTTGTCCAACTCATGTGCTCGGCATCTACAGTCCACGACATGTCTTTCGACAGTATCTTGCCGTATTCAGCAGGATTGGTTACACCAGGACAGCTCCAGTTCTTGGCATAGATAAAGTCGGCGCCTTCAAAGGCTTTGCGTTGGTCGTACTCCACTCGGGCTCCACCAACAAACTTCGGGTCAAGCTCATAGCCCTCAGGGTGTGATACGACAAAGTCCACGTCTGCGGCATTCATCCACTGAGCGAAGGAGTTCGGAACGGCCTGTGGTAATGCACGGCAGTGGGGTGCCCATGTGAGGACAACCTTTGGACGTTCCACACTCTTGTGCTCCTCTATTGTTATGAGGTCTGCAAATGCCTGTAACGGGTGTACGGTGGCGGTCTCCATCGCCACCACTGGTTTTCCGCTGTATTGCACAAACTGGTTGACTATCGTCTCAGCATAGTCGAACTCACGGTTGGTAAGACCGGCAAAAGAACGGATGGCTATAATGTCGCAGTAGCTTCCCATCACAGGGATAGCCTCAAGCAGGTGCTCACTCTTGTCACCATCCATGATTACTCCGCGCTCTGTCTCAAGTTTCCAAGCACCGGCATTCACGTCGAGTACGATGACATTCATACCGAGGTTCATGGCGGCTTTCTGTGTTGAGAGACGTGTGCGTAATGAGTTGTTGAAGAATATCATCAGCAATGTCTTGTTCTTTCCTAATTGCTGATAGGCAAATCTGTCTTTCTTTATTTCTTGTGCCTCGGCAAGGGCAGCCTGAAGGCTTCCGAGGTCTTCTACGTTGAAAAATGTTCTCATTCTTGGTTATTGTTTGTAATATTGCAAAAATACAACATTCCAAACAATTAAGCAAGATTTAAGGCAACTTTTTCTCGGCAAAGCTCGAAAACGGTTTAGTAATCGCTTTCTTTACTACGGGTTTGCTTCGCAAAGAAATCGCATGTTTTGCACGCTAAAGCGTGCTGTTTGCTAAAAACTAATTTTCAAAAAACGTATTTTTGCGTCACGCGTCACACTTTTGTGTAAAGTTTTTAGGAGGTCCCGCATCAAGTGCGGGATGAGTGGGAGGGGAGTGCGGGATGAGGGAATGGGAGTGCGGGATGATGGTTTAGAGGCGAAAGACCGTGGAGCGGTATTCTAAGAGCAAAGCTTCTGGCGGAAAGTTGTTACAAGAATTTGAAAAGTTGTTACAACTTTTTTCTGATAGCATAGCTATTGGAATGGAAGATGTATGCTTTAGCAAGTCTATATGACAGCTCTGCGATGTCTATATCAATGCTAATGGAGATTCTTTCAGTCGCTTCGCTTTGTGAAAGCGCTAAGGCGATTATCGCATTGAGTGTGGGATGAGTGGGATGGGGAGTATGGGATGAGGTGTTTTTACGGGTATCGTGTCGCATTTGCGTCACCGGTATATGCTAAAAATGTGGTGTGACGCACGTGAGACGCACCAGAAATGACCGTTTTTGCTTAAAAACGGCCATTTTAAGACTAAATACCCCTTGATTATCAGGTATTTACGGGCAATCCTTTACCTGTGACGCAAGTGTGACGGCTTTTCTATATTTCAGCATTACAAATGCCTATACTCGATGTGGTTGGATTGCAAATCCAACCGAGCGGGTTGTAACGGCAGCCTTACGGCTGGTAATCGAGTAAACTCGATCACCTTTCATCTTCACACAAAGTGTGACGCGTGACGCAAATTTGCATTTTTCTAAAACTGGTTTTTAGCAAAGCCGTATGGCTGTCCATTAATGTATCACCGACTGCAATATTACACAAATAAGAGAAGTCCTATAAAAAAGAGATTAGGCTTTAGTGAAAAAGCCTAATCCCTTATCTGACCGTGGCCCTCTATGAGCCACTTGTAAGTGGTTATTTCTTCCAATGCCATAGGTCCGCGCGGTCCAAGTTTCTGAGTAGAGATACCGATCTCTGCACCCAATCCGAACTGGGCACCATCGGTGAACGACGTAGGAGCATTGACATAGACACATGCGGCATCGACCATTTGTTGGAAGACCCGCGCGTTGTTCTCGTCTTCCGTTATGATACACTCGCTATGTCCGCTTCCATGACTTGCGATATGCTCCAGAGCCTCTTCCAATGATGATACAGTCTTTATTCCCATGGCGTAGTCCATGAACTCCGTGCCGAAGGTGTCGTCAGTAGCATGGAGGAGCAGTTCTGAAGGCTCGTAAACATTGTTCAAGGCCTGGTATGCCGGCTCATCGGCATAGATACGTACAGGTATCTTTGCTTCAGCAAGTGGCTGACATAACTGTCCGAGGTCAGACAGTCTGTCTTTGTGTATGATAAGTGTGTCGAGAGCGTTACATACAGAAACCCTTCGAGTCTTGGCATTATTGACGATAGCCTTGCCGATGGTGAGGTCAGCGTATTTGTCGAAGTAAGCGTGTACGACCCCTGCTCCCGTCTCAATGACAGGTATTCTCGCGGTGTCGCGAACAAACTCAATAAGCTTCTTTCCGCCACGTGGAATGCACAAGTCGATATAGCCAACGGCATTGAGCATCTCACCTGTTGCCTCGTGGGTGGCAGGCAAAAGCGTCACTACATCCTCGTTGACACCATACTGTCGTAAGACGTTATGAATCAGATTCACACTGGCAATGTTTGAGTTCTCTGCATCCTTACCACCTTTCAACACACAGGCATTGCCGCTCTTGAAGCACAGTGAGAAGACATCAAAGGTGACGTTTGGACGAGCCTCATAGATCATGCCGATGACTCCGAAAGGTACACTAATACGTCTCAGTCTCAGTCCGTTTGGAAGGGTCTTCTCCTTTGTTATGTGTCCTAACGGTGACGGCAGTGTCGCTACGTTGCGCATGTCTGATGCAATGTCTTCCAGCCGCTTCTCTGTAAGCTGTAGTCTGTCGTATAGCGGATTGCTCTTGTCCATCCTTGCCAGATCCTTGGCGTTGGCGTCAAGCAGCGTCTCCTGTTGTGCTATGATAGTACTGGCAACGGTCTCCAGTATCTCGTTACGCTGTTCGTCTGTAAGAAGAGCCACTGTCTTGCTGGCATTCTTCACTCTTTGGAAAGATTCTTGCAGGTTCATGTGTCTTAGCTTAAATTGGTTTTGGAACAAATTCCGTATGCATTATCTCCATAGGTCGCTGGATGAGGTCAATGAGGATGTTGTCGCGGTTACCATTGGCAATCACCACCCTTATGCCGGCATTGGCGACCTGATGTGCGATATTGCTTTTTGTAAGCATACCGCCTCTTCCCATCTCGCTCTTCTCGTCAATGATATAGTCCTTTACATCCCGGTTCCAATAAACAGACGGGATGACGCGCGAATGTGGATTGTCAGGCTTGCCGTTGTACACTCCGTCAACATTGGTAAGCAGTATCATCTCATCGGCAGACATCATCTGTGCGATGAGTCCTGACAGCTCGTCATTGTCGGTAAACATCAGCTCGGTGACACTCACCGTGTCGTTCTCGTTGATAATAGGCAGGACACCGTTATCGAGCATCACGCTCATACAGGCGCGCTGGTTCTCATACTGCTCGCCCGGCTCAAAGTTCTCCTTCATCGTAAGAACCTGTCCGATATGTATGCCATATTCCCTGAACAAGTCATAATATAACCCAATGAGCTTCACCTGACCGAGTGCGGAATATAGCTGTCGCTGTTCAACGCTGTCAAGCTTGTTGCCAGTCTTCCCTCTATGGGGGGATGCCTGTGAGCCATTATCAGACAGACCGTCGCCACAGGCGGTCTTAAGCTCGCCTCTGCCGCATGCCACGGCACCTGATGACACCAGAATCACCTCATAGTCATGTCGTCTAAGCCATGCTATCTGGTCAACGATAGCAGACATGCGTGTCACGTCGAGCTTGCCGTTGTCGCGTGTCAGTACGTTGCTTCCTACTTTTATAACGATTCTTTTCATTGCTGTTTGTCTTTTTCGCGAATCTCCACACGGCGTATCTTACCGCTGATGGTCTTCGGCAGTTCGTCAACGAATTCTATGATACGGGGATATTTATATGGAGCCGTGGTGCGCTTGACATGCTGTTGCAGCTCTTTAACGAGGTCGTCGCCAGCCTTGTCTTTCCATTCCTTGCCCAGTACGACAGTAGCCTTAACCACCATGCCTCGTATGTCATCGGGGACACCAGTGATGGCGCACTCTACAACTGCGGGGTGGGTCATAAGGGCACTCTCCACCTCAAATGGACCGATACGATATCCGCTGGACTTGATGACGTCATCGATGCGTCCTTCAAACCAGTAGTAGCCGTCCTCATCACGCCATGCCATGTCACCGGTGTGGTATAGTCCGTCGTGCCATGCCTCATGTGTCAACTCCTCGTCACGGTAGTATTCCTTGAACAAGCCAATAGGTTTCTTGTCGCCAACACGGATGACAATCTCACCCTTCTCACCATCCTCACATGATGTGCCGTCGGCTTTGATGAGATCTATCTCATATTGAGCATTCGGCATTCCCATAGAGCCAGGCTTTGGCGTCATCCATGGCATGGTACCGAGAGTCATTGTGGTCTCTGTCTGTCCGAATCCTTCCATCAGGCGTATACCTGTCTGTTCATAGAAGCTGTCATATACAGCAGGATTAAGAGCCTCACCAGCCGTACAACAGTATTTCAGACTTGACAAATCGTATTTCGACAAATCCTCACGTATCATGAAACGGTATATTGTTGGTGGCGCACAGAACGAGGTGACGTGGTATCTCTCCATCTGGCGTAGCATAGTGTCGGCATTGAACTTCTCATGGTCGAAGACAAATACCGTGGCGCCGGCAAACCACTGTCCGTAGAACTTACCCCATACAGCTTTACCCCAGCCAGTGTCGGCAACGGTGAGATGCAGGCTTCCTTCATGTAGGTTGTGCCAGAAGACGCCCGTTGTGAGATGTCCCAAAGCATAAAGATGGTCGTGTGCCACCATCTTCGGCTCTCCGCTGGTTCCACTGGTGAAATACATCAGTAATGTGTCATCATTGGTGTTGGCTTGTGCCGGGCGGATGAAGGCTGGTGCGTTCTTCCACTCTTCCTGCCAACTGTGGAACCCTTCTGGTACGCTCTTGTCCGCTTCCGCGTCAGAGTTTACGGCAATAAGTGTTTGTACTGTAGGACTATCAGGCATGGCGGCTGCAATCTGTGACGTGACATAGTCGTCATTGACACATACGATACCTTTGACACTTGCGCGGGTATTACGATAGACAATGTCTTTCTTCGTCAGCATGTGGGTGGCAGGTATAGCCACTGCTCCCAACTTATGCAGTGCGAGCATGGAGAGCCACCATTGGTAATGACGCTTTAAGATGAGCATCACCGGGTCACCCTTGCCTATGCCAAGACTCTGGAAGTAAGCTGCTGTGCGGTCAGTCTGTTCCTTAATGTCTTTAAATGTAAAACTCAACTCCTCACCACGGTCACTGGTCCAAAGCATCGCCAGCTTGTCGGGCTGTTCCTCAGCCCATACGTCCATGACATCGTATGCGAAGTTGAAGTTCTCAGGAATGATGAACTCGAGGTTTTTATTGTAATCTTCAATTGAAGAGAATGTTGTCTGTTTTAAGAATCTTTCTACCATAGTTTATCATCCTTCCTTTAAAAAATAATTGCCAGGAACCTGACGGGAGTGTTGTTCAAAGCACGCATGCCATGGGGCTGTGTGGCATCGAAGTAGATGCTGTCGCCCTCGTTAAGTGTCAGGCTCTTCTTTCCGATGACCAGCTGCATGGAACCTTCGAGTACCATGTTGAACTCCTGTCCTGGATGTGAGTTCATCTCCTTGGGAGCATCTAAGTCGGAAGGTTCTACCAGTACGATGAAAGGGTCGGCTTTGCGTCCGCGGAACCCACTTGCCAGACTTTGGTATTTGTATGCCTTTCTGCGCTCCACGCTCATGCCTTGTCCCTTTCGTGTGAGGAAGTATGAGCTCATGTGTGGTTCCTCACCGAACATCAGTACGTCAAGAGCCACATCATACTGCTTTGCTATCTTTTGGAGGTTGGCTACTGACAGCTCACCTTCTCCATTCTCCATCTTCTCATATTGTTCCACGGTAATTCCGCAGAGACCTGCGATCTCCTCAGTAGGGATGTCGAGGACATCACGTAATCCTTTCAGGCGTTCGCCTATTTGTTTGATTTGCTCGTCCATGTATTTTGGTTGTAATTGATAATGTTTCTGTCTGATATGATAATGAATGCCTTGGGAAAAGCCTAATGCAAACCAGCTTTTAGTCCACGGATGACAGCAGAGGTGAAGCCGGCATGCTCCATCTCGTTAAGCCCTTTGATGGTTACACCGCCAGGAGTGGTTACCAAGTCAATGGCTGCCTCCGGATGGTTGCCAGTTGCATGCAATAGCTCAACAGCTCCCTTGACAGTCTGTAATACTATTTTTTGTGCGTCTTTAGCCTTGAAACCTAATTCCACGCCGCCTTCCACAGAGGCGCGCACGTAGCGCATGGCATATGCTATGCCACAGGATGCGAGAGTCGTTCCTGCGGCAAGAAGCCGTTCTTCCGTGATAATGGTACTGCCAAGCTCATCAAATAAAGCCGTTATGGTACGGGTCGTCTCTTCCGATGCGCCAACGGGTACTATAAAGGTCATGGATGCCAGCTCTGCAATAGCGATATTTGGGATCACAAGGAAATACTCCGGAATGATGCCGTCGCCCTTGTCAAGCCATTTGGTTATGTCGGCAGAGGGGACGCCGGCAGCCGTGATGATGAGTTTTTGTGTCTTGTAGTCGAGACCGTCTTTTATCTCTTTGATGACTTTCTCAACAAGCCAAGGCTTTACTACTATTGTAACGATGTCGGTGCCTGTGGCAGCAACGGTATTGTCAGTGGTGACGCTGACTCCCTGTTCCGCAAAGCGGTTGAGAGCGTTCTGGTCAGGGTCAGCGACGGTAATGTCTGCAGCTGACAAGGTGTTACCCTTGAGCAGTCCTTCTACAAGTGCTCCGCCCATAGCCCCAGCTCCTATTACTGAAATCTTCATAGTTATTTATTTTGTATTTTTTTTCCTCTCTTGATGATAATCCCCGGTGTGTCGGGTGCCACTTTTAGTCCTGCTATGTTATAGCAAGCAGAGTTGTTTTGTTTTTTATCTTGTTGCTTGTCAGTGTCTGTTCTCGTTATATCCAACAACGGGTTGTCAAGTGTAGCCCCTGCTCCCTGTGCCCCCTGTAGGATCTCGGGTACATATAATGGCAGGAACATGGTGTAATCGTATGGCACATCCAGAGACTGTGTGGTGTTACTCTTGTCAGAGTATGAGCCGAAATTGCTGTTCTTGCGAGCTACATAGAGATTCTCACTATAGCTGCCTGGCTTAAACGGGCTCTTGACACCTGCTTCGGCATAGTTTCCTTCTATAAGTGCCTGTGAGCCTTCCGCAAGACCTATGCATGAGCTGTTTCCCGGACAATTATAGTAGTTGTTCAGCGCATGCAGGCGCGCTCCTCTTCCCCAAGGCATCCGTCCTTGGCATCCATTGCCCCAGATGTTGTATGCATACGTCACATACTGTAAGTTGTTTTCCTGCCAGAACAGTCCATTGGACAAAGGATGGGAGAAACTCCTGTCGGTATACCTGAAGATGTTCCACGAATATGTCACGAACTGTGGGTCTCCGGTGCGGTATCCACTGTCAAGGTTTCCGTCAAGACCGTCGATAAACTCGCAATGGTCGATCCACACGTGTGTGGCTCCATTATTTGAGATAAGGTCTGTTCCTCCAATATCAACGCTTCCCGGACCTACGAATGTGATATTCCTGATGATAATGTTCTCATTGTCGGCTTTCAGAGAGAAAATTCCGGCATTGCGGTAGTTCTCGTCTTTGTCACCGGTATAGTCGATCAGCGTCTGACGGGTGTGCAGCTCACAAGCCTCGTCAACGGATATGCCATTGCTGAGAGTCCCTCCTGTACCCGCCTGACTGGAGTATTGGCTGAGGTTGGCAGCCGTAAGAACCTCTCTCATCTCCGGTGTTATGTGCCATTGTGTACACAGTCTTGCATTGTTGCGTCCGACGATGGTTTTGTTTCTTATGCCGGAAATGCTGACAGACCTGCTGAAGATAAAATCGCCTTGGGAGCCGTCAAGGATAATAATGTCATGGCTTTTAATGGCATTATAGATTCTCTGGCGGTCGTCACTACCGCTGCTGAAGAGCACAGCTTCCCTTGGTGTCTCAACACCTTCTCCTCCGTTAAGAGCATAGGGAGTCCCGTCGGCATCTTCACATGTAGCCCATCCGAAAGGTACATGCTGGTATGTGTCATATCCCGACTGTGCTTTTATTGGTATAGTCAGGATATTTAAGAGGAGGCTTATTATGATGTGCTCAATTCTCAATTCTCAACGTCCTTTCAAACCTGTTGATAAACTCATCTGCGTCAGCTTTTGTGAGACAAAGCGGCGGAAGAAGACGAAGTATGTTTGTTCCGGCACAGCCTGTGAAACAATGTTCCTGATAGATAAGTGGCAGACGTACATCCTTGTGTGGAATGTCAAGGTCTATTCCAATCATAAGACCTTTACCCCTGATATCCTTTATGTGTGGTGCGCTTGCTTGCAGTTCCTTAAGTCTGCATATAAGATACTCGCCAGTTTGATGTGCGTTGTCAACAAGGTTTTCCTCCTCAAAGACATCGAGTACGGCCAATGCCGCAGCGCATGCAAGATGGTTTCCACCGAAGGTTGTACCGAGCTGTCCATATACAGGTACGAACTCCGGTGCGATCAGGACACCACCCATCGGGAATCCGTTGGCAATACCTTTGGCTACGGTGATTATGTCGGGGCGTATGTCGAGCCACTGGTGGGCAAAGAACTTTCCACTACGTCCATAGCCGCATTGTATCTCGTCACATATTAATACCGTCCCGTATTTCTTACATGCCGCTGCCAATCCTTGCGCAAATTCTTTAGTCGCCAACTGGATGCCGCCAACTCCCTGTATACATTCAAGGATTACGGCGCAGACATCACCTTTGCTCAGCTCTGCCTCCCATGCTGTCAGGTCGTTGAGTGGAAGATATGTCACATGCCCGTTATCGTTGATTGGTGCGATAATCTTGGGGTTGTTGGTGACTTCAACTGCCAATGACGTCCTGCCGTGGAAAGCTTTCTCGCATGAGAGCACACGTGTCCTTCCGTTATGGAAAGATGCCAGTTTCAATGCGTTCTCATTTGCCTCGGCTCCGCTATTAATAAGAAACAGCTGGTAGTCATCGTATCCACTTGCCTTGCCAAGCCTCTCAGCCAATTCCACCTGCAATTTGTTAATAACAGAATTAGAATAAAAGCCGATGGCGCTTAATTGTTCTGTAACCTTCTTTATATAATGGGGATGTGAGTGACCGATGCTGATAACAGCATGACCGCCATAAAGGTCAAGATACTCCTGACCTTTATCGTCCCATACCTTACAACCTTTTCCCTTTACGATGTTTACATCGAACAGAGGATATACGTCGAATAGTTTCATGATAATCCTTTCTTCTAAAAAGCACTTGCCTTCAGTCGGAGTCCGGCTTGCTCATCAATGCCAGACATAATGTTCATGTTCTGTACGGCTTGTCCTACGGCACCTTTCAGCAGGTTGTCGATAGCAGAAGTAATGAACAGCTTCTTCCCGAATATGTCACAATGGACAAGGCATTTGTTAGTATTTACCACTTGCTTTAGGTCTATGGCTTTATCGGTGTAATGCGTGAATGCCGCAGTGCTGTAAAAATCCTTGTAAGCTGCTATGACCTCATCTCCGTCAATGCTTTCAGGAAGATATACAACTTCGGTAACGAAGATGCCTCGTGCAAAGTCGCCCCGATAAGGGATGAAGTCTATAGAGACTGTTTTGTCGTTCAGCTCTCCTAACGGAGAGGAGATGACCGGAGAGCCTTCCGACCGAACTTGGTTGAGGCTTTGGCAGATCTCGTACAGATGCTGGTGTGTGAATACCTTGTATACGCTTAAGTTGTTGTTGCGCCATGAGAAATGGGTTGTCGCGCCAGGCTTCTGACCTGCACCTGTTGAGCCTGTGATGCCATTTACAATGACATCATGCGTCAATATACCCATCTTGGCGGCAGGCAACAGTCCCAGTTGCACGCATGTCGCAAAACACCCAGGATTAGCCACATGCTGAGCCTGAGCTATGTCGGCTTTGTTGATTTCCGGCAGACCGTATACGTAATCGTGGCTACCTTTAATACGGAAATCCTGTGCAAGGTCAATAATCTTCACGTTGGACGGAATGGTATGCTCCTTGAGAAAAGCCTCACTCTTACCATGTCCGAAGCAGAAGAATACAACGTCGACACTGTCGAAGGGCATGTCGCCGGTGAACCTCAGTTCGGTGTCACCATATAAGCCTTCATGAACATCTGCAATAAGATTTCCGGCATTACTCTCCGAGTTGGCAAAGACTATCTCTGCCTCGGGGTGGTTGAGCAGTAAGCGTATAAGCTCACCACCGGTATATCCCGCGGCACCTAATATACCTACTCTCATTGTATCTTTAGTTTAGAAGGGATGATCCAATAGAGAATGGGGTAGAGTATGATGCCCGGAAAGGCAGCGGTAAACGCTGTCAGCAGGGCATAGCCTATACGCACCAGTGTCGGGTCGAGGTCAAAGAACTCTGCTATTCCGCCACAAACTCCGCCAAGAAGACGCTCGTTGGATAATGTGAGTCTCTTTTCCATAATTATCTTTTCTCATTTTTATGAATACCATAATAAACACGCAGTGGGGTAGAGGATACCTTGATGAATCCCTTAGCCTCATCCGATGTCCAGCCGGTCTGTGTCTCGCCATATTCGCCGAGCTTCGACTTGGTGAGGTCATCGGCGGAGTCTATTCCGACCGTCTCAAAACCGTATGGGCGCAATTTAAGGATTGCCGTGCCGTTGACGTTTCTCTGAGAGCTTGTAAGCATTGCCTCAATGTCTGGCATTACTGGCTCTAAGTACTGGCTTTCATGCAGGAACATACCATACCAGTTGGCAACCTGGTCTTTCCAGTATTGCTGCCATTTTGACAAGGTGGACTTCTCCAATAAGCGGTGAGCCTCAATGATGAGCTTCGGGGCTGCTGCCTCGAAACCGACACGTCCTTTGATACCGATAATGGTATCACCGACATTACAATCCCGGCCTATAGCATAGCTGGCACCAATCTCCTCAATCTTCTGTATGGCTTTTACCTTGTCGTCAAAAGCCTCTCCGTTTACTGCTACAATCTCACCTTTCTCAAAAGTTATGGTGAGTGTTTGCTCAGGTTCTTTTGCGGTAACATGCTTGAGGTATGCGGACTCCGGCAGTCCCTGTGTCGGGTCAAGCAGCTCTCCTCCGCAAATGCTGGTACCCCATATACCTACATTGTATGAGTATTTCAGTTTTGTGAAGTCTGCGAAAAATCCGTTCTCGTTAAGATAGTCAACCTCTTCCTTTCTCGTGAGTTTCTTGTCACGTGTCAAAGTGATAATCTCAACGCCTGGCGCCATGACCAAGAAAGTCATGTCGAATCGGATCTGGTCATTACCTGCACCTGTCGAGCCGTGTGCGATAGCATCAGCACCGATCTCATTAGCATAGCGTGCTATAGCTATAGCTTGGAAAATACGCTCAGATGATACTGATATTGGGTAGCAGTTGTTGCGAAGTACATTGCCGAAAATCATGTACTTTAATGATTTCTCGTAATACTCATGAGTCACGTCAAGTGTGACGTATGCCTTGGCTCCAAGCTTATAGGCATTCTCTTCGTTCTTTTTTAGTTGCTCCTCACTAAAACCACCAGTGTTGGCACACGCGGCATATACCTCATACCCGTCCTTAGCCAATTTCATTACGGTGTAGGATGTGTCTAATCCGCCTGAAAAGGCTACAACTACTTTCTTCTTCTGTTCCATTGTATCTTGTTATTTTTTCTTGTCCAACTTCTCAATCCTTTCTATTACCTCCTGTGGAAGCTTCACTGGCAAATGCTCATCCGGATCGTATAGCATTGCGGTGCAAATACAATATTTCCGGTTGGTACGTCGCAACACGTCGACGTTGATACACCCCTCACAACCGCGCCAAAACGCTTCGTCGTCAGTCAAGTCGGCAAATGTGACAGGCTGGTACCCCAGCTGAGTGTTCATCGCCATGACCGCAGCTCCGCTTGTGAGGGAGAATATCTTGGCATGGGGCCAGCGTGTGCGTGCCAGTGTAAACGTAAGATCCTTGATTTTCTTTGCGATACCCCTTCCTCTGAAGTCGGGATGTACTATGAGTCCTGACGTGGTTACATAGTGCTTGTTACCCCAGGTCTCTATATAGCTGAATCCGGCAAACACGTCTCCTTGCAAGGCAATGACCGCCTTTGCCTCTTTCATCTTTGTTGCCAGATAGTCATGAGTACGCTTGGCTATACCAGTTCCGCGGACCTTTGCCGCCTCTTCAATTGTCTTTAGGATAGTGTCAACATATTTCTCATGGGAGGCATCAGCCACCATTACTGTTATTTCATCCATGGTTTCTATTTAATTGGTAATTGAAATTAGTAGTTTTCTAAGTTTGTATTCAATTCGGGGATGACAATCGTAAGACTCTGCACTACGCTTTCACGTCTTGACCCTTCTTTTATGGCAATGAATATAGTATCATCTCCGGCAATGCTTCCTAATATTTCAGGGATGTCACTGGAGTCGATATTGTAGGCGATAGCACTGGCATATCCTGGACGTGTCTTGATAATACCCATGTTTCCTGAGAAGTTCAGAGATACATATCCAGAGTTCTGGAGCATCTCACGGGCTGAGCGTGGGGTGGTGACACGTTTGTACATGGTCTCATTTGGCAGCACATATACATATTTCCCGTTCATGCTTGCCGCTTTTGCCACTTTCAGTTGTTTCAAGTCTCGGCTTAATGTCGCCTGTGTAAGTTTGAAACCTTCCTTTTCCAATGCTTGCAGTACCTCTTCTTGCGAACAAAGTTCCTGACTGGAGATGAGCATCCTCAAGGTTTCCATTCTACTATTTTTGATCTTCATATATCGAATAATTATACGTTTGAGGGTGCAAAATTATGTATTATTATGCAAATAGCAAAATGTTTTGGCATAAAATTGCAAGGTTATATGCAATTTTATGCCAATCATATTGTTTTAGTCTCGGCTGCTGCCAAAGAAGCGGAGCAGGTAGATGAACATATTGATAAAGTCCAGATACAAGCTCAATGCTCCCATCAGCGCAATCTTTTGTGTCTGCTCACCTGCGTCGGGAGCCATCGACAACCATTGCTTGATCTTTTGTGCGTCCCAAGCGGTGAGCCCTGTGAAGATAAGGACACCAATACCGCTGATGATGAGGTCAAACATGGTACTCTTTGTGAAGATATTCACAATACCTGCGATGATAAGTCCAATGAGTGCCATGAATAAAATACCGCCCATCTTGGTGAGGTCTTTCTTCGTCGTAGAGCCTATAACAGCCATAGCCGCAAATGTACCTGCCGTGATTAGGAATGTCTTAGTGATGGAGGTGGCGGTATATGCCAGGAAGATATATGCCATTGTGGCACCATTAATGACAGAGAAGAGTATGAACAGCATCGTTGCTGTTGTCAGAGACAACTTCTCAATACGTGCTGAGGTATAGAATACAATACCTAACTCTGCAATGGCGAGTACCCAGAATAAAATCCTATTACCGTAGATGGCATTCAGCAAAGCGGGTGAGTTTGCCACGCTGTATGCCGTCACACCTGTGATAACCAAAGCCATTGTCATCCATACGTATACCTTACGCATCAGTGCCGGAAACGCTCTCGACATCTCCAGTTGCTGCTCTCTCTCGTTGATAACGTTTGTCCAATCTTGATAGTTCATTTTCTTACCTTATTAATTAATAACCCTTGTTTCAAGACTACAAAAGTAAGTCTTTACTTTCAAACATACAAAGATTATGCCGATTTTTAATGAAATATCACAAATGAACGTTCCTGTTATAAAAAAGAGCATGCTTTGTTGGCATGCTCTTTTTTTGTATAGTGTTATTTACTTTTTACTTACTGATGAAGTTGTATCCACCTGTAATGTCATTGAAGATAACAATATAGTTGCCACCCTCGATAGGAATGTTAGGACCGTTTTGCTCTCCGATTCCTGATGGGAAGTCAGTGGCACCCCAGTTTACAGACCAGCCGTCAATGAGGAACTTGCCTTCCTGGTCGCCAGTGGCAGTAAGCTCGCACTTCCAGAGATGATCGTTGTTAGGGCAGTTTGTCATGGCACTGAATGACCATCCGTTGAAAGAACCTGCGATACCTACTGCATATGTGTTAGGCGTGATGCTTGCTGGCTCAATTGTCAGAACGTCATGAGCATAGTCAAGTGTTACGGTATAATATCCTGCACTTGGTACGGAGATGTTGCCAGAGCCGCCATCGTTCTTCACGTAGCCGCTGCCTCCCTGTCCCCACTGGTTATCCCATGAGCCTGGATCCTTGATGAGCTTGAACCCGTCAGTGGTGAAGTAACCTGTATACGATACCTTGTCATTGCCAATGTATGCCAATGGGAAGAGGGAAGTACCGATATTCTCAGGAGCGTTACCCCATGAGCCGTCACCGATACAGCTTCCTACGAGATACCATATCTCAGGACCTGGTGCGACAGGCTCGATGCTGTAGGTATAGTCCATCATGTTCAGAGTAATCTTGTAAGCGGCGGCACCGTCGGATGCAGGCATGCAGAGGCTACCGTCGTCGCTCAGCTGTGTGCGAGGAGCAAGATTGCCTGTGTAGCTTTGGTTTCCGTTTCCGCCTGTCGTTCCCAGCAACTTCGAGTAGTCGTTGCTGTTGGCGATAGCCTCACAAGCCTCGTCATCACCGATGGCGAACCAAGTGTCAGTACGGTTTCCGTCACCGTCAAAGCTGGCAGGAATACGAATGGTGAACACAGGATCATCATAAACGTTAGAGCTGCTGTGGTTGAACTTCTGCACCTTGCTTGAGGCAGAGGCACCCCAGTCCAGTGCTCCTCCTACAACATAGTAGTTGTCAGAGATATGCGGAGCTGTCAGGGTGACTTTAGCCTTTGTCTCGCCTTTGTTGGCGATAGCCTGTCCGTTGATAGTAGTATATCCTGTGATTGCCAGGTTCAGCACACGTGGTGTCGGAGCCTTTCCATAGAGCGTCTCAACAGCTGCCTTCAGCTCTTCAGCGGAAACATATCCGTTGGCATCAGCTTTCAGTTCAACGCTGTTGGTATTGTCTTCGTTAGAGATGACGACTTTATATTCAGTTATACCTTCGTCGACACTTTCCACAACAGGTACAAATAACTGTACAGTCTCATCCGTCAGTCCTTCGTAGTTGATGTCGGCAGCCTGAGATACAGCCAACGTCACGGTCTTGGCATCCTCTGGGCCGTTAGCCATTGGGGAAGCCCAATCTGTATAGTCGTCTGAGCAGCTTGCCAGAAGCAAGACAATGCCCAACATTGATAATAGCTTTTTCATAATTATCTGTCGTTTTTATTCGTTAGCAATAAACATGTACTGACCAGTGATGTCATTAAAGACAACGGTGTATGAACCAGCTGTGACAGGGATGTTGCTGCCATCCTGCACACCTGTACCGAACGGGAAGTCAGTTGCACCCCAGTTAACAGCCCAGTCACCGTCAGCGGCAAACTTCATCTCATTGTCAGCATCAAGGTCAAGGGTTGTCACCCATACATGGTTCTCAGCTGATGCGAAGGTCTCCAATGCGGTCATTGCAGAAGTAGCATCCCAGCCGTTATGTCCACCAGGTAATCCCACAGTACTGAACTTCTTTACGTCGTTCGTGTATGCCTCTATAGAGATGCTGTTAGCCTTGGTGTCTACTGTAACGGTATAGTAACCTGCGGTCTTGATACCGATATTGTGGTTGTCACCGTCTAAGTCATCAACAAGAGCGGCATCGGTTACGTTAGTGTAGTTCATCTGTGTGTTCCAGTCTCCAGGAGTCTGTACAAGCTTGAACTGTCCACCTGCTGGGAAGTAACCAGTATAAGAAATCTTTCCAGTACCAGTAGCCTTGTCATATTCCTCACCTGCAATCGGGAACAATGGAATCAGGTCTTTCGTAACTGATGAGTTGCCCCAAGAGCCGTCGGCGATGCAGTCACCTACGAGATACCATATTATTGGAGCAGCGTCCTTCAACTCAACATAATAAGGAATGGCATTGAACTCAACGACATTTGAGTAGATTGTGTCATTGGCATAGTCAGAAGCCAAACGAGCGTAAATCTTTACAGAAGAAGGAACCTCGCTCTCTTTCCAGCCGGCAATCTGCTCCAGACCTTTTGCCAGCAGCGCAGCGTCTACATCACCTTTACAGCTGTTGTAAATCTGGTCGAGCATGACATAGTCAGCAACAGTCTGTCCTGTTTCGTCAGCCAGTGCCTCAGCGACAGATGTCTTGAAGCTGTTAGTGAGAGAGAACTGCATCTGATACTGTGCTGCGACAGGGAAACCTCCATAGTTTGGCTGAGACCAAGTGAAAGGAAGTACCGTAGATGTAGCCAAGTCTGTCTGTGCCTGTGCGTATGCCGGTGTGTTCAGAGTGAACGACGACGGCATTACAAGCGTCGGATTATGGTCAAGATCGTCGGAACATGCCACGAACATACATACACTGCAAAACAGCAGTAATGTTGACTTAAATATATTTTTCATAAATAATTGTCCTTTCTGTTATGTATTAGTAACCAGGATTCTGTTCATTGTTGTATGCAGAAAGCTGTGCAGCTGGAATAGCATAGATGTTACGATACTCATCGAAGTTACGTCCAGCGTATGTGCCACCCTTCCATTGCCAGATATAGTCTGTGTTTCCACCGAACTTGCCAAAACGGATAAGGTCTACACGGCGGCGTCCCTCAAAGTAGAACTCACGTGCCCACTCGTCAAGGATGTCATTAAGTGAGTAGCCGGCTTTCTTTGTAGCATGAGCGCGGTCGCGAATAGCATTGATGGCGTTGATACCCTCAGGTGTCGCGGAACCACCATTCTGACGAGCTGTAGCCTCAGCGAATGTCAGATATGCCTCAGCGGTACGGAAGAAGAAGAAGTCTGCATCCATAAAGGTAGCGTCATGTCCGCTTGAGCCGTCGGTCTTGAAGTTCACGAACTTAGCAACAGCATAGCCGTTCTTGAATGTGGCGCGGTCGAGGTTGTTAATCTCGCGTCCGATACCGTCGAAGATAGCACGGTCATCACCAGCCACTGCCGGCATCTCGTATGATGCGATATGTGGAGCGTCGAGGTTCGGGAAGAACTTTTGAATCAGCTGTGGACGTGTACGGTTACCTCCCCACATCTGTCCTGACAGACCGTTTGTGGCATCAGGATTGTTTGGATTGGCGTGCATGTCACTGTCGAAGCAACCTGCGCAGAGGAACTGTGTCGTACCCCATGATGTGGTCTTCAAACCATCCTGGAGAATAGGGAAGATAGCCTCGTATGCAGCGTCAGTCTCACCGTTGTCACCCATGAAGAGCATCTGATAAGCGCTCCATCCGTTGATGGTAGTGGTGTTCAGACGATAGTCAGAGTCCATGACTTTCTTTGCGTACTCTGCAGCCTTTGCCCATTGTGCGGTACCTGTATATACCTCAGCATTCAGGTATAGGCGAGAGAGAAGGAGCCATGCGGCAGCCTTGTCAACGCGTCCATAGTTGGCGTCTGTGGATTTCTTAGCCTTTGGAGCATCGAGATAAGGCTCTACATTCTCTGTAAGCTCTTTCTCTAACCAGTCGTAAATCTCTTGGCGAGTGTAAATGACAGGAGTACCGAGAGTCTCAGCGAAAGGAACTCTTCCGAAAGCATCCATAAGGAGATAGTAGTTCAGCGCGCGGATGAAACGGATCTCTGCGGTCATCGTTGCATTGTAGTCTGCCGCAATCGTCAGATATTGGTTGCAATAAGTAATACCAGTGGTAAGACGTGCGAAATATCCGTTAAGCATCGGGTGAGACTCATCGTATGTGTTAAAGCAAGACTGCTCAATACCATCATCGCCCCAGCCGTTGATAGCCTCGTCTGTAGGAAGCTCATTGGCGTTCCACATCTGGCGTATGTATCCTGATGTACCACCATCGATACCATCGATGTCACAGTCGCCATTAGCTCCGCCATTACCTGCCATAGCTATGTTTGCATAGCATTTGTTGAACAGACCTTCAGGGCTTACTTCTGTCGACATATTCGGATCCAGTGGCTCAACGTCGAGGTCACCGGTACATGATGTCATGCCGAGAGTCAGTGCGAAGACTGCAACAGGAATCAGATTCTTAAATATCTTTTTCATGACTTATATTTCTTTTAGGATGTTAGTTTAATTAGAAATTCAGGTTCAGACCTACAATTACAGAGAATGGACGTGGATACATGTTACTGTCGAAGCCGTTGCCAACCTCTGGATCCAAACCGTCATACTTAGTCAAGGTGAATACGTTAGTAGCTGTAGCGTAGACACGTCCACTGATGCCTTGGTAGCTATTGCCTTTGAAGATGTTGGCAAAGCTATAACCCAAAGTGATGTTGTCGCACTTCAGGAATGAAGCGTTGTGTACATAATAGTCAGACAGCTGAGAGGTGATCTGGTAAGTCTGCCAGTTACGGGCAATAGCCTCGTATGTATAGTTGTTCATATAGAGCAATGAGCTTTTCCACACTTCTGTCTTGTTTACATTAGCCATACCTTGCTCAATGTTGTTGTATACATAGTTGCCAATGCTTGCGCGGAGAGCGAAGCCGAAGTCCCAGTTCTTGTACTCTAAGCGAGAAGACAATCCCATAGTGATAGGAGCGGTCGGACTCTTGTAGAAGTACTTGTCAGCCTGTGTGATCTGTCCGTCACCGTTACGGTCTACGACTGCATTCTCGATCGGCTTGCCGTTCTCATCATACGCTTGCTGGAATACATAGAAAGAGTTGATTGGCTTGCCAATATACTGGTGCTCAAGATAGCGGTCGGTACCGATCTTGATGTCTGTGTTAGGTACAGGAGAGTCGTCACTTGATACGCCTGAGAGCTCGGTAATCTTGTTCTTGTTGTATGTGAAGTTATAGTCGATAACCCAGTACCAGTCTTTAGAGCGTATAGCCTTCCAGCTGATTGTTGCCTCAACACCGGTGTTTACAAGTGAACCGATGTTCTGCCAGCTTTGGTTACGGTAAGCTGACAATGGGGGAGCTATGGCATAGTTAAGCAAGTCGGTTGTCTTGCGATAGTACCAGTCAACAGTACCTGAGAGTCGCTGATTAAGGATACCCCAGTCAAGACCGATGTTATATGTCGTCGTTGTCTCCCATTTCAGGTTAGGAGTATAGTTGTCAGGACGATAGAGTACACCTTCGCCGATGAGAGGGTAGTAACTGTCGGTACCTGTGTTGCGTGAATAAGTAGCAATCCATCCATAGTCAGGAACGGCACCAGACTGCTGACCTGTCATACCCCAGCCAAGGCGGAGCTTCAGGTCGGAAAGCCATGAGATATCACGGAACTTGTTCTCGTCTTTAATCTTCCAAGCGAAAGCTGCTGATGGGAACAGTGCCCAGTGATCCTTGAAACGTGAGGAACCATCGTCACGCATGGTGAAGGTGACGTAGTAACGGTCCATCAGACTCCAGTTCGCACGACCGAAGAATGAAATCAGGTAGCTGTCAGTCTGGAAGTGATAAGGAGTGTGAGGACGCTCCTCGCCAGCCTTCGGACTTGTAGATGGATAGAAGCTGAAATACTCTTTCTTCTGATCACGCCAGAAATGCTGCCACTCGTAACCTGCCATGATGTCGAAGTGGTTCTTCGCATCGTCGTTGAAGTCATGATAATACTGTGCGTATGCAGAGAACTGGAGGTTACGCTTGAGAATCTTGTCACGACCGTTGCTGCCATAATACATGGAGCCGGTGTACCAAGGCTGATTCTCAGTGTACTGACGACCCTCAGAGATGTCGGCACCGAAGGTTGCGTGGAGACGTAAATCCTCAAACCCGTGAATCTTATAGTCTACGTCGGCACTACCGATGAATGAGCGGCTGTTAGCATGCTCGTTACGTCCGTTGAGTAAAGCGATAGGGTTAGGAATGTTAGCAACACTTCTGTATGTGAATGGCCATGTTGTGTCGCCATCATAGTCAGCCTCTACTGGCCACTGGAAGTATCCGCCGAAATTGCTCAGCGTCTGCTGCAAGCTACTGCCGAGCAGGTTCTGATGATACTCAGAAGTGAAGTTGTATGGGTCTTGTGTCGGATCAAAATATACAGCTGCACCTACGGCGCCAGTGTCTGCATATCTTGTCTTGGCATACATACCCTTTGCGTTGATGTTAACGTTCAGGTGGTTGTCAAAGAGTGAAGGATTCAGGTTCACAGCTGCTGTGACACGCTGGAAGTCTGATGTCTTCAAGATACCCTGCTGGTCTGTATATCCAACAGATAAACGGTATGGCAGGTCTTTCACTGCACCTGATAATGTCACGTTATGGTCGTGGCTGATAGCAGTGCGGTAGATTTCTTTCTGCCAGTCGGTGTTGGCTGTTCCGAGTGCGTTTACTGGGATGCTACCTTCTCCGTACATATTTCTGATAAAGGTGCGATATTCGTCTGCGTCCATCACGTCAATTGACTTTTGGCGCATGCTGACGGTAGCGTTTCCTGAGTAAGAGATAGAAGGTCTCATGCCCTTGCGTCCTTTCTTGGTGGTGATAATAATTACACCATTTGAACCACGGCTACCATAGATGGCAGTTGCTGAGGCATCCTTCAGCACGTTAAATGACTCGATGTCTTGTGGGTTAATCATTGACAATGCGTTGGAAAGACCTTTCACACCCTCATTGTCCATAGCAAGACCGTCAATAACGATCAATGGGTCGTTAGAGGCATTAAGTGACGAACCACCGCGGATACGGATAGTTGCACCAGCGCCAGGAGCACCGTCACTGGAAGTGATGTTCACACCGGCAACCTTACCTGCCAACATGTCTTGTGGGTTCACGATGAGACCCTTGTTCTTTGCATCTGGCTTCAGGGCTGCCACGGAACCGGTGAGGTCGCTCTTCTTTACGGCACCGTAACCGATAACCACAACCTCATTGAGACTCTTTGCCGCATCTTCTTGTAATGTGATGACAACGTTTGGCTTAGCTGTGACCTGCTGTGTCTCATATCCCACATAGGAGACAGACAATGTAGCGCCTTGGTTCACATTCAGCGTGAAGTTACCGTCAAGGTCAGAGACAGCACCACCTTGTGCTCCGTCAATACGGATAGTAGCGCCGATGACAGGCTCGCCGGTAGCATCCTTTACATGGCCATTGACAGTAATCTGCTGTGCAAAGGCACCAACTGACAGAAATAGCCCGAATACCATTGCGAGCATTCTGACAGGGAATTTGAATTTTACCTGCTTCATCATTCTTGATTGTTAAGTTAATATTATAATGTTAGAATCTATACGTTATTAGGTCTTTTTGCTTTTAATAGCTGAGATGCAGCTTACCTTGTGCAAAGGTAGGATTATTATAGAGTACGAAACCCTTTTTTGCTTAAAATCTGCAAAATAGCCTGCGCAAACGTTTGCATTTGCTAAATATTTATATTTAATTTCCTTTTATTATGTATATTGCAAGGTTTTCAGTAATTTTGCAAAACACTAAGCCCCCAGCCCCCTATGATGGGAGAACAAGCCTTTCTGCGCCCCTTCTGGAGGAGGCTGTCAAATGAAGTTTAAGCATGAGTAATACACCTCCAAGAACCATGAAAGATATTGCTGAGGCACTTGGCGTCTCAGTAGCTACAGTCTCACGCGCTTTGCAAGACAGTCATCGTATAAGTGCGGAGAAGCGGGAAAGAATCCAGCGGTATGCTAAGGAGCATAATTTCTATCCCAATGTAATAGCTGAGTCCTTGCGGAAAAGCAGAATCCAGCCATTAAAGATTATTGGGGTTATCATTCCTCAGTTCGCACACTATTATTTCTCATCTATCCTTTCGGGCATCGAGAAAGAGGCAGCCATCAGAGGATATCGTGTGATGGTTGCACAAAGTAATGAGGAATACGAGCGTGAGCGTGCTATATGTGAGTCCTTCTATGCCAATAAAGTATGTGGCATAATAGTCTCGCAGGCTAAGAATACCACTGAGTATAGCCATTTCCAGAGACTCATAGACCTTGGCATTCCATTGGTGTTTTATGACCGTATCTGTACAGGTGTCAATGCCAGCCGTGTGGTCGTTGACGACTATATGGGCGCTTTTATGGCAGTGCAACACCTCATAAACACCGGGTGTAGAAGAATAGCTTATTATGGCTCCTCTATGAAACTGGAAATCTCAAAAAACCGATATAATGGCTATCGCGATGCATTGCTGAAGGCAGGCTTGAAGCCTGAGGAGCGTTTCTTCCGAATCTGTGACAACCGTATAGATGCGGAGACGGTTACCCATGAAATCCTTGGTCAGGAAGAGATCCCGGATGCCTTCTTTGCCGTTAACGATGATGCGGCTGTAGGCATATTGTATGCAGCCAAGCGTATGGGTTATCGTATTCCGCAGGATATATCTATATGTGGATTTACTAATGATGAGCGGTCAACAGCTTGTGACCCCATGCTTACTACAGTGGAGCAGCGTGGTGTGAGAGTTGGTGAGGAGGCGGCTCACGCTCTGATCACCCATGTTGAGGGTGGTATAGGAAAGGGAGAGATTGTAAAGCGTATCGTCCGAACCCGTCTCATTGTTAGGGGAACAACGAGGTGATATTAGATTATAAATTATAAAAACTTAAAGATATGAAGAATGAATTGAGGCAAAAGCCTGATATGAGTTTTTGGAAACTATGGAACCTTAGCTTTGGTTTCTTTGGAGTGCAGATAGCCTATGCTCTACAGAGCGCAAACATCTCACGAATATTCAGGACGTTGGGTGCAGACCCTCATGATCTGAGCTTTTTCTGGATATTGCCACCATTGATGGGAATCATAGTACAGCCTATCGTAGGTACCCTTTCAGACAAGACATGGTGTAGGTTCGGACGCCGTATTCCGTATCTTTTTATAGGTGCCACTATAGCGGTTATTGTTATGTGCCTTTTGCCGAATGCCGGCTCTTTAGGTTTAGCGGTGTCAGCAGTGATGATATTTGGCTTGCTAATGCTTATGTTGCTCGACACTTCTATTAATATGGCAATGCAACCTTTCAAAATGCTTGTCGGTGACATGGTAAACGAGAAGCAGAAGGCAAAGGCATACAGCATCCAGTCTTTTCTTTGTAATGCCGGTAGTGTGGTTGGTTTCCTCTTCCCATTTGTCTTCACGTGGATTGGACTGAAAAATGTAGCGCCAGAGGGCGTGGTGCCACAGTCTGTGGTATGGTCGTTCTATATTGGTGCCGCCATTCTTATCCTATGTGTCATCTACACAACGTTAAAGGTGCGGGAATGGAATCCGCAGGAATATGAACAGTATAATGGGCATGCTGAGACTTCCGAAGATGCAGAGGCTTCTGATTCTTCCAACTGGATAACGCTATTGCGGAATGCTCCTTCAACATTCTGGAAAGTAGGACTGGTTCAGTTCTTCTGCTGGGCAGCGTTCCTGTATATGTGGTCATACGTTACCGACGCCGTCTCTGAGACGGTATGGGGCACTACAGACTCCGCATCCGAGGCTTATCAGAGTGCTGGTAACTGGACGGGTGTGCTTTATGCTATTCAGGCAATGGGTAGTGTCGTATGGGCTACAATCTTGCCAAGGTTCAGCAATACAAAGGTTGCATATTCCCTGAGTCTCTTGCTTGGTGGATTGGGCTTTGCTCTTATTCCTTTCGTTCCTAACCAGTATGGTCAGATAATTCCATTCCTGTTGATAGGCTGTGCCTGGGCTGCAATGCTTGCGATGCCGTTTACTTTTGTTACCAACGCTTTGCAGGGTTACGGTCACATGGGTGCTTATCTTGGATTGTTTAACGGTACCATTTGTCTGCCTCAGATCGTGGCGGCAGTTTGTGGCGGAACAATATTTACACTTGTTGGCGGTCATCAGTCAACAATGATGATCGTTTCTGGCGTGTTGCTGGTTTGTGGAGCACTGGCTGTAAGTGTGATTAAAGAAAAGAAATAGAGAATCTTCTGAAACAAGAATGAACACCTATGTGGATGTGATATTACCACTGCCCTTGGAAGGAGTGTTTACTTATAGTGTGCCATCCTGCCTCCAAGGGCAAGTGTGTAAAGGTGTGCGTGTGGTTGTACCATTGGGTAAGTCAAAAACTTATACAGGTATAATATTACGCGTACATGACATCCAACCGGCATTTGAAGTCAGGGATATACGGGAGATACTTGACGATAAACCAGTACTCTTACCACAGCAATTTGCTCTTTGGGAGTGGATAGCAGATTATTATATGTCACCGATTGGTGAGGTATATAAGGCTGCCTTACCCGCAGCCATGAAGCAGGAAGATGGCTACAAACCAAAGACGGAACTCTGTGTGGCATTATCAGAGGAATACCGGAATGAGAGGGCATTGCTTATAGCGAAAGACATGCTTAAACGCTCACCTAAGCAACTTGAGTTGTTGACTGGCTTCCTGTCAATGATAATGGATGAGGGGGATGATGACAACTACTATCAACGGTCTGTTACTCGTGACGAGTTGCTTAATACTTCCCATTGCTCGTCAGCCAATCTGAAATCTCTCATCGACAGAAAGATCTTATATTCGTTCACAAGAGAGGTGAGGCGTATTAACGATGGTGGCGATCCTATGCCGGAAAGGATAAAAGAACTGAGTGCCGTTCAACAAGAAGCCTATAACAAGCTGTTGTTACAGATGATGAGGCATAAGGTCGTTCTTCTTCATGGCGTTACCTCAAGTGGCAAAACAGAGATTTATATTCACCTCATACAGAAGGCTGTTAATGAGAAAAAACAAGTCTTGTACTTGTTGCCGGAGATTGCTCTGACGGTGCAGATCACGGAACGGCTTAAGAGAGTGTTTGGTAATCGCTTGGGGATTTATCATTCAAAATATTCTGACGCGGAGCGTGCTGAGATATGGCAGAGACAACTTTCCGCTAATCCGTACGACGTGATATTGGGAGTCCGGTCTGCTTGCTTCCTTCCGTTCCAAAGGTTAGGACTGATTATTGTTGATGAGGAGCATGAGGTGAGTTTCAAACAGCAGGATCCGGCACCACGCTACCATGCTCGTTCTGTTGCAATAATGATGTCTCAGTTTGCCAAGGAGGATGTTAAGGTCGTCCTCGGTACTGCGACACCCTCTTTGGAGAGCTATTACAATGCGCATACCGGGAAATATGGATTAGTAAGCCTGTTGCAACGTTATCAAGGTATAGAACTGCCAGAGATACAGGTCGTTGATATCCGTGACCTGCAACGGCGTAAGATGATGAACGGTCCGTTCTCTCCTGACCTTCTCGTAGCTGTCAGGAATGCTCTCTCCGCTGGTGAGCAAGTAATACTTTTCCAGAACAGACGCGGATTTGCACCAATGGTGGAGTGTCGGGTTTGCGGCTGGGTGCCAAAGTGTAAGAATTGTGATGTGCCGCTAACGTTGCACAAGTCTTCCAACATGCTGACATGTCATTATTGTGGACAGACATATGTTATTCCCGGAATGTGCCCGAATTGTGAGAGTAGGGAGCTGAAAGGTAAAGGTTTTGGTACAGAGAAGATAGAAGACCAGATAGCGGCAATCTTTCCAGAGGCTCGTGTCGCCAGGATGGATTTAGATACGACTCGTACTCGGTCGGCATATGAGCGTATTATTAATGATTTCTCAAGCGGAAGGACAAACCTGCTGATTGGTACGCAAATGGTTAGTAAAGGACTCGACTTCGACAAAGTCTCCGTGGTGGGAATCCTTAATGCCGACACGATGCTTAATTACCCTGATTTCCGTGCCTATGAGCATGCTTTTATGATGATGGCACAGGTCAGTGGAAGGGCTGGCAGAAAGGGTAGGCGCGGGAGAGTTATTTTGCAGACCAAGACTCCCGATTTGCCGGTTATCAGGCAGGTCATCTCTAACGACTTTGGCGCATTCTATTCACAGCTGTTGGAAGAAAGACGTGATTTCCACTATCCGCCATTTTACCGTTTGATAAATGTGTATATGAAACATCGGCATGAAAGTGTTGTCAACTCTGCGGGACTTGAACTTGGGAGTCGTTTGCGTGAGGTTTTCGGCAATAGGGTGTTGGGACCGGACAAGCCGGCAGTTGCAAGAGTAAAGGCGCTTCATATACGCAAGATAGTATTGAAGTTAGAGAATGGCATTGACCAAAAGCAAGTGCGACTGTATCTTCGTCAGATACAATCGCAGCTTCTCAATAAAACATTGTCTAATGGTCAGCCGCCACAGACGGCTGACCAGCGATATGCAGCTCTTCAGATATATTATGATGTAGACCCGCTTTGAGTAAGACGCGATCTTGGCATTTTGCCCGTTTATAAATCAATGTCCACGCCTACGCCGAGAACCTTGTTGGTACGGGTGAAGTCGTCAGTACAGTGTACTTCCATGCTCTGTCCTCCGGCACTGAGAGTCTGGTTATACTCTTTGTTGAAGTGCTCGTAGTCGGTGAAGAAATATGCAATGTTGAGTCTTACTTTCTCCATAATCCTGAACTTTGCTCCGAAACCGAAAGAATAGCTGTTTGTCACAAAGCTCATGTCGTTGAGATAAGTGCCATCTCCGAGACCATATTTTGTGCGTTGTCCACCACAGCTGACGGTTATGTCTGGTGTGATATCCCACTCTGTGCCGGCAAGGAACTCCTGACTGTTGCTTTTAAGTGCTTTCTGCTTGTCATCTGCCATCTTCGCATTCTTGTCGAAGTAATAGTGGTAGCTTCCCATGACACGCCAGTTCGGTAAAATCTCGTATTGCGCACCGATAGCCCAGATTCCTGGCATGTCGCCTGGGGTGTTGACACCATCTTGGAACAGACCTGTGTCATCTCGCTTGGTGTCGTTCTGGATGTTGAAGTGAGTGGTGAACTCAAGTCTTGTACCTACATTCCATTTGCCATACTTGAAGTCAAAGCCGATGATAGGACAGATAGACCATCCTTTTTGTGAGCATTCAAGGTAACGGTCGGCAAACTGTGGCTTAATGGCTTCCATCTTCTCGGCAGCCTGTTCGTATTGTGCTGCGGCACCGGCGAGCTGTGCCTGAAGAGTAGGGTCGGTGGTAGCCTGAGCTTGAGCCTGATACAACAATGCTGCCTGCTGAGCCTTGTTTGCCTGCTCGGTGAAATAGTCATACAAGTTCAGGTTGTCTCCATTGATGTTTGCGGAGATGTTAGTGATGCTTCCCTCGTATTTGTTGAATACGTAGTTGAAGCGGAAACCTGCGTATGCGGCTAAATAATCCGTAATCTTATATGTGCCGCCAACTTGTACGCCGAAGACATACTGTTGACCGTTAATATAGCTGTTTACGGAATATCCGGGAGTTGAGCTTCCCATGCCTTGTGTGGCAAGCAGTGCGGGAATCATGGAAATCTGGCGTTCAAAAGAGCCTAATCCTCCGTTATATGTACATTTTCCTCCTCCACCAACAAGGGCAAATCCCACTTGAATACCCCAGCGGTCATAGTTTTTTGCTATTTGGAAAGAAGGCAGGATTGGAGCTGTTGCCTTTCCTTTGAATTCCTTCAGTCCTTGCTCGTTTCCTCCATGCATCTTGAACGGTTGGTAATAAGGGGTCTGTTGCCACACCTCATCTGTATATCCTAAATATGTAGGTGTAGGCACGTTGAGACCACTGACTATGGTACGTGTCTGATAAACATTCTGAATGTTGAACGACATGTGAAGTCCTTTTCCAAGGAAAGCCACACCGGCAGGGTTGCTGTAGACTCCATCTATGCCTATAGCACCGTCGCGCGCAAAGTTTCTGTTAAATGTAATGTTTTGATTGGTGTTTGTAAGAAGTCCACCTGCAAATGCGGTGGTGACAGATGACAATACTATTGCCAAGCTAATCAATTTTTGTTTATCCATATTAAAATACCTATAAAAGATTGGGTGCAAAGGTATTTTAATTGTTCTTATTTTCCCCTAAAAAGAATAATGCTTTAATAAACGTTAACACAATATGCGCATTTTGTGCGCATATGTGCAGTTTTGTGCAAAGTAATTATTAGCTTTGATACTAAAATCACTATGCTTTTTCCTCAGGATATTGTATTCGCGTGTGATACATAGACATGAGTCTCTCAATAAGTATATGCTTTGCCTGTGTAATATCACTGAATGTTATTGGGCACTCGGTGAAATAACCTGATGTGATCTGTGTGTCAATAATCTTGTTGACAAGTGAGCTTATTGACTCTTCCGTATATGTTTGCAATGACCTTGATGCAGCCTCAACAGAATCTGTCATCATAAGGATTGCCTGCTCGCGGGTGAACGGGTTCGGTCCAGGATAGCGGAATGGTTTCTCGTCCACAGTTTCATTGGGGTGTGCGTTCTTGTAGTTGATATAGAAATACCTGGCGATTCCCTCACCGTGGTGAGTCTTGATAAACTCTTTGATTATTCTTGGAAGATTGTTTTTTTCTGCCAGTTTCATACCTTCTGCCACATGGTTGATGATAATCTTGGCACTTTCCTTGTCACTAATCCTGTCGTGGGGATTGACACCTGCTTGGTTTTCTGTGAAGAATACAGGATTGCTCATCTTGCCGATGTCGTGATAAAGAGCACCGGTACGTACAAGTTGTGCCTTGGCACCAATCTTGTTTGCGACTTCAGCTGCAAGGTTGCCTACTGTTATAGAGTGTTGGAATGTGCCAGGCGCGACTTCACTGAGCTCTCGCAATAGTTTATTGTTGGTATTCGACAACTCAAAGAGAGTTACCGTAGACGTAAATCCAAACGCTTTCTCTATCACTAACATGAGAGGGTATGCGAATAGCAGGAAGAAACTGTTAATAACAAAGTATATATACATTGTGCGGTCGAGTTGGGAGTTTCCATCCGATTGTATCAATTGGAGTGACAGATAGACTGTCGAGCTTCCTAATAAGACCAGGATGGAGGTGAGGAAAATCTGTGACCGCTTCTCCAGCTCGCGCAATGAATAGATGGCAATCATTCCCGCGACAATCTGTATGATAATGAACTCATATTGGTATTTCACAGCCATGGCACTGATAAGGATCATGGTGACATGAGCCATGAAAGCAGTTCGTGAATCCATGAAAACCCGGATGAATATGGGTGCTATGGCGAATGGTATTATGTAAATGCTGAATTTGTTGAAACTCATCATTAGTGATACCAGTACGGGAAATATCACAAGCATTGCGTAAAGCATAAGTATACTGCGAGGTTTCTCAAAATAGTCTTTCCGGAATAGAATGAGATAGATAGTGAACAGCATCACAAGGATGAAAACATATATGGATTGTCCGATAATGGTTGTCGCAACCTCGTCGTTGCTCTCGTTAAGTTTCTCCAAGGCTTTCTCAAAACTGTTAAGAACCCGGTATGTGTAATTGTTGACAATGTCGCCGCGGTCGATGATACGTTGCCCCTCAAGTACCATACCACTGGCTTGCGGAATGAGGCTAAGCATGTCATTGTGCTCTGTCTCGCTACGTTCTTTGTCGTATATCAGATTGGGTTCTATGTATTCATTCAGGTTACATTTCTGTAAAATCTGACGCTTTGAGCCCAGGTCTCCTTGCATAAAGATCTGCTCATAGGCTCCGATAGTGGAATAGAACCCCTTTACATATGTACTGGTAGCTTGTTTGTCATCAACAACTCTTATCATCTTTGTACTGTCTTTGGCAAAGTCGGAGTATTCACGTGAGTTCATGATGCCCGTGGCATAAAGCTTCTCAAGCTCGTTGGCAATAATGTTGACATAGTTATTTGAGAGTCCAGGTATGCCTTCCTTAAAGTCGTTCTTGAAACGGGCGACTTGTGTTTCCCCAATTTCCTTGTTGAGGTTGTAATATGGTTGAAAGAGTCTCGATACAGAATCACGCTCTGCTGCCAGTTTCTCCTCGCTCTTAAATACCGGAAAGTCGAATTTGGCAATAAGTTCTCCGTATACCCACGGCTTGCCCTCATCGTAATGGAATAATCGTCCCTCGGAGCGTGGCAATGCCCAAACGATTAGAATAACAGACATTACAACAAGTGTTATTCTTGTCATAATATTGCGCCAATATAGGCTCGACGTTCTCTTTATTTTGCTCATGATAGATATAATATTCTGAAATACTCTGCGAAAATACGAAAAAAATACGCAATAATGGAAAAAAAATATTATTTTTGCACAAAATTTCGATTAAGCGAAGACAAAAGGGAATTTATTTTCTTTGGTTGAGCGGAAGAAATTTATTCAAAATTTCGATTAAGCGAAGACGAAAGGGAATTTATTTTCTTTG